>NZ_JAQTZC010000064.1 GCF_028687955.1 Acidocella sp.
AGCTCTTGATTTTGCGCGCGGCCGCCCCACCAGCCCCGCGCGCATACCAGTCAGCCTTAAGGCTGACTGGTATAATTGGAAACACTATAAACCAGGCATAAAAAAAGGCCGGAGAATCACGCCTCCGGCCTTCCGATTCTCCCGCTGCGCGCCGGATCAGAACATCAGCGTCGTCGCCTGCATCACCAGCGGCAGCGCGCGGATCTGCGCCAGCACTGTGTCAGGTGTCGTGCCATCGGTGGAGACCAGGCAGATCGCATCCTCGCCTTCCGCCGCACGGCCCAGATGGAAGGTCGCGATATTCACCCCCGCATCCGCCAGCAACATGCCAAACCGGCCGATGAAGCCCGGTTTATCCTTATTGGTCACATAGAGCATATGCGGCGCGAAGTCGGCCTCCACCTTAATACCCTTAATCTCCACCAGCCGCGGCTTGCCGTTGCCGATCAACGTACCCGCCACCGCGCGGGTGCTGTCCCCCGCGGTCACTGAAATACGCACCAAGCTCTGATAATCGCCGACATGGTCGTTCGAACCCTCGGCCACCTCAATCCCATGGTCACGGGCGAATACCGGGGCGGAGACCATGTTCACGCCCTCCATCACCGGCCCCAGCAACCCGGCCAGCGCCGCGGCGGTGAGCGGGCGATGGTTCAATACCGCTGCCGCGCCTTCATACTCAATCAGCACGCGCGAAATAACGCCATCGCGCGCCTGCGTCAGCTGCCCGGCAAAAGCCCCCAGCAAGCGGCACAGTTCCATGTAGGGGCGCAGCCGCGGGGCTTCCTCCGCACTCACGCTCGGCATATTCAGCGCATTGCTTACCGAGCCGGTCAGCAAAAAATCGCTGATCTGCTCAGCCACCTGCAAGGCCACATTCTCCTGCGCCTCGGTGGTCGCAGCCCCCAGGTGCGGCGTCGCGATCACGTTTTCCAGAGCGAACAACGGGCTGTCCGTGGCAGGTTCCACCTCGAACACATCCAGCGCCGCGCCCGCCACATACCCGCTCACCAGCGCTTCATACAGCGCCGCCTCATCCAGCAGCCCGCCGCGCGCGCAGTTCACAATGCGCACGCCCTTCTTCGTCTTCGCAATCGCCTCGCGCGACAATATATTGCGCGTGGCATCCGTCAGCGGGGTATGAATGGTGATGAAATCCGCCTTCGCCAGCGCGGTATCCAGATCCACCTTTTCCACGCCCAGCTGCACCGCGCGCGCATCCGTCAAATACGGATCATACGCCAGCACCTTCATCTTCAGCCCCACCGCGCGGTCAGCCACGATCGAGCCGATATTCCCGCACCCGATCAGCCCCAGCGTCTTTGCGGTCAGCTCCACGCCCATGAAGCGGTTCTTCTCCCACTTCCCTGCCTTAGTCGAGGCTGATGCCTCCGGCAATTGCCGCGCCAGCGCGAACATCAGCGCAATCGCATGTTCCGCCGTGGTAATCGCATTGCCGAACGGCGTATTCATCACCACCACACCGCGCGAGGTGGCGGATTTCACATCCACATTATCCACGCCGATCCCGGCCCGGCCGACGACCTTCAAATTCGCCGCCGCCTCAAGCACCTCTTTCGTCACCTTGGTGGCGGAGCGGATCGCCAGACCGTCATACCCGCCGATGATCGCCCGCAGCTCGGCTGGCGTCAGCCCCGTCTTCACATCAACCTCAACGCCACGCTCTTTAAAAATCGCAATCGCGGCCGGCGACAATTTGTCGCTGATCAAAACCTTAACCATTGTGCAAACCTCTTAAAATTCTATGGAAACAGCGTCGATCGCGTAATCGATCCAGGGCAGCAGGGCGGCAATATCCGATGTCTCCACTGTCGCCCCGCCCCAAATCCGCAGGCCCGGCGGCGCATCGCGATATGCCCCTGCATCCAGCGCCACTTTCTCTTTCTCCAGCAGCGCGGCAACTGCCTTGGCCGCCTTGGCCTGGCCTTCGGCATCCAGTTTTTCAAACCAGGGCGCCGCGATCACCAGGCAGATCGAGGTGCAGGAGCGCGTCTCGGGCCGCTGCGCCAAAAACCTCACCCGTTCATTGCCTTCAACCCAGGCGGCAATCGCCGCCAGATTGCTTTCCGAGCGCGCAATCAGCCCCTTCAGCCCGCCCACGCCCTGCGCCCAGCGCAGCCCGTCCAGCGCATCCTCCACACAGAGCATGGACGGCGTGTTGATCGTCTCGCCCACAAAAATCCCTTCCGAGAGCTTTCCTCCGGAGGTGAGCCGGAAAATCTTCGGCAACGGCCAGGCGGGTTTATAGGTAAGCAGGCGCTCCACCGCGCGGGGGCTGAGGGCGAGCATCCCGTGCCCGCCCTCCCCACCCAGCACCTTCTGCCAGCTCCAGGTCACCACATCGAGCTTTGCCCATGGCAGATCCATGGCGAACGCGGCGGAGGTGCTATCGGCAATCACCAGCCCCTCGCGGTCATCAGGGATAAAATCGCCATTGGGGAAGCGCACGCCAGAGGTCGTGCCATTCCAGGCCAAAACCACGTCATGCGAAAAATCAATCGCCGCCACATCGGGCAGCTCGCCGTAATCAGCCTGTATCACCCGCGCATCGGCGAGCTTCAGCTGCTTAACCACATCCGTCGCCCAAGCTTCGGAGAAGCTCTCATGCGCCAGCACATCCACCGGCCGCGCACCCAGCATGGACCACAGCGCCATCTCCACAGCGCCCGTGTCCGAAGCCGGCACAATCCCCAAGCGCCAGCCTTCCGGCATGCCCAATATCTGCTTGGAGAGGGTAATCACCTCGGCCAGCTTCGCCTTCGGCCCCTTGGCCCGATGACTACGCCCCAGCGGCGCACCCGCAAGTGCTGCCAGCGTGAAGCCTGGCCGCTTGGCGCAAGGCCCCGATGAAAAATTAGGATTCTGTGGACGTACCGCCGGCATTGCGGCAATAGAAAAATCTGCCATAATAACTCTCCCTTACAGAAGAAAAGCGCCCCATTGGGGGGGCGTGACCCAGCCAGCCCTCTAGCCTGTTTCCCAACCCGCCGCAATAGTCCACGCCACAACACCAGGCAGCACCACCCGCATGACCGAGCTTGACAACATCGACCGCGCCATCCTCCGCCTCATCGCCCAGGATTCCTCGCTCTCCCTCAACGACATCGCGGACAAAGTCGGCCTCACCGCCACCCCCTGCTGGAAGCGCATCAAGCGCATGGAGGAATCGGGCATCATCCGCGCCCGCATCGCGGTGCTTGACGCCGACAAACTTGGCTTGCCCGTCTCGGTTTTCGTCTCCGTGGAAACCGCCGACCATTCTGGCGAATGGCTCGCCCGTTTCGCGCAAACTGTCGCCACCACGCCCGAGATCGTCGGCGCCTGGCGCATGTCCGGCGATGTGGACTACCTGCTCCACGTCATCGTGCCAGACATCGCCGCCTACGACGCCTTCTACCGCAAGCTCATCGCCGCCGTGCCCCTGCGCAACGTCTCCTCGCGCTTTGCCATGGAACGCATGAAGGAAGGACCTTTGCCGATTTAGGAGCACGTCCCTGTAACTGCTGAATGTATACCCCGACTCTGTGAGAATCTGGATGAGACTTGCCAAACGGTCTGAGAACGATTCTGGTGTTGGGATGAAGCGGCAAGGTTTTCTCGACGATGCATCGTGACGCGACCTGATCGAGTTGGCTCGGGATGGTCCGGCGGCGCATCGGTTGGCACGCCGTGCGAATGCGTTGGTGCTGCTGGATACCGGCATGAATTTCGCAGCGGTCGCCAAAGTCCTGAGCGGTCGCCAAAGTCCTGAGCGGTCGCCAAGGTCCTGGCGACGCCGGGGCGTGGTCACGGCGGTTCAGCACCCCGGTTATCTTCATGGCGTCCAAGCGGTTCTAGCCCGTTGACATATCCCACTGATTCTGGCCCCTTATGGGGGATGATTTTTTTTAACATCAAAATAACCCGGTCTTGGACATAAGGTCATCAGGATTGCCGCGCGGCTTCGCAGAAAGATTTTGACAGATTTTTGAAAGTTACGCAGAGTAATGAGCGGAAGAAATCTCCGCGAAATACTCCCGGGCAGACTGGCTTATCCTCTTTTCCTGACCACTGTTCCCCGCTTGCGCCGTTGCTGCACGATATTTAACATTTTTTGTATATTTATCAGGAAGGATACTTAACATGCGCCGTCGGATTCTCCTTGGAATTTTTACCGCCGCGCTCGCTTTGACAGGCAGTGCGAAAGCCTCTTTTGCCGAAGGGAAGGTTCTCACCGTCGGCACAGATGTTTCATTTATGCCTTTTGAATTCAGCAACAATGGAAAAACACAAGGATTTGACATTGATTTGTGGACCAAAATCGCCAGCGATCTCGGCTTGAAGTTCAAATGGCAGCCAATGGATTTCAGCGGTATCATCCCGGCACTGCAGACCAAAAACATCGACGTCGCGATTTCGGGCATAACGATTACCCCAGCACGGGCGCAAGTGATTGCTTTCTCAGAGCCCTATTATGCAAGCGGCCTGACGGCGGTTGTCGCCAAGAACGACACGGCGATCACCTCGCCGGCGGATCTCGCGGGCAAAAAAATCGGCGTTAAAACCGGGACGGCGACAGTCGACTGGGTGAAGGCCAATGTAAAAAATGCCCAGATGGTGAGCTTCCCCAATATTGACGATGCCTTGCTGGCCTTGCAGGCGGGGCGCGTGGACGCCGTGATTCACGACACGCCGAACGTGGTCTATTATGCCAACACCGCTGGCAAGGGCCTAGTGCGGGTGCTGACACCGCCGATGGAAAGCGGCGAGTATTACGGCATTGCCTTCCCGCAGGGCAGCCCGCTGGTGCCGCAGATCAACGCCGAGTTGTCGAAGCTTTCGGCTGACGGATTCTACAAGGCCACATATATCAAATGGTTCGGAACGCCGCCCACGTTCGAACCCAAATAACGCCTTGGCCGGACAGCCGGTGCCCCGGCTGCCCGGCTGATCCTGTTTCAATGTTTTCGCCAGGGGAGAGACCCAATGTCCTTTGATTGGTCTGCTGTCATCGCGGCTCTCCCACAGTTATTGCAGGGGGCTGAGCTTACCGTTTTCATCGCCGCCATCGGACTGATCCTCGGTATATCGGTTGGCATGTTGCTTGGGATGCTGCGTGCTTTCGGGCCGATGCCGGTTAATGCCCTGGTGCAGGTCTATGTCGCCTTTATCCGCGGCACGCCTCTCATCGTGCAGATCATGTTCATCTATTTTGCGCTGCCCATTCTTATGCATGTCAGGATTCAAGGTGTTACGGCAGGCATTATCGCCATTGCCATCAACTCCTCCGCCTATGTCGCCGAGATTGTCCGGGGTTCGCTGCTCTCAATCTCCAAGGGGCTAACCGAAGCCGGGCTGGCGATGGGCCTGCCGTTCTGGAAGGTTCTGGTCTTTATCACGGGGCCTCTAGCGTTCCGGCGGCTTATTCCGCCTTTGGGCAACCAGTGCATCACCAGCCTGAAGGATACCTCGCTGCTGCTGGTGATCGGCGTAAGCGAGCTGACCTTCACCGGCCAGGAAATCATCGCTGATAATTTCAGAGCTGTCGAAATATGGTCGGCTGTCGCCATGATCTATTTCGTGATGCTCAGTGCCGTTGGCCTGTTCTGGCAATATGTTGAAAGAAGGATGCCGATCCTATGAGCATTGTGAAATTCTCCAATGTCCAGAAAAGTTTCGGCCCCCATAAAATATTCAATGGCATCAACCTTGAGATCATGCCCCGTGAGGTTGTGGTTGTCATCGGCCCGTCCGGATCGGGAAAATCAACGCTGCTGCGTTGCATCAATGCCCTTGAATCAATCGAGGACGGCGACATCCGTGTCGACGGATATAGCGTAAAAGGCGGACGCAACGATATCCGCAATATCCGCCTGGAAGCCGGCATGGTGTTTCAGCAGTTCAACCTGTTCCCGCAGATGACGGCACTCGAAAATGTGATGTTCGGCCCGATGCGCGTACGCAAGGCAACGCGGCGCGACGCGCGCGAGCTGGCGCTGGCCCTGTTGGAGAAGGTTGGCCTCTCGGAACGCGCCAACCACTATCCCGCCGAGCTCTCCGGCGGGCAGCAGCAGCGTGTCGCCATCGCGCGCGCGCTGGCCATTCGCCCGAAGCTGATGCTGTTCGATGAGCCGACCTCGGCACTGGACCCCGAATTGCGCCAGGAGGTGCTGAAAGTGATGCAGACGCTGGCGGAAGAGGGCATGACCATGGTCATCGTGACGCATGAGATCGAGTTTGCCCGCAAGGCCGGAACGCGGCTGCTGTTCATGGAGGGCGGCAAAATCGCGCATGACGGCACCCCCGGCGAGCTTCTGACCAACCCGCCGAGCGAAAGATTGCGGGATTTCCTGCAACATGTCGTATAAGGCGCGCCCGGCGCGGGGGTGAGGTCAGGCCGCCTCGGCCAGCCGGTCACGGCCGATCAACGCCAACCCCTCGGCAACCGAAACGAATTCTCCCCCCGCCGAGATACGCTGCGAGCCGAAGCGCTCGGTGAAAATGCGCTGCACCGCGGGAACAAACGATGTGCCGCCGGTGAGGAAAACGCGGTCCACCTCCTCAACCGGCACTCCCGCGCGCTCCAGCGCCTGATCAACCGTTGCTGCCAGGCGCTGCACATCCGGGGCGATCCAGGATTCGAAATCATCGCGTGAGACTTCACTGTCGATCACCAGTTTTTCATGCGCGAAGTGTAGCCGCGCCGTTGGGGCTTTGGAGAGCTGAGCCTTTAGCGCGCTGACAGTCTGGTAGAGCTGATAACCAGCTTCATCGCGCACCAAGGCAATCAGGTTGCGCAGGCGCGAAGGGTCGGCGCTGGCGCGGGCGACTTCCTCGATGTCGCGCAGGATGCGGGGGGTGCGCATGAGCGAAAGCCGATGCCAGCGCGCGAAGCCGGAGAAATATTCCACCGGCACCGGCAAATCCGTACCCATCACCTTATAAGTGCCACCCTTGCCTAGCTGCGGGGAGACCACGTTGTCGATGATGCGGTAGTCGAAGGTGTCGCCCGCGATGCCTATGCCGCTATGGCTGAGCGAGACCACCGGATGCGCGGCGCCGGGGGTGAAGCGCAACAATGAAAAATCGCTGGTGCCGCCACCAAAGTCGCCCACCAGCACGGTGGCGGGGGCGGACAAGCCGCGGGTGAAGCGATAGCCGGCGGCCTGGGGTTCAAGAGCCACGTCAATCGCGGGGAAACCGGCGGCGGCATAGCTGGCGCGCAGACGGGCCTCACCGAAATCATCATCGGCGAAGTCTCCGGCAAAGCGCACGGGCCGCCCGGCGATGATGTGCGCGCCGGCATGCCCAGTCCCGAGCAGCGCGCGCAGGAACAGCGCGATCATCTGCTCCAGGGTGAAGATGCGGCCGAAAATATTGGTCTGGGTAAAACTGTGCTGGGCCAGATAGGTTTTCATCGACATGATGAGCCGGCTGTCGAGCGGGTCGTCCAGATAGGCCTCAATGGCCTGCGGCCCGGCGGCATGGTGCATGTGGCTGCGGCCTTTGGATTGCTCGCTCCAGAAGCACAGCACCGTGCGGAAAACGTCAAGCTCCGTCGCGCCAAAGGCGAAGCGCTGGGTCTTCACGCTGCCATCGGGCGAGAGCACGGCCACCACGCTGTTGGTGGTGCCAAAATCAATACCGATCAGCTTTGTCATTCAGGGGCCCAATGTTCAAGGAAAAGGGCTTCAAGCGCAGACGCCGCTGCGGCGCAAGGGCCAGGCGAGATGACAGTTCCGTCATATGTGACAAGGGGGCGGGGGGTAGGTTAGTGTGCGCGGGAACTTTGGGGCACACTGATTATATGAGCTTGCCGCGATACTATCGGATTGCCCTGAGAACGGGCTTGTTTCTGGGGCTCTCTGGCTGCGCGGTTTATCATCCTGCGCCGCTTGCTCTGCATGATTCTCTGCATGCCTCGGTTTCGGGTTTGCGTAACCAGTTGCCGGGCGGCGGCGCGGTGCCTCTGGGCGGGGCGTTGAGCCTGCCGGATGTGGCGGCGCTGGCGGTGTTGAACGATCCGGATCTGGTAGCGGCGCGGGCGCAGCGGGGCGTGGGCGAGGCGGATTTGCTGAGCGCGGGGCTGGTGCCTGATCCTTCGCTGAGCGCCGGGTTTGCGGCGCTGCTCAGCGGGCCGGGGAGCATGCCCGCACTGGCTGGGGGGTTGAGCCAGGATGTGTCGGCGCTGGTGACCTACCGGGTGAATGTCCGCGCGGCCAAGGCTGGGCTGGCGCAGGTGAACGCGCAGATATTATGGCAGGAATGGCAGGTGGCCAGCCAGGCTGAGCAGCTTTGCATCATGCTGCACGGCGATACGCAAAGCCTGGCCACGCTGCGGGCAGACCATGACGCGCTGGCACGGGTGAACGCGGCGACGCAGGAGCAGGTGGCCGCGCATAACCTCACCGTGGCGGCACTATCGGTCAGCATGGCGGATCTGGCGGCGGTGGACACGGCGCTGAACACGGCGATGCAGACGCGCGACCAGGACCGCGACCAGCTGGACGCGTTGCTGGGGTTGCAGCCAGGCACTGAGGTGGCGGTAGCGCTAAGCCCGGTGCAGCCGTTAACCCCGGCGGCGGTCGAGGACGCCATCAACTCGCTGGCGCAGCGGCGGCCGGATTTGATCGCGCTGCGCTTTGGTTATGAGCAAGCTGATGCGAAGCTGCGCGGGGCGATCTTGTCGCAGTTTCTGCCCGTGAGCATCGGCGCGACCGGCGGACGGGACACGAGCAATGTGTGGAGCGCCGGGCCGCAGGTGAGCCTGAGCCTGCCGTTGTTCAACCGCAACCGGGGCGCCATCGCGCAGGCAAGCGCCACACGGGCGCAGCTGGCCGCGCAGTTTCAGGCCAGCCTGGCCAGCGCGGATGCCGGGGCGCGGGCGCTGCTGGCGCGCATCGCGCTGTTGCAGGATGAGAGCGCCGCCGCTGACACCCAGGCCGCGGCAGCTGCGAAAATCGCGGCGCAGGCGCAAGCCGCGTTCGCCAGCGGCGCGCTGGATGCGAGCAGCGCCGCCGGGTTGCAGAGTGCTGCCACCAGCCGCGCGCGCGAGGCGATTGCGCTGCGGGTGCAATTATTGACCGCCCGGCTCTCGCTGGAAACCTTAACCGGGGTTGGCCTACCGGCAATCGCCCCCGCGCCGATGGAACCCGCCGCATGAAGTTTGTTCGCCCCTGGATGCTCCTGCCCCTGCTGTTACTGGCCGGGGCCGCGTGGCGGGTATTTGCCCCCACCCCGATGGCCACAGCAACGGCGGCGCCGAGCGTGCTGGTGAACACCATGAAGCTTACCCCCGGCCGCCTGCCCGCCACCGTTACGGCCTATGGCAGCGTGGCCGCCGGGCCGGGGGCGGAGCAAACGCTCTCCACGCAGGCCAGCGGCATTGTCAGCAATGTGGCGGTGAGCCTGGGGCAAAGTGTGGCCGCCGGGCAGGTACTGGCAACGCTGGCGGCGGATGCGCCCTCGGTCGCGGAGCTGCGCAAGGCGCGCGATGCGCTGACGGCGGCGCAGGCGGCGCGGGCGCATGTGGCGGCGTTGCTGGCGAGCCATCTGGCGACGAACGCGGATCTGGCGGCGGCGGAGCAGGCCGTGGGGGATGCCCGTGGCACGCTTAAGGCATTGCAGGCGGCCGGGGCGGGGCGGACACGCACGATCGTGGCACCGTTCGCCGGTGTTGTTGCCGCTGTGCTGGTGGCGCCGGGGAGTATTCAGCCGGCGGGCAGCGGGTTGTTGCAGCTGGCCGAGAGCGGCCATCTGGTGGCGGTGACGGGTGTGACCCCAGCGCAGGCGGGCAGTCTCCTCCTCGGCGATGCGGCGAAAATCACGCTGCTGAACGATGGCGGCGCGGTGGTGGACGGGCAAGTGGCGCTGGTGGCGGCGATGCCCAATCCGCAAAGTGGATTGCAGGATGTGACGCTTACCCCGCACGGCGCGCTGCCGCTGGGCGCGCCAGTGGAGGCGGTGATCACCACCGGCCAGCTGAACGGCTATGTGGTGCCGCGCGACGCGGTGCAGAGCGATGCGCAGGGCAGTTACGTATTTCAGCTCGATGCGCGCAACATCGCGCACCGGGTTAATGTACGGGTGCTCGGCAACGCGGGCGGGCAGAGCGTATTAGCGGCGGCGGGGCTGAATGCGGCGCTGCCGCTGGTCACCATTGGGGCGTATCAACTCGATGACGGCGCCGCGGTGCGGATAGCGAGCGGAGCCGGGAATTGAAATTCGCACTTTGGTTGAACCGGCACCGCCGCTCGGTGCTGCTGGCGGCGGCTGCCCTGGCCTTTGGCGGCGTCGTGTCCTCGCTTTCGCTGCCGATCAGCCTGTTTCCGCAGACGGCATTCCCGCGCGTGCGGGTGAATATAAGCACCGGCAGCCAGCCGGCGCAGCAGATGATGCTACAGGTCACGCAGCCGATGGAACAGGCGGTGCGCGCGGTGCCGGGGGTGGTGGATGTGACTTCCACGACCTCGCGCGGGTCGGCGCAGATGATCATTGATTTCAGCTGGGGAGCGGATATGACCACCGCCACGCTGGGGGTGAACGCCGCGGTGGCCCAGCTGCTACCCAGCCTGCCGCCCAGCACCAGCTATACCGTGCTGCGCATGGACCCGACGGTATTCCCCTTCATGGCCTATGCCCTCACCTCGCCCAGCGTGAGCCAGGTAAAATTGCGCGACCTCGCAAAATACCAGATCGTGCCGCTGCTCTCGGCCATTCCCGGCATGGCGCGGGTGCAGGTGCAGGGCGGCGATACGGCGGAGGTTGAGGTTGATGTGAACCCGCATCTGCTGGCGGCGTTTCATTTAACGCTGGGAGATGTGACCAGGGCGGTGGGGGCGGCGAACGTGCTGCAATCAGTGGGGAGGGTGGAAGACCACGACCTGCTCTATTTGCTGATGAGCGCAAATGCGCTGCACACGGTGGAGGATGTGAAGCATATCGTGGTGCGCGGCGGGCCGGATGGCGTGCTGCGGCTCTCAGATGTCGCCCGTGTGCATGCAGGGGTGGAGCCGCAATATTTCGCCGTCTCGGCGGACGGCAAACAGGCGGTGACCGTGCTGCTGTTCCAGCAGCCGGGCAGCAACTCGGTCGCAATCGCGCATGCGGTGGAGCAGGCGCTGGCGGGGTTCGCGCCGCAGATTCCGCCCGGCGTGCGCTTGAGCAAATGGTATGACCAGAGCACGCTGGTGGTGGCGGCGGCAAGTTCGGTGCGCGATGCGATCCTGATCGGGGTCGGGCTGGCGGCACTGGTGTTGCTGTTCTTCCTGCGCAGTTGGAGCATCACGCTGCTGGCGGTATTGATTGTGCCGGCCTCGCTGGCGGCGGCGGTGCTGGTGCTCTCGCTGCTGGGGATGAGCTTCAACATCATGACCCTGGGCGGGCTGGCCGCTTCGGTCGGGCTGGTGATCGACGATGTGATCGTGATGATCGAGCATCTGGCGCGCCGGGCCAGCGGGCAATATGCGGCGGACCATGAGCCGGGGGCGGTGCCGGTGCGCAACCGTGTGCTGGAGGATGGCGCGGAGTTTCTGGCGCCGCTCACCGGCTCCTCGGCCGCGACGCTGATCGTGTTCGCGCCGCTGGGGTTTCTCTCCGGCGTGACCGGGGCGTTCTTCAAGGCGCTCTCGATCACCATGGCCTCCACGCTGTTCGCCTCCTGGCTGCTCACCGCCTTCGCGGTGCCGCTGCTGGCGAGCCGGTTGATCAATTTCAGCAAATGGCACGACCCGGAGATGGACAAGCCCGGCTGGCTGACGCGCACCCATGGCGCGCTGCTGGCCCGGGTGTTCAGGCACCCTGCCCTGCTCGGCGGCGCGGTGGCGGGGCTGCTGCTGGTGGGGGCGCTTTCCTTCAACCATGTGCAGACCGGCTTCATGCCCAATCTCGACGAGGGCGGGTTCGTGCTGGATTACCAGAGCACGCCCGGCACCTCGCTGGGGGAGACGCAACGCGAAATCGCGCAGGTGGAAGGTATTTTGCGCGCTGACCCGGCGGTGGAGAGCTTCTCGACGCGGATCGGGGCCGGGTTTGGCGGCGACCTGAACGAGCCGAACCAGGGCGATATCGTGGTACGGCTGACCCCGATTGGCACCCGGCCGGGGATCGATACCGTGATGCAGCGGCTTGGCGAACAGATCACCGCCCAGGTTCCTGGCGTGGATACCGATTTGCATCAGCTGATGGGCGATGAGATCGGGGATCTAACCGGGGTGCCGCAGCCCATCGAGGTGAAATTGGCGGCGGCGGACCCGAGCCAGCTGGGGCCGGCGGCGCTGCGCGTGGCCGCTGTGCTGGGCCGCATCGCGGGGGTGAATTCGGTGGTGAACGGCATCGTCCCGGCGGGGGATGCGTATGAAATCCACGTTGACCCGGCGCGCGCGGCGATGCTGGGGCTGGACCCGGCGAGCGTGGCGGCCAGCCTGGATACGCAGTTGAACGGCAGCGTGGTGACCACGCTGGAGGGCCAGAACCAGCAGACCGGGGTGCGCGTGCAGCTCGACCCCGGCACCAAGGCGAACACCGATGCGCTGGCGGCAATTCCCATTGCCACCCCCAGCGGCAAGCTGGTGCCGCTTGGCAGCATCGCCAGCTTCTCCATCGCCGCCGGGCAACCCGAGATCACGCGCGAGAACCTGCAACAGATCGTCGCGGTGACGGGGCGGATCAGCGGACGGGGGATCGGCAGCGTGATCGCGGATGTGAAAACCGCGCTGGCCAGGCCCGGCGTGCTCGGCCCGGGAGTCACCTACACGCTGGGCGGGCTGTATAAGCAGCAGCAAATCGCCTTCGCTGGGCTGGTGCGCGTGTTCATCGCCGCATTGCTGGCGGAATTCGCGCTGCTGCTGTTTCTCTATGAGCGGTTCTCGCTGGTGTTCGCGATCATGGGCACCTCGCTGCTCTCGACCACCGCGGTGTTCACCGGGCTGTGGCTCACCGGGATCGAGCTGAACATCACCGCGCTGATGGGCATGACGATGATCGTGGGCATCGCCACCGAAATGGCGATTTTCTTCGTCAGCGAATACACCCATCTGGCGCAGGACATGGACACCCGCGCCGCACTGATCGCCGCCAGCGTGAACCGCTTGCGGCCCATCGCCATGACCACGCTCGCCGCCATCCTCACCCTGCTGCCACTGGCGCTCGACCTCGGCCAGGGCGCTGGAATGCAACAGCCACTCGCCATCGCCATCATCTCAGGACTGCTCGTGCAATTCCCCATGGTACTGCTGGCACTCCCCGTGCTGCTCTGGCTGCTGCGCGAACGCAAGAGCGAGCCGGAAATTTCGTAAATCTTTCGTAACGCGCTGCCTTGTTTGCGCCTTGATACCGCCCCGAGGCTGACCCGTTTTCCCGCATAATGGAAAACATCAGCTCTGGAGGGCCGGTTTATGAAAACAACTGCGACGCGAACCAAATTTCTGCTTGCCACTTTGACTCTGGGCATCGGCTTGGCGATGACACATGCTGCCAAGGCCGATGACTGGCGCGACCGTGGCGGCGATGGCTGGCACCACCAGCAGCGCGGCGGCGATAACCAGCGCGACCATTGGCAGGCGGGCTGGGGCGGCGGGTATTATCCGCGCCCGCAGAATTACGCACCGCCAGCGCCAGCCTATTACGCCCCGCCCCCGGCTTACTACGCGCCACCGGCAATCGTGGTCGGCTTTGGCGGCGATGACGACGACGATTAGTGCTACGGTTGCGTTTTTGATTTA
>NZ_JAQTZC010000065.1 GCF_028687955.1 Acidocella sp.
GCTAGGGACTGGGCGACGTAGCCTTCCACGGCTTCGGCGATTTTGTCCGCATGGTTGGCGAACACATGGTCGGCACCTTCGAACACCCGGTAGTCAATGGCGACGCCCTTTTGCAGGTTGAGCTTGTCAACCAATTTGCGCACTGAGATTTCAGGTACCATTTCGTCGGAATCGCCGTGGATCATCAGCCCGCTGCACGGGCAGGGGGCGAGGAATCCGAAATCATAATGCGCGGCGGGCGGGGCGACGGAAACCCAGCCGGAGACTTCCGGCCGGCGCATGAGCAGCTGCATGCTGACGAAGGCGCCGAAGGAGTAGCCGGATATCCACAGGCCGCCATGGCCGGGGTTGAGGGCCTGCATCCAGTCCAGCGCGGCGGCGGCGTCGTTGATTTCACCCATGCCGCCGTCAAACTTGCTTTGGCTGCGGCCGACGCCGCGGAAGTTGAAGCGCATCACGGAGAAGCCGAGGCGCTGGAACACCTGATACATGGAGTAGGTAATACGATTGTTCATGGTGCCGCCATGCAGCGGGTGCGGGTGCAGGACGAGCGCCAGCGGGGCACCGCGTTCCTTGGCATGGTGGTAACGTCCTTCCAGGCGGCCTTCCGGCCCGGCAAACATCACTTCAGGCATTCTCTAACTCGTCTTTCATAATTACCGTGTAGCTGCACAAGTTAGCCGGGAGCATTTCCCGGCTGCTGACCGTCCTTCAACCATCCGATTGTTGACCTCTGGGGCACGGATACCTAAGTGCTTCCTCAAGGCTTTGGGTGGCATGACAGACGGATTACCGTTTGGGTTTCCCCTCAGGTCTGCTAATATAGACTGCTTATGGTCAGATAATCCACGGAAATTCGCATGGCCCTTATGTTTTTAACGGAGACGGTTCGGGCTTACAGGGAGCGTGACCCGGCGGCGCGGTCTAATCTCGAGGTTTTGATTTGCTATCCTGGGTTGCACGCGACCGGGATTCACCGGATTTCGAGTTTTTTCTGGCGGCATGGGTTTTATACCACCGGGCGGTTTATCTCGCATATCGGGCGGTTTTTAACCGGAATTGAGATCCATCCGGGCGCGCAGCTTGGCCGCAGATTCATCATCGACCACGGCATGGGCGTGGTGATCGGCGAGACCGCGGTGGTGGGTGACGATGTGTATATCTACCATCAGGTGACGCTGGGAGGGACCAGCTCGGAGCATATCAAGCGGCATCCGACGGTGGGCAATAACGTGATCATCGGTGCCGGGGCGAAGGTTCTGGGGGCGATCGAGATCGGCGAGGGGGCGCGCATCGGCGCGAATGCGGTGGTGGTGGCTCCGGTGCCGGTGGGCACGACCGTGGTGGGGATACCGGCGCGGCCGGTGGACCGCGAGGGCACCAAGCCGCGCTTCGACGCTTATGGCACGCCGTGTGATCCATGCCTGGACCCGCTGCTGCATGAGGTTGATCTGCTGCGCCGGGAGCTGACGGAGCTGGAACACCGTATCGCCGGCATGGTGAGCGACAGGATTAATTGAGCCGGTGATGTATCTGGATGCCAATGCGACGGAGCCGTTGCGGCCCGAAGCGGCGGCGGCGGCGGTGGCGGCCATGGGGCTTGCCAACCCGGCCTCGGTGCATGGCGCGGGGCGGGCGGCGCGCAAGATGATGGAAGATGCGCGCGAGGTGGTGGCGCGGTGTTTTGGCGCGCAGCCGGTGGATGTGATTTTCTGCTCGGGCGCCACCGAGGCGAATGCGCTGGCGGTGCATGCGCTGGGGGCGGGCCGGGCGGTGTTTTACGGCGCAACGGAGCATGATTGCGTGCGCGCGGCGGCGCCGGGGGGCGGGGTGATACCGGTTTTGCCCGATGGCACGGTGGATATGCGCGCGCTGGAGGGCTTGCTGGCCGGGCAGCCGGGGGCGCTGGTGTGCTTGATGGCTGCGAATAATGAGACCGGCGTGCGCCATGACATGGCGGCGGCGGCGGCTCTTTGCGCGCGGCACGGGGCGCTGCTGCATGTGGATGCGGTGCAGGCGGCGGGGCGTTGCCGGGAGGATTGGCTGGGCATGGGGGCGGCGAGCATTGCTGTCTCCGGCCATAAAATCGGCGGGCCGATGGGGGCTGGGGCGCTGGTGGTGAGTGCCGGGCGGGAGGTTATGGCGGATTTGCGCGGCGGCGGGCAGGAGCTGGGCCGGCGCGGCGGGACGCCGGCGCTGCCCGCCATCGCCGGCATGGCGGCGGCGCTGGGCGGTGGGTATGAGGCGGCGCGGATTGCCGGGTATCGCGATGAAATTGAAGCGTTTTGCCTGCGGCTTGGCGCGGTGGCGCTGGGCGCGGGCGCGAACCGGCTGGTGAATACCTCCTGCCTGGCGCTGCCGGGGGTGCGGGCGCAGACGCAGTTGATCGCGCTGGATATGGCGGGGGTCGCGGTTTCCGCCGGGTCCGCTTGTTCATCGGGCAAGGTGGCGCAAAGCCATGTATTGCAGGCGATGGGCGCGGGGGCGCTGGCGGGGCAGGCGATCAGGGTTTCGCTGCCTTGGAATGCGCCGCCGGAGGTGGTGCCGGGGTTTTGCGGCGCATATGAGGCCATGGCTAAGCGCGCCTTGCATGGACGTGCCGGTTGCGCTTGAAGGGCGCTGGATTTTCTGAGGGTTTTTGCGATGCCGAAAATGACGTTTATCGAGCGCAACGGGGTTGCGCGTGAGGTTGAGGCGCCGGTTGGGCTTTCCGTGCTGGAAGTGGCGCATAAGCATGGCGTGGATATTGAGGGCGCGTGCGAGGGATCGCTGGCCTGCTCGACCTGCCATGTGATCGTGGACCCGGCCTGGGCCGGGAAGCTTAAAAAGGCGAGCGAGGATGAGGAGGATATGCTGGACCTGGCGTTCGGGCTGGAGAAGACGTCGCGGCTGGGGTGCCAGATTGTGATCTCCGATGCGCTGGACGGGCTGGTGGTGAAGCTGCCCTCGGCGACCAGAAACGCGGCGGGATAGGCACGGGCATGAGAATTGTGGTCGCGATGTCTGGCGGGGTCGACAGCTCGGTGGTGGCCGGGCTGATGGCGCGCGCCGGGCATGAGGTGATCGGCGTGACGTTGCAGCTCTATGACCATGGGGCGGCGGTGGGGCGCAAGGGTGCGTGCTGTGCGGGGCAGGATATTCGTGACGCCAAGCGCGTGGCCGATACGCTGGGGATCGCGCATTATGTGGTGGATGCGCAGGCGCGGTTCCGTGACAGCGTGATGGCCGCGTTTGCCGATAGCTACGCCAGCGGGCAGACGCCGGTGCCGTGCATTGCATGCAACCAGCATCTGAAGTTTGGCGATTTGCTGGAGATGGCGCGCGATCTGGGCGGCGAGGCAATGGCGACCGGGCATTATGTGCGCAGGCTTGAAGGCCCGGCCGGGGCGCAGATGCACCAGGCGGTGGATGAGAGCCGGGATCAGAGCTGGTTTCTGGCCGCCACCACGCGCGCGCAATTGGAGTTTTGCCGGTTTCCGCTGGGCGATTATGCCAGCAAGGCGCAGGTGCGCGCGGTGGCCGCCGAGATGGGGCTGGGGGTGGCCGAGAAGGCAGACAGCCAGGATATCTGCTTTGTGCCCACCGGCTCCTATGCCGGGGTTGTGGAAAAATTTCGCCCGGATGCGCTGAGCGAGGGCGAAATTGTGAGCGAGGATGGGGTGGTGCTGGGCACGCACCAGGGCATAGCGCGTTACACCGTGGGCCAGGCCAAGCGGCTGGGCAACGCGGCGGCGCATATGGTGGTGAAGAAGATAGAGCCGGGGACGCGGCGCATTGTGGTGGGGCCGCGCCGGGTGGAGAGCCTTGAGGTGCGGCTGCGCGATGTGAACTGGCTGATCGACGCGCCCGAGGGTGGAATTTCAGCCGGGGTGAAGATGCGGGCGCGGGATTCGGTGCATGCCGCGCGGGTGGTGCCGCAGGGGAGCGGGGCGATGCTGCGGCTAGATGAACCGGCGCTGGCCGCGCCCGGGCAGGCGGCGGTGTTTTATGACGGGTCGCGGGTGCTGGGCGGCGGGTTTATTGTTTGATTAACCGGGCGGAATACAATCTAGGGTAAGTTTAGGGCGCGACGGCGCGCATTTTTTATTGTAGGTTGTCACGCATTCCCGGATACTGCGCTGTAACGGCAGGAAATTGAATGACGAACGTCAGCATCACTTCGAGCGGCACCTATACCTTGACCACGCCGCTGACCAACGGCACGAACATCGATTTCCTGAATAATGGCGGAACGGTGGGGGGCGTGCTGATCCTCACGGACAACGCGCAGGGCAGCGCGTTCAACATCACCACGCAGGTAACGGCCGGGACGATCAGCGGTTACGGCGCCAATATCGGCGGCGGGATTCTGAATTTTCAGCCAGGCAGCTTTGGCATTGCGGGTGACCAGATCACCATTCAGGCGGTGGCGGATTTGTTTGGCTCGTTGTTCGTGGGCGGCACGCTGAATGCGGATTACAATGCGCTGGTTGGGGATATTACCGAGGCGGCACTGAGCGGCGGGCATATTATAGTGCTGCCGGGCGGGAGTGTGGACGGCTTGCCATTCACCAACCCGTTCACGCTGGATGCGGCGCAGAAGCTGGTGATCGGCGAGGTGGCGGGCGCGCTGTTCGGCACGGCGGCGACGGCGGACCATGCGACGCTGGATATCGGCTTTGGCACGCGGGTGAACCCGAACAGCAACACGCCGTTCGTGGATGCGATTTTCGCCACCAATGCAACGATTAACCCCTGTTTTGCCGCCGGGACACGGATTTTGACCTTGCGCGGGGAGGTGGCGGTGGAGGCGCTCGGCGTGGGGGATGTGGTGATTACCCATGCGGGTGAGGAGCAGCCCATTGTGTGGATCGGCCGGCGGGAGGTGGAGATTGGCGCGCAGACGCGGCCAGAGGCCGTGCGTCCGGTGGTGATTGAGGCCGAAGCGCTGGGCGAGGGCGTGCCGGGGCGGCGGCTGGTGGTCTCACCAGACCATGCGTTGTTTTTGGATGGCGTGCTGGTGCCGGCGAAGGAGCTGTTGAACTGGACGACCATTCGCCAGGACCATGCGGTTGAGCGGGTGACGTATTATCATGTGGAGCTGGCCCGCCATGATGTGATTTTTGCCGAGGGCGCGCCGGTTGAGTCGTATTTGGATACCGGGCATCGCGGGATTTTTGATAATGCGGCGCAAGACGTGGTGGCGCTGCCGGCGGTGATGCAGCAGCGCCGCGAGGCGGAGGGGTGCGTGCCTTTGTGCCTGGGCGGGCCGGTGCTGGCGGCGATACGGCGCAAGATCGCGGGGCGGCAGGTGGGGGTCAGGCTGGCTGCCAGGTAGCGGCGGCGAGATATTGCCGCAACCCGGCGGCGGGGAGCGGGTGCGAAAAGAGGTAGCCCTGGCCATGGGTGACGCCGCGGGCGCGCAGGCTTTCGAGCAGATCAACGGTTTCGATGCCTTCGGCGATGATGTCCTGACCGTTGGCGGTGGCTTGAGCCACCATGGCGCGGATGAATTCCTGGTCTGAGGGAAGGTTGCTGATGACGACGCTGCGGTCCATCTTGACGGCGCGGATCGGCATGTCCAGCAGGGCGGGAAGATAGGGCATGCTGGGGGTGATGTCGTCCAGGGCCAGGCCGTAGCCGGCGGCGCGCAGCGTGGTGATGACGGCGCAGGCGGCTTTGAGGTCGTGGACCGGGTGGCGTTCTGTCAGCTCGAAATGGATGTTGCCGGCGGGCAGGCCGGCGCTGGCGCGGATCAGCTCGATGCGAGGGGCCAGATCGGGGTGGAGCATCGCGTCCAGCGGCAGGTTGATGGCGATGTGGAGGTTTTGCGCGGCGAAATCGTGTTCGGTGTATTCATCGAGCGCGCGCTGCATGATGCAGCCGGTGAGGTGCATGGAGCGTTCGGTGCCGGTCATGGCCTCGACCACGGTTGCGGCGCCGCCCAATGTGCCACCGGCGCCGGTGGTGCGGGCCAGGACCTCGGCATAGGCCGGGCGCAGATCGGCAAGCCGGACGATCGGCTGGTAGAAGATGCGGATCGAGGCCATGAGAGCCTGGTCGGATACTAGGTTATGCATCGTCTAAAAAATCGCACCATGAATAAAATAAAGTCAACTTTAACTTTATAGCAAAGTTAACGAAACAATGCGAGTTAATTCAAACGGACGTGGGTGTGGCCCACTTAGGGTTGGGGGAGATGATAGCTCTCGCGGGCATGACCATGGGGTTGGCGGCGAAGGTTATTTGGCTTTGGGCAGGCTGCCGCTGCGGCGCAGGCGGTGTTCGCCGAGGAAGAGCAGAATGGGGGCGGCGATGAAGATGGAGGATGAGGTGCCCACCACGATGCCGAACAGCATGATCCACGCGAAGCCGGAGAGCGCGGAGCCGCCGAAGAGTGCTAGCGGCAGGGCCGCGAGGAAGACGGTGCCGGAGGTGCCCAGGGTACGGTTCAGGGTCTCGTTGATCGACAGGTCGATGAGGTTGCGCAGCGGCATGGTTTTATATTTGCGCAGGTTTTCCCGCACCCGGTCGTAGACCACCACCTTGTCATTCGTGGAGTAGCCGATGATGGTGAGGATGGCGGCGATTGTCACCAGATCAAACGGAATGCGGGTGATGACCATGAAGCCGATGGTTTTTGTGGTGTCGAGAACCAGCGTGGTGACCGCGCCGACGGCGAATTGCCATTCGAAGCGGAACCAGATGTAGGCCAGGATCATCACGAAGCTGAAACCCAGCGCTTCCAGCCCCTGGGCGAAGAGTTGGTCGGAGACGGAGGCGCCGATGGCCTGGGTGCTGAGGATTTTGGCGCCCGGCGCGGCGCTGGCCAGGGCGCTTTGCGCCTCGGTGATGGAGGTTTGGGTGGCGGCGGCGCTCGCCTTGCTCTCCAGGCTGATGAGCACGCCGGTGCCCCCCGCGCCGAAGCTTTGCAGCGAGGCGTCAGCCAGCCCGGCATGGGCCAGGGCGGCGCGCAGGGCGGGGAAGTTGGCGGCTTGCGGGGTTTCCACCTGGAGGACCACGCCGCCTTTGAAATCCAGCCCCAGGTTAAGGCCGGGGTAGAAGAAGAGGATGGCGGAGGCGGTGCTGAGCACGGCCGAGACGATGAGGCCGGCGAAGCGGCCGTTCATGAAGCGGATCGTGGTGCCGTCAGGAACGAAGCGGAGCATGGGTTTCATAAGCATTTTGCGGTTCCTCAGACGGGCAGCGAGGCGGGACGGCGCGAGATGTACCAGCGCGAGGTGATGAGGCGCACCAGCACGGTGGCGGTGAACATGGTGGTGACGATGCCGACGCAGATGGTGACGGCGAAGCCGCGCACGGGGGGCGAGCCAAAAATGAACAGGGTAACGTGGGCGAGCAGGGTGGTCACGTTACTGTCAATGATGGTGCCGTAGGCGCGTTTGTAACCTGCCTCAAGCGCGGCCAGGGGTTTGCGCCCGGCTTTTACTTCCTCGCGCACGCGCTCGTTGATGAGCACGTTGGCGTCCACCGCCATGCCGAGTGTGAGCAAAATGCCCGCCATGCCGGGCAGGGTGAGCGTGGCGCCCATGAAGGAGAGGATGGCCAGCATGATGACGAGGTTCATCACCAGCGCCGCGTTCGCGAACCAGCCGAACAGGCCATAGAACACGGCCATGAAGGCCAGCACGAAGACGAAGCCGGCGGTGAGCGAGAGAGCGCCGGCGCGGATGGCGTCAGCGCCCAGCTCGGGGCCGACACTTTGCTCCTCGACGATGTTGAGCGGGGCGGGCAGGGCGCCCGCGCGCAGCAGCAGGGCGAGATCGGTCGCGGACTGGGCGGTGAAATTGCCCGAGATCTGGCCGGAGCCGCCGGTGATGGGTTCGCGGATGACCGGCGCCTCGATGATCTTGCCATCGAGGATGATGGCGAAGAGCTTGCCGACGTTGGCGGTGGTGACATCGGCGAACTCACGCGCGCCGACGGAGTTGAGCGAGAAGTTGACCACCCATTGGCCGCTCTGCGGGTCGGTGGAGGCTTGGGCGTTGTCGAGATCGGCGCCGTCAACCGCGACGTTGGAGAACACGTCCATGGTTTGCTGCGGATTATCGGCCATGGGGAGCTGCGTGTCGCCCAGGGGCGCGACGGGGCCGGGCTGCGCGTTGGAGTCGACCATCTGGAAGGTCATGTGCGCGGTGGTGCCGATGAGAGTTTTTACGCGGGTGGGGTCGGAGATGCCGGGAAGCTGGACGACGATTTGGTCCGTACCCTGGCGGGCGATGGTGGGGTTGAGCACGCCTGAGCCATCAATCCGGCGCTGGATGATGGTGATGGATTGCTCCACCGCCTGGGATTCACGCGCGATGAGGGTCTGGTGCGGGATGGAGATGTCGATGCTGCCGTCCGCCGCCTGGGCGATGGCGATGTTGGGGGAGCTGGCGTTGGGGGCGTAGCTGACCAGCTTGCGCAGCGCCGCGGTGACGGCCGGGGCATCGGAAGGGTTGAGCAGGTGCAGAACGACCTGGTGATTTGGAATGTCAGCGTGCAGGCCGGTGTAGCCGAGGTTGGCGGCGCGCATGGTCTGGCGGACTTGATCAACCAGGTTGTTGAGGTCCTGCTTTTCAACCGCCGCGAAGTCTATCTGCAGGAGCAGATAGCTGCCGCCGCGCAGGTCCAGCCCCAGGTGAACCTGATGCCAGGGGATGAAGCCGGGAAGGAACGCCGGGCGCGGGCCGGTGTTGGGCAGGCCCAGCAAGACGCCGAGCACGCATAGGAGCAGGATTCCATAAGTTTTGGCGCGGGTGAAATACAGCATTTGTGATCCGAAAATCCTTCTATCGCAGGCGGTATGACGTTGCTCCCGGTTGCGCGCAACCCCGGCGGGCGATACCACGTTTTCCATGAATGAACGCTTGAATGTTGGGCTGATCGGGGCGGGGCATTTTGGCCGCTACCATGCGTTGAAACTGGCCGTTGCGAAGCGGGCAAAACTGGTGGGACTGGCGGATGCCGACCCGGAGCGGGCGAAGACCGTGGCCTGGGAAGCGGGCTGCCCGGTGAAGAACGTGGAGGAGATTTTGGCGCTGGCGCAGGCGGTGATTATCGCGGCGCCGGCGGAGTATCACTTTGACTTAGCAGCAAAAGCCTTACGCGCCGGCAAGCATGTGCTGGTGGAGAAGCCGATTGCGGCGACGCTGGAACAGGCGGCCGAGCTGGCCGGGCTGGCGCGGGCGGCGGGGCTGGTGTTGCAGGTGGGGCATCTGGAGAGGTTCTCGGCGGCGCATGGGGCGCTCTCGGCGCGCATGGGCAAGCCGTTGTATATCGAGGCGGTGCGTATTGCGCCCTTCAAGCCGCGCGGGACGGATGTTTCGGTGATTCTGGACCTGATGATCCATGACCTGGATTTGATTCTGGCACTGACCGATTCGCCAGTGGCGCATGTGGACGCCGTGGGCGCGCCCGTGGCCAGCCAGCATGACGATATCGCCAATGCGCGGATACGCTTTGAGAACGGCGCGGTCGCGACGATTACCGCGAGCCGGATTTCGCTGAAGACCGAGCGCAAGATGCGGATATTCTCGCAGACCGGGTATCTGACGGTGGATTTCGCGGCGCGCAAGCTCACCTTGGTGGGCCGCGCGATAGGGATGAAACTGCCAGGGTTCGAGGAGTTCGGCGTGGAGCAGGCGGGATGGCAGGACCATGACGCGCTGCTGGCCGAGCATGAGGCGTTTTTTGCCTCGGTGCTGGACGGGGCGCCGGTGGTGGTGGATGCACAGGCTGGAACCCGCGCGCTGGCAGCAGCCCTGGCGGTGAGCAAGGCGATTGCCGAAAGCCGGGCGATTGCCGAGGCGAGTGGGTTGGTGCCGAAGGTTTAGACCGGCGCGCCTTCCAAGACGTGAGGCTGCCACCGGGTATTTTCGTGATCGTTGCGATCTGATTCGTTGCGCTCAGATATTCTGCACTCAAATCCGGACGGGGTGGGATTCGAACCCACGGTACGCTTTCACGCACGGCGGTTTTCAAGACCGCTGCCTTAAACCGCTCGGCCACCCGTCCCGGATGATGCGTACCTAACTGACCTGTTGAAATACTTCAACCTGCGGCAGCGGCTCAGCCCAGCTGGGCCTTCACCGCCTCGTTGACCAGTGCCGGGTTGCCCTTGCCCTGCATGGCCTTCATCACCTGGCCGACGAAGAAGCCGAATAATTTATCCTTGCCGGATTTATATTCCGCCACCTTGTCCGGGTTCGCGGCCAGCACCTGCGCCACCGCCGCGTCGATCGCGCTGGTGTCAGTCACCTGGCGAAGCCCCTTGGCCTCGACGATGGCGCCTGGCATGGCGCCGGTTTCCACCATCTCCTCGAACACATCCTTGGCGATGCGCCCGTTGATGGTTTTATCCGAGATCAGGTCTAGCAACTCACCCAGGGCCGCGCCGGAGACCGGCGGGTTTTCAATCGAGCGGCCGGTGCGGTTCATGGCGGCGAAGAAGTCGCCGGAAATCCAGTTGGCGGCGAGGCGGGTGTCGCGGCCCTTGGCGACGCTCTCATAGAAATCCGCCGTGGCCTGTTCCGCGACGAGCACACCG
This sequence comes from Acidocella sp., assembly GCF_028687955.1. Taxonomy (GTDB): domain Bacteria; phylum Pseudomonadota; class Alphaproteobacteria; order Acetobacterales; family Acetobacteraceae; genus Acidocella. The sequence goes on from NZ_JAQTZC010000065.1 coordinate 10,532, forward strand.
GCATCATAGAAGGGAATGGCGTATTCATCGCAGAAGCGGCGGCGTTTCTCGTCGGGCAGTTCAGGGAGTTTTGCTTTCAGCCCGGCGACGAATTCCTCCTCCAGCACCAGGGGCAGCAGATCCGGTTCAGGGAAGTAGCGGTAGTCATGCGCGTCTTCCTTGGAGCGCATGGAGCGCGTCTCGCCGCGTGCGGAGTCGTAGAGCCGGGTTTCCTGGCGGACTTCGCCCCCCGATTCCCAGACCTCGATCTGGCGCAGGGCCTCGGCCTCCACCGCGTGCATCACGAAGCGCACGGAGTTGACGTTCTTGATCTCGCAGCGGGTGCGGAAGTCCTCGCCCGCCTTGCGCACGGAGACATTCACATCCGCGCGCATGGAGCCTTCTTCCATATTGCCGTCGCAGGTGCCGAGATAGCGCAATATCTGGCGGATTTTACGCAGGTAGGCGCCGGCCTCCTCGGGCGAGCGGATGTCTGGCTCGGAGACGATTTCCATCAACGCCACGCCGGCGCGGTTGAGGTCGATCACCGATTTCGAGGCGTGCTGGTCGTGTATCGATTTACCGGCATCCTGCTCCAGATGCAGCCGCGTGATGCCGATATGCTTGATCGTGCCGTCCTGCAGCTCGATCTCGACATCGCCGGTGCCCACGATCGGGTGGTCGAACTGGCTGATCTGGTAGCCGTTGGGCAGATCGGCATAGAAATAGTTTTTACGGTCAAAGCGCGAGACGAGGTTGATCCGCGCCTTCAGGCCGAGCCCAGTGCGCACCGCCTGGGCCACGCATTCACGGTTGATGACCGGCAGCATGCCGGGGAAGCCTGCATCCACGAAGCTGACATGCGCGTTGGGCGCGCCGCCGTAAGTCGCGGAGGCGCCGGAGAAGAGTTTTGATTCCGAGATGACCTGCGCGTGGATTTCCAGCCCGCACACGACTTCCCAGGTTCCGGTTTTTCCTTCGAGGCTGTAAGCCATTATTCTGCCCTCACGCTTGGCATGGCGGTGAATCCGGCCGCGCGCTCCAGCGCCGCCGAGACCGCGAAAACCGTCTCTTCATCGAAATGTTTGCCGATCACCTGTAGGCCCAGGGGCAGGCCCTCGGCGCTCAGGCCAGCCGGGATGCTCATGGCGGGAACGCCGGCGAGCGAGGCGGGCACGGTGAACACGTCGTTGAGATACATGGTGACCGGATCATCCATCTTCTCGCCCAGGCCGAAGGCGGCGGAGGGCGCGGTGGGGGTGAGGATGGCGTCCACCCTCTCAAAGGCGTTGTTGAAGTCACGCAGGATCAGGTTACGGACTTTTTGCGCTTTCAGATAATAAGCATCGTAATAGCCATGGCTCAGTACGTAGGTGCCGATCATGATGCGGCGCTTCACCTCAGCGCCGAAACCGGCGGCGCGGGTGCGCTCGTACATGTCGATCAGGTCCTCGCCATCCACTCGCGCGCCGAAGCGCACGCCATCATAACGCGCGAGGTTGGAGGAGGCTTCCGCAGGGGCGACGATGTAATACACCGCGAGGCCGTATTTGGTGTGGGGCAGGGAGATGTCGACGATTTCGGCGCCTTGTTCGCGCAGCCAGGCAACGCCTTTTTCCCAGAGCGCGGAAATCTCGCCGCTCATGCCGTCCATGCGGTATTCGGCGGGGATGCCGATGCGCAGGCCCTTCACGCCCCGGCCGAGTGCCGCGCCAAAATCCGGCACCGCGCGCTCCGCGCTGGTGGAATCATGCGGATCGAACCCGGACATGGCGCCGAGCAAAATGGCGCAGTCCTCCACGGTGCGCGCCATCGGCCCCGCCTGGTCAAGCGAGGAAGCGAAGGCGACAATGCCGTAGCGCGAGCAGCGGCCATAGGTGGGTTTGATGCCCGCCAGCCCGGTGAAGGCGGCAGGCTGGCGGATGGAGCCGCCCGTGTCGGTCCCGGTGGCGCCCAGGGCGAGCCGCGCGGCAACCGCCGCCGCCGAGCCGCCCGAAGAGCCGCCGGGGACAAGCCTGGCATCCGAGCCGTTGCGCTTCCACGGGTTTTCCACCGGGCCGTAGCCGGAGGTGATGTTGGAGGAGCCCATGGCGAATTCATCCAGATTCGCCTTGCCGAGGCAGATGGTTCCGGCTTCCAGGAGCTGGCGCGTTACCGTGCTCTCATAGGGCGGCACGAAGGGTTCCAGGATTTTGCTGGCCGCCGTGGTGCGTACGCCCGCCGTGCAGAACAGGTCTTTGATCGCCAGCGGAATGCCGGTGAGCGGGCCCGCGGTGCCGGCGGTAATGCGCGCATCAGCCGCTTGCGCCTGCGCCAGGGCAAGCTCTGGCGTTGTGGTGATATAGGCGTTCAGGCGCGGGTTGAGCGCCGCGATGGCGGCGTTATGCGCGGCGGTCAGCTCCACGGCGGAGAATTTTTTCGCGGCCAGCGCCTGCGCGGTCCCGGCGATGGTCAGGTTCAGGAGGCTCATTCCACAACTTTCGGTACGGCGAAAAACTGCCCGACTCGGTCGGGCGCATTGGCCAGGATGTTTTCGGCTTGCTCGCCGTCGGTCACGGTGTCCTCGCGCAGGCGCATGGCCATTTGCGCGCCGCCCGAAAGCGGGGCCACGCCTTCGACGTTGACTTCGTTCAACTGGTCCACATAGCCCAGAATCGCGTTCAATTCGGTCTGCAATACGCCAACTTCGGCGTCATCGACGCGGATTCTGGCCAGTTTCGCAATCCGGCGTACCGTTGCGCTATCGAGCGACATCAATATTCCCTTGGGTTTAAACTCTGGCCGGACCATAACCGCGCGCATGGCGCTCTTCAACCTCACGGAATTTTTTACTCAACTCCCCCCCGGCGCAAGGTTGCTGGGGCTGGACCCCGGGGCGGCACGCATCGGCGTGGCGCTCTCGGATGTAGGGCGGCGGATCGCCAGCCCTTACGGCACGCTGCAGCGCGCCAAGCTGAAGCAGAACGCGGCGGAGGTGGCGGCGATTGCGGCGCGCGAGGGGGTGGGGGGGTTGATCGTCGGCCTGCCGCTGGATGGTGAGCAGAAGCTGGGGCCGCGCGCGCAGGCGGCGCGCGACTGGGCGCATGCGATGAGCACCGCCACCGGGCTGCCGGTGGCGCTGATGGATGAGAGTTTCACCACCGCTGAAGCGCATGAGCGTATGATA
>NZ_JAQTZC010000117.1 GCF_028687955.1 Acidocella sp.
TCCGCTGCCCGCCGTGATGCGGCGCATTTCATTGATGGTGTCTTCACCCAGGGCAGCTCGGGCAAGACCTACGATAATTTCTACCCGGTGGATGGCTCGCGCATCGGCTCCGTCCCGGAAGGTGGCAAGGCCGAGATCGACGCCGCGGTAAAAGCCGCGCGCGCTGCGCTGGACGGTCCCTGGGGCCAGATGTCGTTGAACGATCGCTCGGCCCTGCTGGGCAAGGTCGCCGCCGAAATCAACCGCCGCTTCGACGAGTTTTTGGAAGCCGAATGTCTCGACACCGGCAAGCCGATGAGCCTCGCCGCCCATATCGACATCCCTCGCGGCGCCGCCAATTTTACCATGTTCATCGATGTGGCCAAAACCGTCTCCACGGAATGTTTCACCACCCCGACGCCTGATGGCACCGGTGCGCTGAACTACGGCCTGCGCCGTCCGCGCGGTGTGATCGCGGTCGTCTCGCCGTGGAACCTGCCGCTGCTGCTGATGACCTGGAAAGTCGGCCCGGCGCTGGCGTTGGGCAACACCGTTGTCGTCAAGCCCTCTGAGCAGACCCCGCTGACCGCGACCCTGCTGGGTGAGGTGATGAATTCCGTTGGCGTTCCCAAGGGCGTTTATAATGTCGTGCATGGTTTTGGCGGCAATTCGGCGGGGGAATTTTTAACCCAGCATCCTGGCGTCAACGGCATCACCTTCACCGGCTCCACCCGCAGCGGCGAGGCGTTAATGCGCGAAGCCGCGCGCGGCGTGCGCCCGGTCTCGCTTGAGCTGGGCGGCAAAAACCCCGCGCTGGTCTTTGCCGATGCCGATCTGGACAAGGCGATCGAGGGCACGATGCGTTCGGCCTTCGCCAATTGCGGCCAGGTCTGTCTCGGCACTGAGCGCGTCTATGTCGAACGCCCGATCTTCGAGGCCTTCGTCGCCCGGATGAAGCAAGAGACCGAAGCTCTGCGCCTGGGCCGCCCGGAAGACCCGGCCACCAATCTCGGCCCGCTGGTCAGCGAGTCCCACCGCCAGAAAGTGCTTTCCTACTACGCCAAGGCGCTCGAAGAAGGCGCCACCGTCGTGACCGGCGGCGGTATCCCGGACATGCCCGCGGATCTGTCAGGCGGTTTCTGGGTTGAGCCCACCATCTGGACCGGTGTGGCCGACGGCGCGGCGATCGTCACGGAGGAAATTTTTGGTCCTTGCTGCCATATCCGCCCGTTTGACACCGAGGAAGAAGCCATCCGCCTTGCCAACGCAACGCCCTACGGTCTGGCGGCTTCGGTATGGACGGAAAATCTCTCGCGCGCGCATCGCGTCGCGGCCCGCCTGGAGGTTGGCATCTGCTGGGTGAATTCCTGGTTCCTGCGCGATCTGCGCACAGCCTTCGGTGGCGCGAAAGCGTCGGGCATCGGCCGCGAGGGCGGGGTGCACTCGCTTGAGTTTTACACCGAAATCACTAACGTCTGCGTCAAACTCTGAGAGCGGAACAACAATCATGACCCTATCTTCAAAATCCACGGCGGATGCCATCCGCACCGCCGCCGATCTGTTTTTCGAGGCGGCGCGCAGCGGCACCCCTTGCGCGCCGGTACGCACGCTCCTGGCCGAAGGCGATGTCGCGGGGGCCTACGCGGTGCAGGAGATCAACACGCAGCGTGCGCTGGCCGCCGGCCGCCGCCTGGCAGGCCGCAAGATCGGCCTCACCTCGGTTGCCGTGCAGAAGCAGCTGGGCGTCAACCAGCCTGATTACGGCATGCTCTTCGCTGACATGGCGCGCGGCGAGGCGCAGGACGTATCGCTGGCCGATGTCTTGCAGCCCAAGGTTGAAGCTGAGATTGCTTTCGTGCTGGGGCGGGATCTCATGCATGAGCAACTCACGGTGGCGGATCTCTTCCGCGCCATTGAATATGCCGTCCCCGCGGTGGAAATCGTTGGTTCGCGCGTCCAGAACTGGGACATAAAAATCACCGACACCATCGCTGATAATGCCTCCTCCGGCCTCTACGTCCTCGGCTCGCGCCCGGTGAAGCTGAGCCATTTCGATCCACGCCTGTGCGGCATGGTCATGGAAAAAGCGGGCGAGCCCGTCTGCGTCGGCGCTGGCGCCGCCTGCCTGGGTTCACCGCTGAACGCGGCGCTCTGGCTGGCGCAGGTGATGGCGCGCGCCGGTCATCCGTTGCGCGCGGGCGATACCATTCTCTCCGGCGCGCTGGGGCCGATGGTCAACGTCCAGCCGGGCGACGTATTCGATGTACGCATCGAGGGCCTCGGCGCCGTCCGCGCCGCTTTTGCAAAGGAATAATCATGGCCACTTCAAACTCCGCGAGACAGTAACATGACCAATCTTTCCGAACTTGCGGCAGGCCTCGACGAAGCCGCGCGCACCGCCACCGCCGTGCCGCAGCTCACCGATACCTATCCGAACCTCACAGTCGCCGACGCTTACGCAATCCAGGCACTCTCCGTCGCGCGCCGCTGGGCGCGCGGCGAGCGCCGCGTGGGCTACAAAATGGGCCTCACCTCACGCGCGAAAATGCAGCAAATGGGGGTTGCCGAGGTTATCTGGGGCCGTCTGACGGATGCGATGCGCCTTGAGGAAGGCGGCGAGATGTCCCACGCGCGCTACACGCATCCGCGCGTCGAGCCTGAAATCGCCTACATCATGCGCAAGCCGCTATCGGGCAACGTCTCGCTTGCCGAAGCGCTGGACGCGGTGGAAGCCATTGCCCCGGCAATGGAGATCATTGACAGCCGCTACAGAAATTTCAAATTTGCACTGGCCGACGTGATTGCCGACAACTCCTCCTCCTCGGGATTCTACCTCGGCGCCTGGGCCAAGCCTTCCACCGATGTCTCCAACCTCGGCATCATCATGGAGCTTAACGGCCGCCCGGTGCAAATCGGTTCCACCGCGGCGATTCTGGGCAACCCGATCCGCTCGCTGGTCTGCGCCGCGCGCCTCGTCGGCAGCGTTGGCGAGCGCCTGGAGCCGGGCGACATCGTGCTCGCCGGCGGCGCCACCGCCGCCCACGCGCTCACCCCTGGCGATTTCGTGCGTACCAGCTTCCAGAATCTGGGCGCCGTGTCCTTCAACGTAACCGCTTAAGGAAGCCGCAATGCCGATCGTTGAAGTCACCATGATGGAAGACCGCAGTTTCGCGGCCAAGGAAGCGATGGTCGAGAAGGTCACGGTGGCGCTGATGGAAACACTCGGCGCCCCGCGCGATGCGGTCCGGGTCATCATCCGTGAGGTCCCGCCCTGGCATTTCGCCGCCGCCGGCGTCCTCAAGGGCAAGCCGCCTGGCTAG
>NZ_JAQTZC010000066.1 GCF_028687955.1 Acidocella sp.
TTGTGTGGGGTTGCGTTGCCGCGCCGAGGTGGTTGAGCAGGGTGGTGGCGGTGGCATCCCAGGTTGGCGGGGTGAAGGTGGCGGCGATATGTTGCTCAAGGCGGGCAATTTGTTGCGGGTTTTCGATGAGGGTGCGGATGGTGGCGGCGGCCTCGGTAAGATTTTCGGGATCAAAATAGGCGCAGAAGGATTGGCCGGCCTCGGGGATGGAGGCGCGGTTGGAGATGGCGGCGGTTTTGCCAAAGCAGAGGCTTTCGGTGACGGGGAGGCCCCAGCCTTCGTAAAAGGAAGGAAAAAGGGTGAACTGGCAGTGCTGATAGAGGTTGGCGAGGGTGGTTTCGCTGGGGCTGTCAATGAAGCGGATTTTGCCGCCGAGCCAGTTGGCGTTGGCGAGTTGTTGCAAAAGGTCAGCCGTGAGCCAGCCGGTTTTGCCGGCGAAGACGAGGGTTGGGACGGATGCCTTGGGCATGGTGGCGAGGAGGCGGCGCCAGACGCGGACCATGCCGGTGTGGTTTTTGCGGGCTTCGATGGTGCCGACCATGAGGATGTAGGGGGATGGCAGCAAGGGCGCCGTGGCGGCCTGGCTTACGCGGCCATGGCTGCCGGTGGGGAGTATGGCGGGTGGGGCGATGGTGGTGCCGTGTTTTTGCAGGCAGGCGGAGAGATCTTGCGCGGTGTGGCGGGAGACGGTGAACATCAGGCTGGTTTGCGGCACCATGGTGTGCAGCCAATTTGAGAAGTCCCGCACGGTGCCGGGGGTGCACCATTCGGGGTAGAGGTCGGGGATGAGGTCGTGCGCGAGGAGAGCGAGGCGTGCGCCCTGGCGGCGCAGGCCGCTGAGAAGCGTGGGCGGGTAGGGGCAGACCCAGGAAGCGCCGAGGTTCACCAGCCAGTCATCGGGGGTGAAGGCGATGGGGTGGGCGGGCAGGTCGAACTGATGGCCGCCGATGCGGTTGCCCGGCGCGCCGCGTGGCCGCAGCACGGCGCGGCAGAGGTCCCGGCTGGCGGCCGTGGCGGCGAGGCCGGCGCGCGCCATGGCGCCGAGAGGCAGGCGGTAGTGCAGGGGCAGACGGCGCGCGGCGATGGCGAGGCGGGTCTCGCGCGGGGGCTGGGGGATGGAAGAAAAGCGGGCGGGGGTTTTGGCGTCGGCGGCGGCGAGGATGCCTGCCTCTAGCGCGGGGAAATGGATGGGTTTGAAGCCCGATTTGGTGCGGCGGCAGAAGCGGAGCGTGCCGGAGGCGCCGGCCTGGCGCCAGAGGGCGCGGTAGGTCTCGAAGCTGAAACGCTGGATGCCGGTTGGGCGGGTGGCGGTCTGGAAAAACTGGATCAGGTCCTCTGCATCGAACCAGATTGTCATCGCGGCCACCTTTCAACTTAAAGTGGTTAATACAAGCTAAGAGGACCTCCTTCAAGGGTGACTTGCGGGAGGATGAGTTTTCAGGAAAGTTCGCGCCGCGGCCCCGGCGCCGGGTGGTGGTTTGCGGCGCGGGCGGCGGTTAGCTAAAACGGAGTATGCGAATGAAAATGCACTCTGCCGCTGTGCTGGCGGTTCTTGGTTTCGGCGTGATCCATACGGCGGCGGCGGCGAACTTGCCGGCCAGGGAGCCTGGGTTGTGGCAGAGTACGACAACGGTGACGGGGCCGGATGGCAAGCCGCTGCCCAATGCCGACCATGTGGTGACGGTGAGCTGCGTTGATCCGGCCACGGATATGAAGTTTTTTACCAGTAATGGAAGCTCTTGCTCCAGCCTGACTGTTTCCGGCTCAGGCGCGAAATATGCGATTGATGGCGATTGCATGCAGCGGGGCAAGCCGGTGCGGATTCATGAGATACTCGATTATCTCAGCACCCGAAGCGTGACGCTGAAGGCGACGATCAACGCGGGTTCCGGGCCGCTGACCGTGACCTCGCAATTACAGTGGCAGGGGCAATGCCAGGCGGGCATGGAGCCGGGTGATGAGGGCAGCATGATTGATGGCGCCTTCAGCAAGGCGGATAATATCAACGACCCAGGCGGCTTGTAGGGCGGAGCGGCGTTTGGGCGCTTCGCCATGCCCCGGTTGTGGCTTGAAATGACGCGGCGATGAGAGGCGCGCCGCTGCGCGCCTTTGCGATTATGACGGCGCTGGGGTTTTCCTCCGGGCTGCCGCTGGCGCTATCGGGCTTTACGTTGCGGATGTGGCTGTCCTCGGCGCATCTGGGGCTGGGGGTGATCGGCCTGACGGCGAATATCGGCCTTGCCTATACGCTGAAATTTTTGTGGTCGCCGGTGTTCGATGAGGTGAAGCCGCTGTTTTTTGGGCGGCGGCGGGGGTGGCTGCTGCTGGTGCAGGGGGGGCTGGTGGCGTGCATCGTGGCGCTGGGCTGTTCTGACCCGGTGACGAATGTGGGGCTGACGCTGGCAATTGGCGCGGTGCTGGCGTTTGTTTCAGCCAGCCAGGATATATTGATTGATGCATGGCGGATTGAGACGTTTGCCCCCCGGGCGCAGGGGGCGGCGCTGGCGGCGTATGTGTGGGGGTATCGCGGGGCGATGCTGATTTCCGGTGCCGGGGTGATTGCGCTTTCGGTGAAGACCGGTTGGCGTGAGGCGATTTTGCTGATGGCGGGGCTGGCGCTGGCAGGGCCGGTGGCGACATGGCTGGCGGTGGAGCCGCAGGTTGCGCGCGAGGCTGCGCCGGCGCGGTTCGGCGCGCGGTTTGCCCAGGCGGTGCGCGAGCCGCTGGTGGAGTTTCTGGCGCGGCGCGGGGCGCTGGTGATTGTGGCGTTTATTATTTTGTTCCGGCTTGGCGAGGCGCTGGCCGGGGTGATGCTGGCGCCATATTACACATTTTTGGGGTTTAACCGGGCAGCGATCGCGGTGGCGAACGGGCCGGTCTCGCTGGCGGCGACGCTGGCGGGGGCGGCGGTTGGCGGTGTGCTGGTGGCGCGGCTGGGCGTGGGGCGGGCTTTGCTGGTCACGGGGGTGTTCCAGACGCTGGCGATGGCGATGTATCCGGCTTTGGGGTTGTTTCCGGGTGAGCCGCATATGCTGGTGGTGACTTCGGCGCTGGAATCGTTCGCGGAGGGGGTCTCGGATGCGGCGTTCCTGAGTTATATGTCAGGGTTGTGCCATCCAGAGCATACGGCGACGCAGTTTGCGCTGTTGTCTTCGCTGGCGCCGATGGCGCTGCGGACTGTGGGCGGGCTTTCAGGGTATATGGCGGCGGCGATGGGGTTTATTCCGTTCTTTATTCTCTCCGCTTTCGCGGCCGTGCCGGCGATGGTGCTGATGCTGGTGATCCTGCGCTATTATCCGCCGGCGAACCGGCTGGCGCTTGTTGGCGTGGAGATTCCCGGTTGATTTGGGGGCTGCGCGCGGTTGCCCATTTGATCGCGATGTGATGATCCCTATATCGGATGATCATGAGATCATCGGGGCCGGAGAAAAGCGCGATTGTGAGCCAGGGTAAGAAACGGGATTGTGCCGGATTCAGGCCGGAGAGGGTTGCCGCCGATTGCGGGGATTTGCCGTTCCTGATCAGGCGCGACGGAACCTGGATGTACAGGGGCAGCCCGATTACGCGCAAGCCGATGATCTGTTTGTTCTCGACCGTGCTGGCGCGTGAGGCGGATGGCGGGTACACGCTGGAAACGCCGGTGGAGCGGGGGCGGATCGAGGTTGAGGATGTACCCTTTGTGGCCATGGAGCTGGAATGGTCGGGGCAGGGGGCGCAGCAGGTGCTGACGTTTCGCACCAATATCGACCAGTGCATTACCGCGGGGCCGGAACATCCGATACGGATACGACATGATTTGCTGAGCTGCGAGCCGACGCCCTATTTGCATGTGCGCGATGGCAAGGGGGCGTTTCCAATTGAGGCGCGGATCTGCCGGGCGACGTATTATGAGCTGGTGGCGCTGGCGGAACCGGGGATGGTGCGGGGGCGCGGCGTGCTGGGTGTTTGGAGTTGCGGGGCGTTTTTCTCGCTGGGCGATCTGCCGCCGGGCTGCGGCAGGTAGGCTGGAGAAAATGGAGCGATGACCGAGGCGGAGCTGCGGCGGAGGTTGCCTTCCGGCCTGGCGCATAATTGCCTGGCGGCGGCGGGGAACCGGCTGGCGGCGGTGTTGATTCCCCTGGAGCCGGAGCGCGGGGTGTGGCTGACCCGGCGCAGCGCGCAGATGCCCAACCATGCGGGGCAGGTTTCTTTCCCGGGCGGGAAGATCGAGCGGGGGGATGCCTCGGCGGAGGCGGCAGCGCTGCGGGAGGCACGTGAGGAGGTCGGGCTTGATCCGGCGGCAGCCGAGGTGCTCGGGCGGATGGATGATTTTATCACCGGGACGGGGTTTCATATTACGCCGGTGGTGGCGCTGGTGCCGCGCGGGGTGAGGTTCATGGCTGATCCGGGGGAAGTGCAGGAGGTGTTCTGTTTGCCGTTTGCGATGTTGCTGGACCCGGCGGCGCCACGCAGCCGGAAGGTGTTCTGGCGGGGGATGGAGCAGGAATTTATCGTCTGGCCGCATGAGGCGCATGTGATATGGGGGGCGACGGCGAAGATATTGCTGGATTTGGCGCGGCGCCTGCGCGGGGCGGCGTGATCGATCTGCCGGGCATGGCGGCGCTGTGGGATGCGCTGCCGCAGGCGCGGATGGTGGGCGGGGCGGTGCGCGATATGCTGGCCGGGCAGGCGGTGGCGGATGTTGATTTCGCCGTGCCGTTGAGCCCCCAGGAGGTGATGGCGCGAGTGCGGGCCGCGGGGTTGAAGGCGGTGCCGACGGGGCTGGCGCATGGTACGGTGACGGTGGTGGCGTGCGGGCGCGGTTTTGAGGTGACGAGCCTGCGGCGCGATGTGGCGACCGACGGGCGGCATGCGGTGGTTGAGTTCACCGATGACTGGAAAACGGACGCGAGCCGGCGGGATTTTACGATCAATGCCATGTCGGCCACGCGCGATGGCGCGGTGTTTGATTATTTTGGCGGGCGGGAGGATCTGGTGGCGGGGAAGGTGCGCTTTGTGGGTGAGGCGGGCCGGCGGATTGCCGAGGATTATCTGCGGATTTTAAGATTTTTTAGGTTTTTTGCGCGTTATGGGCGCGGGGTGCCGGATGCGCAGGCGGTGGCGGCGATTGTGACGCTGCGCGCGGGGGTGGGGAGTCTCTCCGCCGAGCGGGTGTGGAGCGAGGTGAAGCAGATTTTGCGGGCGGAGGACCCGCGTGCGGTGGTGGCGCTGATGCGCGAGACGGGTGTGCTGGAACTGGTGTTGCCGCAGGCCGATGAGGCGCGGCTGGCGGGGATGGTGGCGCGCGGGGCGCCGGTTGATGAATTGTTGCGGGTGGCGGCGCTGCTGCGCGGGGATGTGGGATTGTTCGCGCAGTGCTGGCGGCTGAGCGGCGCGGAGCAGGTGCGGTTGGTGGCCTTGATGGCGCCCAATGCGCTGGCGCCGGATGCTGACGATGCGGCGTTGCGTCGAGCTTTGGCCGAGGCGCCGGGGGAAATATTGATCGGGCGGAGCTGGCTGAGCCAGGATGACCGGCCGGGGTGGGATGATTTGCGGGCGCGGATTGCCGCCATGGCGCGGCCGGTGTTTCCTGTGCAGGGGCGTGATGTTGTGGCGCTGGGTGTGCCGCCGGGGCCAGGCGTTGGCCGGGTGCTGGACGCGGTGCGGCGCTGGTGGCTGGCGGGCGGTTGTGTGGCGGATGCGCGCGCGTGCCTGGCGCGGGTACGTGCTGAGTTAGAGCGCGATCGTTTGAGGCTCGCTCAACCGAGCGCGCCGAAAGCGTGAATCGCCCTCAGAAAAATGGCTAGAGCCTGATCGGGCTTAAAACGATCAGGCTCTAGATGGCGATGCGCACGCCTAGCTCGACCACGCGGTCGCTCGGAATTTGGAAAAATTCGGTGGCGGAGACGGCGTTGCGGGTCATGAACAGGAACAGCCCGCGGCGGATGAAGTTGAGTTTGGGCACCGAGGCGGGGACCACGGTTTCCCGGCCGAGGAAGTAGCTCATCTGCATGGGGGAGATCTCGATGCCCTGGGCGGAGAGGCGCTCCAGCCCGCGCGGCACGTTCGGGCTTTCCATGAAGCCGTAGGAGAGGGTGACTTTGTAAATGCCGGGGGCGACCTCCTCGGCGGCGGCGCGGTTTTCCGGCTTGACCTGGGGAACGTCAAGCGTGCGGACGCTCACGAAGAAAACCTGCTCGTGCAGCACCTTGTTGTGTTTGAGATTATGCAGCAGGGCGTTTGGCACGAAATCCAGATTGCCGGTCATGAAGACGGCGGTGCCGGGGACTCGGATTGTGCGCGATTGCGGCAGGCGGGCGAGGAAAGAGGCGAGGGGTAGGCTGTCCTGGGTCCAGCGGGCGATGATGAGGTTGCGGCCGCGGCGCCAAGTGTTCATGATAAATGTGAGGCTCAGGCCGATGGCCAGGGGGACCCAGCCGCCATCGAGAAATTTAAGTGTGTTGGCGGCAAAGAAAGAAAGATCAACCAGGCCGAAGAAGCCGAATACGGCAATAGAAGTACCCCGTGACCAGTGAAACAACCGGCGGAACACCACAACGGCCAGAATATTGGTGCAGATGAATGTACCGGTGACCGCGATGCCGTAAGCCCAGGCCAGGGCATTGCTGGTCTGAAAGATGAGTACCAGCATGATGACGCCGAAAGCGAGCATTAGGTTAATTTGCGGTACGTAGATCTGACCTTCTTCCGTAGCACTGGTGTGGCAGATTTCCATGCGCGGAAACAAACCTAGCTGGACACATTGCCGTGCTATGGAAAACGCGCCGGACACGACAGCCTGGCTGGCGATGATCGTGGCCGCAGTGGAGAGGAGAACAAGAGGAATTTGTAGCGCATGCGGCGCCAAAATGAAGAAGGGGTTAACGGCGCTAGCCGGGTCGGCGATAACGAGCGCCCCCTGGCCAAAATAATTCAGGAGCAGGCAGGGCAGGACAAAATAAGTCCAGGATGCGCGGATGGGCTTGCGGCCAAAATGGCTCATATCCGCATAGAGAGCTTCTGCTCCAGTGACGGCGAGCACAACGGCGCCCAGCACAACAAAAGCGGTAAAACCATGCCGTAGGATGAAAAAGACACTGTAGGCCGGGCTGGCGGCTTTCAGGACGGCGGGGTCATGCAGAATTTGAACGAGACCAAGGCCGCCGATGGTGAGGAACCATATGAACATGATGGGGCCAAAGGCGGCACCGATGTCGCCTGTGCCGCGCTTTTGCACCAGGAAAAACAGGACGATAACGGCGATGGCAAGAGGTTCAACGACGGGGGTCATACCTGGGGAAACAACTTCCAGGCCGGAAATAGCAGAGAGCACGGAGATGGCTGGTGTGATCATACCATCACCGAAGAACAGCCCGGCGCCAATGATTCCGATCATGCTTAAGGCTGTGCGGGCGCGGCTGTTTTTTGCCGCGCGCTGGGCGAGGGTCATGAGGGCGAGGATGCCGCCTTCGCCGTTATTGTCGGCCCGCATGACAAAAGTGACGTATTTGAGAGTGACAGTGATGATAAGCGACCAGAAAATGAGCGAAACCAAGCCGAGAACATCCATTCTGGTCATGGCTTTGTTGGAAAAATAACCGAGGCAGGTTTGCAGTGCGTAAAGCGGGCTGGTGCCAATATCGCCGTAGACGACGCCGAGGACGGCGATGAGCACGCTTAACCGTAAACGCCGTTTTATGTCGCCGCCGTCAGTTTGTGTCATTTTAATCAGCTTTACTCATTTGATGAAGGCCGGTGTTTGCCTGTTCGCGAGGCTGTGCCGCACGAGGGGATACCGGGATTGCCGCGTGTGGTGGGGGTAAGCGCAACTGGAACGCCAGCATGAAGGCATGGGTTCCAGCTGTTCTGTGCCGCTGAAAACAAGCTCACGCGGGCCAATGTGATGCCATGATGGGCGCAGCTTTAGCGGGTTGGCGGATTACCTGCAAGTAAGATCAGGAATGGGGGGAGGATTGGCCGATGGCGGGGATGCCGGTTGGGGTGGGGGCCAGGACCTCAGCGATGTGGCGGAGGTGTGTTTGGGCGTTCTGGCGGGGTTGGGTTTTGACCCCGAGTTCGCGCAGGCCGGCGCAGGAATCGTGGTTGATGGCGGTGGTGTTGAGGGGCGGCGGGGTGGGGGTGTAGTGCATCACGTCCACCAGGCATGTGACGAAGAGGGCGACGTGCGGCGGGCTCATGGTGTGGCTCCGGCGGCGGGGCGCGGGACCAGGATGTAGAGGCTGCCGGGCTGCTGCATGACTCCGGCGGTGGCCTGGGCGTCTGGCCCCGCGCCGAAGAAGAGGTCAGCCGCCTCGGCACCGTGGATGCCGCCGCCGGTGTCCTGCGCGATGGTCAGGCGATTGAGGGGGGTGTGGGTTACGGGGTCAGTCGTGGAGAGAAAGACCGGGATGCCCAGGGGGATGACGGCGGAGTCAACGGCCAGGGAGCGGCCGGCGGTGAGCGGGACGCCGAGTGCGCCGGGGGCGCCCTGGTTTGCGGGCAGGCCGCCGAGGGGCCTGAGATAAACGTAGCGGGCGTTCTGTTCCATGATGCCGCGGGCCTCGGCGGGGTGGGATTTCAGCCAGGCGGAAATGCTCTGGTAGCTGACGTTATTGGCGTCGAGGTCGCCGTTGGCGACGAGAATCCGGCCGATGGGGGTGTAGGGCTGGCCGTTCTGGCCGTCGAAGCCGACGCGCAAGATTTGGCCGTTGGGCAGTAGGATGCGGCCCGAGCCCTGGATTTGCAGCATGAAGGCGTCAACCGGGTTGGTCAGGTACGCGGTGACGGGGGTTTTGCGGTAGAGGGCGCCATTGTCAATGGCGGCGCGGGGCAGGTTGGCGAGGGCACGGTCAGCCGGTTTGGCGTACAGGGGGACCGTGTAACCGGGCGCGCGGTTTTTGGAGCCGGGGAATTCCGGCTCGAAATAGCCGGTGATTTTGGCTGTGCCGTTGATGTCGTAGGCGGTGAAGTAGGTTTCGAAAAAGCTGCGGGCGGCGGCGGCATTGCCTGGGGTGGTGTCGCGCGCGCCGTTGCAGGCGTTTTGCCATTGTCCGGCTTGGCCGGCGGTTTGCTGGAGGAAGCCGGTGCCGCCGAGGGATTGGTCTGGCGGCATGAGCTGGATGGCCTTGCAGCTTTGCGCGAAGGTGGCCAGGGCGGCGGCGGTATTGTCCTGCGCCCAGCCGGGGAGGCTGGCGATGGCGGTGCTGGTGGCGCTGGGCCCGCCGGGGAGGGTTTGTTGCACGGCGGTTTGCGGTTGGACGCAACCGGCGAGGATGAGAGCGGGGGCGAACCAGAGATGGCGCAGACGCATGCGGTTTAGCCGCTCCGCGCCGCGGCGAGGCGCCAGGTGAGGTCCTTGCTTTTTAGGTTGCGCTCGAAGGTCCAGAGGTCGGTGAGTTCGGTGACGGCTTCGGTGCCGACCAGGGGGTTGCCGGATGCATCCAGGGTCAAGTTCACCTGATCGGAGGTGAAGCGCACGATGATGGCGGCTTGGTCGCCGATCAGTTCGGCATCGTCGATGACGGCGGAGAGAATGGCTTTGATCTCGGTGCGGTGGCGCTCATTGGCGGCTTCCCGCGCGGCGATGACGCTCTCGAAGGTTTGATAGACGCTTTCGTTCAGCAGGGATTTGAGGGTGGCACGGTCGCCGGCGACGAAGGCGGTCACGATCATGCGGAAGGCGGTTTCGGCGCCGGTGAGGAATTTGGGAGGGTCAAAATTGGGATCGCGGTTGACGATCTGCATGAGGCGCTCGCCCAGGGCGGAGCGCGGGTCCGGTACTTGGCGGCCGGGCTGGGCGGGGAAGGCCCGGCCCTCGATGATCGGGCCGTTGGCGAAGCCGGGCATCTGGCCGGGGGGGATGGGTGGTTTCTCGAAGCCGACGCGCCGCCCCAGGATGCTGCGCAGGCGCAGGCCCAGGAAGATGGCGATTCCGGCGAAAAGGATAAGGGTGATGGGCACCCCTCCGAAGTTTTGTAGCGCGTTGGCCTGCACGGCACCCTCTGACTTTTTGAGTAGAGACTGATTCACGTTGCCAGCCTTGCCCAGGGACTGGGGGCGGCAACGATCAGCCTCTAGCCAATTCATGACTATTCTAGGACATACGTCTATGTACGCGACCCGGCAACATTGCCGCGCTTGAAGGATTGTCCATGTTTCTGCTTCGCCACGGGGAAAGCTATTTTAACCTGCATTATAGCGCGACCAGGGTGGACCCTGGGATTGAAGACCCGGAGCTGACGCAGCGCGGGTTGGAGCAGGCGCAGGCGGCGGCGGCGCGGCTGGCGGGGGTGCGGCTGACGCGGATGATTATCTCGCCTTATACGCGGGCGTTGCAGACGGCGCAGCCGATTTTGCAGGCGCATAGGCTGCGGGTGGATATCATGCATGAGGTGCGCGAGCGGACGGCATTTGTGTGCGATGTGGGGAGTCATCCGGATTTGCTGGCGGAAAAGTTTCCGCAGCATGATTTTAGGCATCTGCCGCCGAACTGGTGGCATGACCGGCGCGAGACCACGGAAGAGACGGTGGCGCGGGCGAATGCTTTCAGGGCACGGATGGCGGCGCGCGATGATGATGCGACGACGGTGCTGGTGAGCCATTGGGGGTTTATTCTGGCGTTAACCGGAGTTTCAGCCGGGAATGGCGAAATTCTGGAATATGATCCAAAAACACCGGCACCTGAACAAATCAGCTGGCACCATTAGCCTAAGGAGCGCGTATGAGTTTACTGGGAGACGATGAGCCGCTGCCCTTTTGCGTGGTGAATGAGGCGGGGGCCAGCCGGTTTTTTTTGACGGCGGATCATGCCGGGTGTGTGATTCCCAGGGCGTTGGGCGATTTGGGCTTGAGCGCGGCGGCGCGCGGGCGGCATATTGCCTGGGATATCGGGATTGCGGAGGTGACCAGAGGGCTGGCCGCCGCGCTGGATGCGACGGCCGTGTTGCAGAACTATTCGCGGCTGGTGATTGACTGCAACCGGCCGCCGGAGGTGGAGAGCGCGGTCCCCCAGGTGAGCGAGGCGACGCCGGTGCCGGGGAATGTTAGTTTGAGCGAGGCGGACAAGGTGGCGCGGCGGCGCGCGGTGTTCGACCCGTATCATAATGAAATCACGCGGTTGCTGGCGGCTAGGCCGGGACGGATTTATCTGGCGATGCATAGTTTCACGCCGGTGTATCTGGGGGTTGCGCGGGAGGTTGAGGTTGCGGTGTTGTATCATCGCAATCCACGGGCCTCGCACTTACTGGCGGCGCTGTTGCGCCGGGAGGGCGGGCTGGTGGTGGGGGAAAATGAGCCTTACCGCGTGAGCGACGAGACCGATTATGGCGTGCCGGTGCATGCCGAGCGGGGCGGGCTGGATTATATCGAGATAGAAATACGCCAGGATTTGATAAAGGATGCGGCGGGGCAGGCGGCCTGGGTGGCGCGGCTGGTGCGATTGTTGCCGATTGTGGAGGTTGGTTTGGGTATGGAGCTAGCGCGCTAGATGGCGAAGCGTCCGGTTGCAGCCAAGGGGAAGCCGCAGGTGGCGGCGCAGAGCAGGATTCTGGTGTTTGTGGACAGGATCGACGAGGCGGGTGTTGGCGGCTGGGCGGTGGATTTTGGGCAGCCGGGCGAGAGCCTGCGGCTGCGGGTGTTGATTGATGATGTGATTGCAGACGTGATCCGGTGCGATCTGCATCGTGATGATGCGGTGTTGTTGAAGCTGCCGGCGAGCCGGATTGGGTTTTATTATAATATTCCGCCGCGGTATCATGACGGGCTGCGGCATGTGCTGAAGTTTATGACGCTCGATGGGGCGGGACTTGCGATGTCTTCGCGCGGGGGGGCGGAGATGGCTGAGCTGAGTTTCTGCCTGGCCAAGCCAGTGCGGGTTGAAGGTGTCGTGGATGGCATGATCGACGGGCTGATTCAGGGCTGGGCGCTGAATGTGGACGACCGGGCCAGGACGAGGCAGGGCGGGGTGCGGATATTGGTGACCACGGGCGGGCAGCCGGTGGCGGAATTGCTGGCGGACCAGTACCGGGCGGATGTGGCGGAGTCCGTGGGGTGCGACACCGGCTGCGGGTTTACGTTTTCGCCGCCGCCGGAGTTGCGTGCGCGCCGGCGTACGGCGTTCAGGTTTTATGCCATGCCGGGACGCCAGGAATTGGGCGGCAGCCCGCTGGAGGTTGCGTATCCGCAGGATGACGAGCGCGAGCGGATTGCCGGGCTGGCGAAACGGGCGGACGAGCTATTTGCGTTTGCGTATCACCTACGCAAGGAGTTGAAGGCCGCCTTGCCGGGGGAGCGGTATCTGCTGAGCGATTACGGACGGTGGGCGGCCCAGGCGCTGCCGCTGGCGCTGCCGCGCGCGCAGGCGCGGTATGGCGCGTTGCCGCCGGAGCAGCCGCTCGTCTCGATTCTATGCCCGGTGTACCGGCCGCGGGTGGGAGATTTTTTGACGGCGATCGATTCAGTACGCAACCAGAGTTACCGGAACTGGGAGTTGCTGCTGGTGGATGATGGCGGCAAGGATGCGGAACTGACTGAGGTGATGCGCCGGTTGAGCGCGGCGGATGCGCGGATAAAGCTGGCGGTGTTGGTGAGGAACACGGGGATTGCGGCGGCGAGCAATGTGGCGCTGGGGCAGGCGCAAGGGAAATTTGTTGCGTTTTTTGACCATGACGATGTGCTGGAGCCGGGCGCGCTGGAGATTATGCTGCGCGCGCAGGCGGCGACGGGCGCGAAGCTGCTTTATTCCGATGAGGACAAGATCGACCATTCGGGGGGGCTGTCGGAGCCGCATTTCAAGCCGGATTTTAACTACCGGTTTTTGCTCGAGGTTAATTATATTTGTCATTTCGTGATGGTTGAAATGGCGGTGCTGCGCCAGGCAGGGGGGCTGGACAAGCGTTTTGACGGGGCGCAGGACCATGATTTGTTATTGAGGCTAACGGAGGCGCTGGCGCCGGAGGAAGTCTGCCATGTTGCGGAAGTTTTGTACCACTGGCGCAAGACGGCGGGTTCGACCGCGGCGGCGGGCGGCAGCGCCAAGCCAGGGGCGGCGCTGGCGGGAGCCGCGGCGGTGGCGGTGCATTTGCAGCGGCGCGGACTGCCGGCCGCGGTGACGGCGCGGGGTGGCTTGACGTGTTACCAAGTGCGATGGCAGGTGCCGGAGGCGCGCAAGAAGGCGGCGCGGGTTTCGATTTTGATCCCGTTCAGGGACCAGATTGCCATGACGCTGGAATGTGTGACGGCGATCCGCCAGCATACCCGCGAGGTGGAATATGAGATTATTTTGTTGGATAACTGGTCATCCTCGCCGGAGGCTGAGCCATTCACCGCCAGGCAGGCTAATTTGCCGGGGACCCGGGTGATACGGATTGCCGAGCCGTTTAATTATTCACGGCTAAATAACATTGGCGCGCGGGCGGCGCGG
>NZ_JAQTZC010000001.1:0-25769 GCF_028687955.1 Acidocella sp.
GTGTCGGTCAGGTGCACCGGCACGCCGCCCAAATCCACCCGCACGCCCAGCGCATCGCGCGTGGTGCCGGGGGTATCGGAGACAATCGCCACCTCCTCGCCGGCCAGCGCGTTCAGCAGCGTGGACTTTCCCGCGTTCGGCGCGCCGAGGATGACGAATTCCAACCCTTCGCGCAGCCGCGCCGCCGCCGGGGCGGCTTCCAGAATCTCCTGCATTTCGCCGTGAATCTCAGCAATCCGCCGCACCAGAGCGGCTTCGACATCGGGAGGCAGATCCTCATCGGGAAAGTCGATCAGCGCCTCCTGCTGCGCCATGCTCTGGCGCAGTGACTCCCGCCAAGTTTCGCAGGTTTTTTGCAGCGCGTCCGCACCCTCGATCGCCTGCGCGCGCTGCGCCTCGGTTTCGGCGGCGATCAGGTCAGCCATCGCTTCGGCTTCCAGAAAATCCATGCGGCCGTTCAGGAAAGCGCGGCGGGAGAACTCCCCCGGCTCCGCTGGGCGCGCGCCCAGCGCCACCAGCGCCTCCGAGACGGCCGCAAACACCGCGCGCCCGCCGTGCAGCGCCAGCTCCGCGCTGTCCTCGCCGGTGAAACTATGCGGGCCGGGGAAGCTGGTGACCAGCGCATGGTCCAGCACCCTGCCCCGCCAGCGCAGTGGCCGCAGCGCGGCATGGCGCGGCGCGGGCAGCCCGCCCGCCAGCGCGGCGGTGAGTTCCAACGCCCCCGGCCCGGAAAGCCGCAACACGGTGACGGCCCCGCCCCGCCCGGTAATGGGTGAAAATATCGTGCTCATGGCTTCACCGCCGGTTGGCGCACCCCCGGCCCACGGCGGCGGAGCAGTATCTCACTCAGCACCGCGACAAAAACCAGCACCAGCGCCACCGCCGCGGCCAACGCCAGCTCGCTGAGTTCAGGCGCCGCCAGCACCAGGCCGCCAAGCAGCAGCATCCCGTAGGCATGCGAGGGAGGAAAGCGAGGCGCCAGACGGCTGCGGAACAGCCCATTGCCCAGCAGATACAGCGCCGGACCGCCCAGAATCATCAGCCCGCTAGCCGCCGAGGCCGGTGCGCCCGGCTCATGCAGCAGCAGCGCGTCCGCCGCGGCATCGGCGATGATGCCCGCCACCAGCAAGCCGTGCAGATAGGTATAGGCCGCGCGGGCAATCCGGCCGGGGTCCGCCGCATGGGCAAAAGCATCGGCGGTGCGTTCGGCGGCATTGTCAAAATAAATCCACCACAGCGCCACGCTGCTCAGAAACGCCACGAAAAACGCGGCGAAGTTCAGCCAGTCCCAGTGCAAAGCGAAAAACGCCGCGCCGGTGACCGTGATGGACTCCCCCAGCGCGATGAGGATGAACCCCGCGCAGCGTTCGGCCAGATGGTAGCTGTCAACATTCCAATCCGCCGTGGCCGAGCGGCCCAGCCCCGGCACATAATACCCCATGGCCGGGGCGGAAATATCCACCGCCAGGGCGAGCAGCCAGAGTTTTTCGCGCAATAGGCCGGTGGCCAGGCCCCCGGCCAGCCAGAACAGGCCGGAGAGCGAAAACCAGATGACAATGCGCCGCATATTACGAAAATTGCCCGCATGGTGGCCGCGCACCGCCCAAAGCATGAACAGGCTGCGGCCAAGCTGCATGACCACATAGCCCACGGCAAAACTGAGGCCCCGCGCGGCAAAAGCGCCGGGCAGCGAGGCGGAGAGCAAAAGCCCGAGGAAGCTAAGCGCAATGAGCATGAGCTGCACCGGGCGGTGGCGCGGGTCCAGCCAGTTGGTCACCCAGGCGGTATAGACCCACACCCACCACACCGCCGCGAACAGCATGAGCGTGTGCAGGAGCCCGGCCGGCGTGAGATCGGTGTACAGCGTGGCGGCGAGCTGGGTGACCGCGAAGGCGAACACCAGATCGAAAAACACTTCCACCTGCGTGACCGGCGCATTCCCCTGCCCCTTACGCGGGCGCAGGTAGCTGCGCGGGGCGAGAGGAAAAGTCATTAAACTAACTTGCCGTTAAATATCGTGACGTTAGGTGTTCCTGGAAAGCCGCCGGATTCAAATTCTCCCCGGTGGCAGCTGCAAGAAGTTCATTGAACCCAAGCCGCGACGCCTGCCCGTGAATATGCCGCGCCAGCCACCCCGCGAGGGGCGCGAAATCCCCGGCGGCCAGATGCGCCTCCAGCGCGGGCAGCGCCTTGCGGGCAGCGGCGAAAAGCTGGGCCGCTGCCATCGCCCCCAGGGTGTAGCTGGGAAAATAGCCGATCGCGCCATCATACCAATGGATGTCCTGCAGGCAGCCTTGCGCGTCATCCGGCGGGGTGATGCCGAGGAGATCATGCAAGCCATCGTTCCAGGCGCCCGGCAGGTCAGCCACCGCCAAGTCTCCCGCAAGCAGCGCCTGCTCCAGCCGGAAGCGCAGCAGCACATGCGCCGGATAGGTCAACTCATCGGCCTCCACACGGATGAAACTGCGCGCCACATGCCGCAGCCGCCGCCGCAATACCGCCGGTGTGATGGGTTTGTTGAAGGCGTTGCCAAGAACAGGCGCCAGATAGCCGAGAAAGGCATCAGAGCGCACGGCCTGCATCTCGATGATCAGCGACTGGCTCTCATGCGTGGCCATGCCGGCCGCCTGCCCCACCGGCTGGCGGCGCCACGCGGCGGGGAGTTGCTGCTCATACAAGGCGTGGCCGGTTTCATGCAGCACGCCGGTGATGGCGGAGAGCGAGTCAGCTTCGTCATAGCGGGTGGTGATGCGGATGTCCGTGGGCGTACCGCCGCAAAACGGGTGGGCGGAGCGGTCCAACCGGGCGGAGGTGAAATTCAGCCCGGCGGCGGCGGCAAGCTGGCGGCACAGCGCCTCTTGAATCGCGGTGGCGTAGGGGCCGGGAGGCAGGCTCTCATGGCTTTGCCGGTTCTGGATTTCCTCAGCCTGCGGCAGGGCTTTTTGCAGAAATATTTCATAATTTCCGAAAATCGGCGCCACATCGGCGGCGTGGATGCCGCGCTGATACTGCGTCATCAGCGCATCATAGGGCGAGAGGCCAAGCGCCGCGCCCAGAATTTGCGCGGACTGGCGGGTGAGGTTGAACACCTCCGCCAGCGCCGGGCGGACGGCGGCAAAATCCGATTCCTTGCGGGCGGTGCGCCAGATGGTCTCGCAGGCGCTATTGGCGCGCGAGCTGGCCTCCACCAGGTCTCGCGGGAGGGCGGTGGCGCGGGTGTGGGCCTCGCGCATCAGGGCGAGGTTCTGCCGCGCCCAGGGGTCAGCCGGCGGGGTGACGGCGGCAAAGTCATCAGCCAGCGCCGGGGCGGTGAGCAGCTCGTGCGAGAGACCGGCCAGGGTCGCCATCTGCTCGCCCCGCGCCTGCGCGCCACCGGGGGGCATCATCGCCGCCGCGTCCCAACCCAGCATGGCCGCCGCTTCGTTCAGCGTGGCGATGCGGGCGAATGCCTGCTCCAGGCGCTTATAAGACGTCATGGGTCCAGCAGCCTTTTCCGGGCGAAGAAGAAGAATTCGAACACCAGAACGCCCGCGAAACCGAACCAGGTGAGCGCGTATTCATAATGATTATTCGGCGGCGTGGGCAAATGCTGCGCGGGTTGCGGCGCGGGGCTGCCGGGGGGCGGCAACGGCCCCATGGCGATAAGGATTTTCGGGTTGACGTTTTGCAGCCCCATGCCGGCGGCGATTTTGGCGGTGTTGAGGGTGTAATACAGCCCCTGCCCCGGACTGTCCGGCGCTGCGAACCAGCCGGGGGTAATGCTGCTGTGCAGATAGCCCGCCACCTGGGTTGGCCCGGCGGACTCCGGGTATGGCGTGGGGGTTTGTTGCGGCACCCAGCCGAGGTCCACCAGCACGATCTGCCCGTTGGGCCGCGCGAAAGGCATGAGGATTTCACCGCCCGCGATGGGGCCGGTTGGGCTGTCATGCACCTCATCGCCATAAAGCGCGGCCTTGCCAGGAACCCAGGCCCCGGCGATGGAGACCTTCTCGAACGGCGTGGGATGATCAGGCAGCGGGATCGGCGCCGAAATTTCAGCGGTATGGATGGCTGCGAGAATCCCCTCCTTCCACTTGAGCCGGTGCAACTGCCACACGCCCAGCGCGATCAGCAGCCAGAACGTGATGAAAGCGGAGATGCCGGGGGCAATCAGCCGCTTCCACTTGGGCGGGGTCATGCGATGCCGGCTTTCACCGGCATGGCGCTGGGGGATGGACTAGCCCGCGACAATCGCGCTGCGGCCCAGGAAGTAGATGCAGACGAAGAGGAAAAGCCACACCACGTCCACGAAGTGCCAGTACCAGGCGGCGGCCTCGAAGCCGAAATGGCGCTGCGGGGTGAACTGGCCCTTCATCGCCCGGAACAGGCAGACGGTGAGGAACACCGTGCCGACGATGACATGCACGCCATGGAAGCCGGTGGCGATGAAGAAGGAGGATGCGAAAATGCCGCCATGATAGAAGGGGAACGGCGAATGGGTGTATTCCCACGCCTGGCCGCAGAGGAACATCACGCCCAGCATCACGGTGACGGCAAGGCCGCGTACGGTGTTTTTATTGTCGCCCTCCAGCAGGCTGTGGTGCGCCCAGGTGATGGTGGTGCCCGAGAGGAGCAGCACCATGGTGTTGAACAGCGGGATGGCGAATGGGTCAATCGTGGTGACACCCTGGGGCGGCCACACCGGCGCGAAGGCCGTGCCCATTTTTTCGGGGAAGAAGAAATAGTTGAAATAGTTCCAGAAGAAGGAGACGAAGAACATCACCTCCGAGGTGATGAACAGCGCCATGCCATAACGCAGGCCGACCTGGGTGATGACCTTGTGCATGCCGGGGGTGCGGGCCTCGGACACCACATCGCGCCACCAGAGGAACATGGTGGAGGCCACGAAGAGCAGGCCGACTGCCAGCAGGCCGAAGCTGTGAAAATGCGCCGCCAGGATGATGCCCGCAAAAGTGGTCATGGCGGCGAGGCCGCCGCAGAGCGGCAGGATGCTCGGGTCGACCAGATGGTATGGGTGCGGGACGGTGCCTTTGATCTGGTCTGTCGCCGAATGGGCTGGGCTGCTCATATGTCTACACTCTCTTCGCCAAAAAATTGATCCCTGAAACTAGTTTCCACCGTTCCCCGAATTTCACCACATTTGCCCGTATTCGTGAAGTTTCACGATGGCGATGGCGTAAACCAGCACGCTGAAACCCGCCAGCGCCGCCAGCAGCAGCAAATTGCGGCCCCGGCGATGGCGGATGAATTGCGCCCGCTCCTCGGGCGTCCAGTTGGACTTGCTAAGCTCGGTCCGGGGCATTTGATCGTTCATGCTAAATGAACCGGTCCACGGCGCAGGCGCCGAACAGAATGAAAAGATACAGGATGGAGAATTTGAACGCCGCGCGCGCCGGGGCGTTGCTGGTCAGGCTGTGGCCCTGGGCATCCTGCTGGTCGGTAAGGACGCGCCAGCAATACAAGCAGAACGCCAGGCTGAGCACGAGCGCGCAGGCGCCGTAAACCACACCGCACAGCCCCAGCAGATAGGGCGAGAGCGCGATGGGCAGCAGCAGCACCGAATAGACCATGATGTTGATCCGGGTGTGGCGCGGGCCTTTGACAACGGGGAGCATCGGCACCCCGGCGCGCTCGTAATCACCCGAGGCGAACAGGGCCAGCGACCAGAAATGCGGCGGGGTCCAGAAAAACACGATGGTGAACAGCAGCACCGGCAGCAGCGAAACATGGCCGGTGGCGGCGGCCCAGCCGATGACCGGCGGAAACGCCCCGGCGGCACCGCCGATGACGATGTTCTGCGGCGTGCTGCGCTTGAGCCACATGGTGTAGATGAACACGTAATAAAAAATCGAGAACGCGAGCAGCCCGGCGGCTACCAGATTGGTAGCCATGGCCATCAGCAGCACCGAGAGCACCGAGAGCACAATGCCATAGCCCAGGGCATCACGCGCGGTGATGCGCCCGGCGGGGATGGGGCGCGAGGCGGTGCGGCGCATTACCGCGTCGATATCGGCGTCATACCACATGTTGATGGCGCCCGCCGCGCCCGCGGCCAGCGCGATGCACAGAATGGCGGTGAAGCTGAGCAACGGGTTGATTTGCGTGGGCGCGACGATGAGGCCGATGGCCCCGGTGAAGACGACCAGCGACATCACCCGGGGCTTGAGCAGGGAAAACCAGTCAGCGGCGGTGCTGACGCTGAGCCCGCCCGAGAGGGTGGAGTCACTCATGCGTCAGGCCCGCGAATGCCAGCTGGCGCCGGCATGACAATGAGAGACACCCCCTCCATTAACGGATGACCGGAACGTCTTCAAAGGTGTGGTGCGGCGCGGGAGAGGGCACGGCCCATTCCAGCGTGGTGGCACCCTCGCCCCAGTAGTTATC
Organism: Acidocella sp.; assembly: GCF_028687955.1. Lineage (GTDB taxonomy): Bacteria > Pseudomonadota > Alphaproteobacteria > Acetobacterales > Acetobacteraceae > Acidocella. The sequence goes on from NZ_JAQTZC010000001.1 coordinate 6,385, forward strand.
AGCCAGGCTCTCCTTGGAGGTGAACACCGCGTAGAGCACATAGAAAAACACCAGGGTGGAGACGGCGGAGATGATGGAGCCGATGGAGGAGACATAGTTCCAGCCGGCGAAGGCGTCGGCATAGTCCGGGTAGCGGCGCGGCATGCCGGCCAGGCCCAGGAAGTGCATCGGGAAGAAGGTGAGGTTCACGCCGATGAAGAAGGTCCAGAAATGCACCTTGCCCCAGAATTCCGGGTAGGGGTGGCCGGCCATCTTGCCGATCCAGTAGTAGAACCCGGCGAACACCGCGAAGGCGGCGCCCATCGAGAGCACATAATGGAAATGCGCGATGAGGAAGTAGTTGTTATGGAGCTCCTGGTCGAGACCGGCATTAGCCAGCACGACGCCGGTGGCGCCGCCGATGACGAAGAGGAAGATGAAGCCGACAGCCCAGAGCATCGGGGTTTTGAACTCGATGGAGCCGCCCCACATGGTGGCGATCCAGGAGAAGATTTTGATGCCGGTGGGCACCGCGATGACCAGCGTGGCGACCTCGAAATAGACCTTGCTGTCAGTGCTGATGGCCGAGACGAACATGTGGTGCGCCCAGACGATGAAGCCGACGAAGCCGATGACGACCATCGCGTAGGCCATGCCGAGATAGCCGAAGATCGGCTTGCGCGAGAAGGTGGAGACCACATGGCTGATGATGCCGAAGGCCGGCAGGATCATGATGTAGACTTCCGGGTGGCCGAAGAACCAGAACAGATGCTGGAACAGCACCGGATCGCCGCCGCCGGAGGGTTCGAAGAAGGAGGTGCCGAAGTTGCGGTCCATGATGAGCATGGTGACGGCGCCGGCCAGCACGGGGATGGCGAGCAGCAGCAGGAAGGCGGTGACCAGGATGGCCCAGCAGAACAGGGGCATCTTGTGCATGGTCATGCCCGGCGCGCGCATGTTCAGGATGGTGGCGATGAAGTTGATGGCGCCCAGCAGCGAGGAAATGCCCGCCAAATGCAGCGAGAACAGCGAGAAGTCAGTCGCCATGCCGGGGGAGTACTGGGCGTTGTCCAGCGGGGGGTAGAGGGTCCAGCCCGCGCCGGCGCCATCGCCGAGCAGCAGCCCGATCATCACGAACACGAAGCCCGCGGCGAGGAACCAGAAGCTCATGTTGTTCAGGCGGGGGAAGGCCATGTCCGGCGCGCCGATCATCATCGGCACGAACCAGTTGCCAAAGCCGCCGATGAGGGCGGGCATGACGAACCAGAAAATCATGATCAGCCCGTGCGCGGTGATGATCGCGTTCCACGCGGCGCCGGAGGTGATGATGTCGTTATGCGGATACATGAGCTGCTGGCGCATGATGACGGAGAGCACGCCGCCGACGCAGGCGCCGATTACCCCCATGGTGATGTAGAGGGTGCCGATGTCCTTATGGTTGGTGCTCATCAGCCAGCGTTCAACGAAGCCCTTCTGATGATGGGCCTCGTGCAAATGGTCTGAATGGTCGTGGGTGGTTGCGGTCATATCTGGCTCCTGTCCGGGACTTAATACGAAGAAGCGGCGGCCAGCGCGTTAACTGGCAAGGGGGATGATAGCGGAGAACACGGCATTATGTTCATTGATAATTCGCCTGCGCGTATTTTACCCAGTTGAGGTAGTCCGCGAGCGGAACGGCCTTGATCTCGATGGGCATCGCGTCATGGCCGACGCCGCAGATCTGGTTGCACTGGCCGTAATAGGTGCCAACCTTGGGAATGATGGTCCACTGCGTGAGGTTGGTGCCGGGGATGGCATAGCGCTGCATGCCGAGCGAGGGCAGGTAGAAGGCGTGCAGCACATCGGCGCTGGTGATGACGAATTTGATCTTCTCACCGGCGGGGACGACCATCGGGTGGTCAACCGAGAGGCGGCGGATTTCGCCGGGCTGGATCTGGTTGTCGGGGATCATGTAGCTGGTGTAGTCTAGCCCGCCCTGCACGCCGGGGTAGCTATATTCCCAGTACCACTGGTGGCCGGTGACATTGATGGTGAGGTAGGGGTTGGAGTCATCGGCTTCGTAATAGATCAGGTTGATCGAGGGGATGACGATGACCGCCAGCAGCAGGGTGGGCACCACAATCCAGATCACCTCGATGAGGGTGTTGTGGGTGACCGTGCTGGGCACCTTGTTGCGCCCGGCGCGGAAACGAATGAAGACATAGACCATCAGCACGCCGACGAAACCGACCACCCCGGCCATGATCCAGAGCACGAGTTCCATCAGCCAGTCGATCTTCACCATCATCGGGCTGCCGGCGGTGGTAAACCACATCTGCCAGTTATGCGGCGCGTCGACATAGACGTTCGCCGCCGCCGATGGGTCTGTGGCGGTGGCCTGCGCCAGCGCCGCGTGGCCAAACAAGACCAGCAAGCCAGCCACGCCCAATGCCGAAGTGATACACCGCTTCATTCTCGTTAATCCCGCTTAAGTGCGCAGACCGTAGAGCCGGTCCGTCCTGAATTCCATCCTGATATAAGCCAGCCCCCATAAGATCAAGTTTCCAGGGCGAAGGAATTTAGCGCAGCACGGCGCACCGCGCGGCGGTGGCGAGGTCACTCTATCATGACAGGATCATGGCAGGGTTTCCGCTTGCCCCGTCCGGGGCGCGAAAATTCCAGCTTTTAGCTGGGTTCGTTGGTCAGCTCAACCAGGCTGAACAGGCTGAAGGGCGGCATTTTGGTGATGCGGGCGGCTTTGAGATCGGCGGCATCAAAAATATGGCCGGTGCGGAAATCCGGGTGCCAGCCGATCAGCGCGGAGGCCGGGGCGAGGGCGCGTTCCACCCACCAGATGGGCCCGCGCGCGCGGGCGAAATGGTTGACCAGCAAAATGGTGCCACCGGGTTTGACGACGCGCTTCAACTCCGCGAACAGCAGGCGCGGTTTAGGCACCACGGAGGCAACGAACATGGCAACCGCGATATCGAACGAGGCATCGGGGAAGGTGGTGGCCTGGGCGTCCATCTCCTGCAGGGCCTCGATGTTGCGCAGGCCGAGCGTCAAGGCGCGCGCGCGCGCCTTGAGCAGCATGTCCGCCGAAAGGTCGATGCCGGTGACGCGCTTGGCCGGGCTGTAATGCGGCAGGGCCAGGCCCGTGCCCACCCCGACTTCCAGCACCTGCTCACCCGGCGCGCGGTTGACCGCCGCCACAGCGGCAAGCCGGCTGTGTTGCGAGACGAGACCGAACCAGTTGTCATAAAAGACCACCTGCCGCTTGTAGGCGGCGCGCACGGCGTCGGCATCCATTGGCGCGCGTGGCCCTTTTAATGCCGTGCCAAAAGCATCAGCCATGTGGTGTCCTCAATTTGTCATCGTATTCATAAGGACCTTGGCGCATAATCGGTGGTCAAGGCAATGGCTGATCTGTTCCGGCGCGGTTTCAGAAGCCGAATTTCACCTGCCGGACGTTGGCGGTGAGCAGGGTGCGGTAGCGGCTGAGCGCCAGCAGCGGGAAGAAACGCGGGTAGCCGTGATATTTGAGGTAGAACACCCGCGGGAAGCCGACGGCGTTGTAGGCCTGCTCGCTCCAGCTGCCTTGCGCGTCCTGCGCGCCCTGGAGATAGGCGGCGCCTTTTTTCACCGCATCATGGTCCGCAAGGCCCGCGGCCATGAGACCGAGCATCGCCCAGGCGGTCTGGCTGGGCAGGCTTTGCGCCGCCTCGCCGTGGAATTCGCCGGGGGGCGCGCCCGCGTAGCTCTCGCAATCCTCGCCCCAGCCGCCGTCAGCCCGCTGCTTGGCGATGAGCCAGGTGGCGGCGCGGGTAATCGCCGGGTCGTCATGCGCCACGCCCGCCGCATTGAGCGCGCAGAGCACAGACCAGGTGCCGTAGATGTAATTCGTGCCCCAGCGGCCGAACCAGGAGCCATCCGGGCATTGGGTCTCGCGCAGATATTGCACGCCGCGCGCGATGGCCGGCTGGTCCTGCGCTTGGCCAAGCTGGGCGAGAAAGGAGATGCAGCGCGCGGTGACATCCTCGGTCGGCGGGTCGAGCAGGGCGCCGTGGTCCGCGAAGGGGATGTGGTTGAGGTATTGGCGGTCGTTATTGATATCAAACGCGCCCCAGGCGCCGTTAGTGGACTGCATGCCGATGATCCATTCGCGCGCGCGCGCGATGGCCCCGGCGTAGCGCGGCTCGCCGGTGCGGTGCATCAGCATGGCGACCACGGCGGTGTCATCAACATCGGGGTAGTGGGCGTTGTTGTACTGGAAGGCCCAGCCGCCGGGGCGGGTGCCGGGGGTGTTGTCCGCCCAGTCGCCCACGACATCGAGGATTTGCCGGGGCGCCAGCCAGTCGCACGCGGCGGCGGCAGGGCCGGGGGCGCCGGCTTCCAGCAAAGCGTGGCCGGCGAGGCCGGTGTCCCACACCGGAGAGAGGCAGGGCTGGCAATAGGCTTCATCGTCCTTGATGACGAGGAGCTTTTGCACCGCGGCGAAGGCGGTGGCGAAATGTTCCCGGTCGCCGAAATGGTCAAACATCATCGCCGCGTTGGCCATGGCGGGGTAGATGGCGCCCAGCCCGTCCTCGCCATTGAGGCGTTCTATGGTCCAGGCGATGGCCTTGCCGATGGCGCGCGCGCGGTATTTTTTCGGGAACCAGGGTTCGGCGGCGCGCAAAACGGTGTCCAGATGTTTGAAGAACGGCCCCCAGGCGGATTTATAGGGGCCGCGTATCCAGTCGCGCACCTGGGCCGGCGGGGTGGTGAACAGCTCGTCGATGCGGATGTTGCGCGGGTTGCGGGCGAGGGGTTTTGTGGCGGCGAGGACCATCAGCGGCGTCATCACCGTGCGCGACCAGTAGGAGACCTTGCGCATGTTGATGGGAAACCAGCCCGGCATCAGCATCAGCTCGATGGGCACGACGGGGCTGGCATCCCACGGCACGGCGCCGAAGAGGGCCAGCTGGATGCGGGTGAAGACATTGACGCGCGCGGCGCCCCCATGCGCGAGGATGGCGGCTCTGGCGCGGCGCATGTGCGCAGCCTCGGGGGAGTCACCGATGGCCTTCAGCGCGAAATAGGCTTTCACGCTGGCCGAGAGGTCAAACTTGCCGCCATGAAAGAGCGGCCAGCCGCCGGGGTTGGTGGTGTGCTCGCCCTGGATGCGCCGCAGGTAGACGCCGATTTTTTCCTGTAGACCGGGGGTGATGCGGTCCAGATAATGTTCCAGCAGCACATATTCGGCCGGGATGGTGGCGTCGGCCTCCAGCTCGTAGACAAAATGCCCATCCGGGCGCTGCTCGCCGCGCAGGGCGGCGCTGGCGCGGTCAATCGCGGTGTCGAGGTTGGCGTTCATGCTATGCCGTTTGGCAAAATTCCGCGCGGTTTGCCAGGGGCGGGCTCAAGGCCCGGCGAGCAGCACGCCAGGCGCGGCGGCGGTGACGTAGCAAACATGGTAGCGCTCGATGATGTGCCGCCCGAGCAGGCGGGTGAGGGTTGCGGGCGGGGTCATGCAGTCAGGCGGCTGATAGCGGGTGATGAACAGGCCGGTCTTGTTTTGTAGATTGGCCGGGGGGAAGGTAAAATAGGCCCAGCGGTAATCGTCAAACCCGGCGACGGGGATGTCTTTGGGGCCGTAATAGGCCAGGGCGGCGGCGGTGGCGTAATCGTCGGAGGCGAGAAAGGCCGGGCGCGGTTTGAGCGCGCCGGCGGCGCGGCCGAGACCCCGCCAGCCGGCCATTTGCAGGGCCGAGGGATCAGCGCGGGGCGGCAGCGGCAGGAAATGCGTGAGCGCCTGGGCATAAACCACGGCGGTGAGGAAAAACCCCAGCGCCACGGCGGGGTTGAACCAGCGGCGCAGGGTTGGCGCGGGCAGCGCGGCGGCGGCGAGGCAGGCGGAGGGGTAGAGGATGGCCAGCCAGTTGGCTTGCACCCGGCCCTTGAGGACATGTTCGAGAAACACCGCGCCGGGCAGCAGGGTGAGCCAAAGGAGCAGACGCGCGGCCGGGGCGGGCGAGCGGCGCAGCGCCCACAGGCCGCCCAGGACGAGGAAAAAGATGAACGGGGTGAACAGGCCGAGCTGGCCGCCCCAGAACTCGCCAAAAAACTGCACCGGGCGCGGCAGGCTGAAGCCGTGCGGCGCGGCGGGCGGGCTGAAATTGAGCGCGGGCTGGAGATGCGAGGGGGTGAGGAAGCCGGTGGTATCGGTATGGAGCAGCTGAGGGATGAACTCGCGCCCGCCCTGTTTGAGGTAGCTGACCCATTGGTGGGCGGCGTTCCAGGCGATGTCGGGCGCGAAGACCAGGAAGGCCAGCGCCACCGCCGCCCAGGGCCAGGGGGTGCGCAGCGCGGCGCGGCCGGGCGGCGCGGTGAGCAGCCAGAGGAACACCGAGGCGATGAAGAGCAATGCGGTATATTTGGAGAGCAGGGCTAGCCCGGCAGCGAGGCCCACGGCCAGCCACCAGCGCGGGTTGCCGCTGGAAAGCAGCCGGGCCAGGGCGGCGAGGCTGGCGGTCCAGAAAAACAGCAGCGGGGTGTCGGGCGTCATCAAAATGGCGCCGGTGCCAAACATCAGCGTGGCGTTGAGCAGCGCCGCCGCCGCGAGCCCCGCCTGGCGGCCGGGGAAAAGCTGCTCGCCCGCATCCCAGAGCAACAGGGAGCCGAGCGCGGCCGAGAGCGGGCCGAGCAGGCGGATGCCCAAGGGCCCGGTGCCGAGCAGGGTGGTGCCGGCGCGGATCCACAACGCGACCATGGGCGGGTGGTCAAAATAGCCGGGCTGGAGATGGCGCGACCAGAGGAAGTAATAGGCTTCATCCGGCGCCAGGGGCACGCTGGCCGCGAGCGCCAGCCGCAGCGCCGTGAGCGCCGCCAGCGCCAGGAGAGCGAGGCGCATGGCTAGCGCACGCGCCAGACCAGCGTGGCGGAGACCGCGTAGTTCCATACCACGCCGACGGCCGCGCCGGCCGCGCCGGAGAACAGGGTGGAGCCGTTCTCGGCATATAAGGCGCGGGCGATGCCGACGTTGGCGATGGCGCCCAGGCTGCATACGGCCAAAAACAGCACCAGGCCGCGCCAGGCGCGTGGGCCTTTCAGGCGTTGCGCACGGTAGGTGAGCTGGTTGTTGAGCTGAAAATTGGCAACCATGGCGACGATGGTGCCGATGGTCTGGGAAGTTGCGAAATCCAGCCCCGCGGAGCGGGTAAGCTGGAGCACCAGCAGGTTCACCAGTACGCCGAAGCCGCCGACCAGCGCGAAGGAGATGAAGCGCAGCGGCACCGCGCCGCCGAGCAGTTTGTCGATCAGCAGCCCGGCGAACTGGGCCAGGACCAATATATCGAGCTTGCTCTCGCCGGCGGTGCGGGGGCGGAATTTATAGGGGATCTCGGCGATGGTGAGGCGTGAGGGCGCGGCGAGGATGAGATCCAGCAGAATTTTGAAACCCTGGCCGGTGAGCCGCGATGCCAGTTGCTCGAATAAATCGCGCCGCAGCAGAAAAAACCCGCTCATCGGGTCGGTAATGCTGGTTTTGGTGACCATCTGCGCGATGCGGATGCCGGTCTCGGAGAGTTTGACCCGCAGGGGGGACGACAGGCCGGAGGAATCCCCGCCCTCGACATGGCGCGAGCCGACCGCCATGTCCGCCCCGTTCGCGACGGCCTGGAGCATGAGGGGCAGGCGGGTTTCATCATGCTGCAAATCGCCGTCGATCACCGCGATGTAATCCGCCGAGGAGGACAGCGCCCCCTCGATCACCGCCGAGGACAGCCCGCGCCGCCCGATACGGCGGATGCAGCGCACCCGCGGGTCATGCCGGGCGATCTCGCGCGCCGCCGCGGCCGTGCCGTCGGGGCTGTCATCATCGACGAAGACCACCTCCCAGGCCAGGCCGACGAGCGCCGCATCCAACGCCGCGACCATGGGCGCGACGTTGGCGCGCTCGTTATAGCACGGCACGACGACAGTGAGAGTGGTACTCAAACTCTGCGATCCCCCGCGGTGATGACCTGCGGCCGCAAGGATTCAGAGCGCTTCGAGCACGGCCTCGGCGCGGCTGATGTCAAACCCGCCGGGTTCCTCGATGGCGAGATGGGTGACGATGCCATCCTGCGCGACGAGGGCGAAGCGCTGGCTGCGGATGCCAAGGCCACGGGCAACAAGGTCCAGCTCCAGGCCGAGAGCCTTGGTGAAGGCGCCCGAGCCGTCAGCCAGGAAGGTGATGGAGTCACACGCTTTGTGTTCCTTGGCCCAGGCGCCGAGAACGAAGGCATCGTTGACGGCCATGCAGATGATGCGCTCAACGCCCTTGGCCTTGAACGCGGCCGCGTGCTCGACGAAACCGGGGAGGTGCTTGGCCGAGCAGGTGGGGGTGAAGGCGCCGGGGACAGCGAACATCACCACCTTGCCGGGGCCGAAGAGGGTTGCGGTATCAGCCTCGCGCGGGCCTTCCGGCGTGGCGATCATCAGTTTCATGGCTGGAATTTTGTCACCGGTCTTGATCATGGCTGGTCCCTCGTTTCCAAATAGATGCGCCTACCTATACGAAGTGGCCGGGGCCGTGAAGAGTTACCCCGCAATGATAAATGGGGCTGGCGGGCGCCGGGGGGCGATAATATGATCAGGGTTATGGCACAGAAAGAAACACAGGGGTTTAAGGAGCCGGACTGGCTGACCGGGCAATTATTGATCGCGATGCCGGCCATGCAGGACCCGCGTTTCGCGCAGAGCGTGATTTTTATTTGCGCGCATACCCCCGAGGGGGCGATGGGCATGATGCTGAACCGGCCGATGAAGACGCCGGGCTTCGACGCGCTGCTGCGCCAGCTAGGGGTGGAGCCGGTGCCGCCCAAACGCGAGATCCGGGTGGGCTCGGGCGGGCCGGTGGAAGATTCACGCGGGTTCGTGCTGCATTCGCCCGATTGGGTGACCGAGGGAAGCATGGCGGTGGACGAGGATTATGTGCTGACCGCCAATCTGGAGGTGTTGCAGGCGCTGGCCGAAGGCGGCGGGCCGAGCCAGGCGCGCCTGCTGCTGGGGTATGCGGGCTGGGACGAGGGGCAGCTTGATGAGGAGATCAGGCGGAATTCATGGCTGAGCGTGCCGGCTGATGAAGCGCTGGTGTATGACACCGCGTATCTGACCAAGTGGCAGCGCGCGCTGGCGAAGCTACGGATTGATCCGGGGATGCTCTCGCACGAGGCGGGGCGGGCATGAGCGCGGACCGGCCGAAGCGGATTTTGATCGCCACGCATAACGCGGGGAAGCTGAAGGAATTCGCCGCGCTGCTGGCGCCGCTGGGGATAGAGGCGGTGGGCGCGGGCGCGATGGGGCTGGCCGAACCGGCGGAGAGCGCGGATGATTTTGCCGGAAATGCACGGCTGAAGGCGCTGGCGGCGGCGCGCGCGGCGGGGATTGCGGCGCTGGCCGATGATTCCGGGCTGTGCGTGGCGGCGCTGGGCGGCGGGCCTGGCGTGTTTTCAGCCAGGTATGCGGCCGGGGATTACGGGGCGGCGTTCACGCGGATTATCGCGGCCTGCGCGGCGGCGGGGGAGTGGCGGGCGCGGTTTGTGTGCGCGCTGTGCCTCGCGCAGCCTGATGGCACAACAGCGACCTTCATCGGCCAGGCGGACGGGATGATCGCGCGGGAAGCCGGGGGCGCGGGCGGGTTTGGCTATGATCCGGTGTTTGTGCCCGATGGGTATGAGAAAACCTATGCCGAGCTGGGCAGCGCGGTGAAGGACGCAATCAGCCACCGGGCGCGGGCGTTCGCGCAGGTGGCGGCGCGGCTGGCCGGTTCAGCTGTTGCGGGGCGCGCGGTGGGCGGCTAGGCCCTGGCTGTCCATCAACGGCAGCACCAGATCGGCGATTTTATTCGAGGTATTGAGCACCATGGCGCTGGCGAATTGCCGCACGGAAGATGGCGAAACATGGTCGCTCTGCGCAAGCGCGAAGAACGGCGACAGTATGACAATGGCCCAGAGAATTCGCCGCATCCGAAACACCCTCCTGCTATCCATCACGCCCTTATAATCCGGCTTTGTTGCTGGCTTATTTCTGCAAGATAAATAGTCCTTAACGGCTCCCCCGCAGCGCCGCCCGCACCGCCGCCGCCGTGAGGATTTGCGGCAGGATGAGCGGGGTGGACGCACCGGGGGCGTAATAAAGGTAGAGGGGCACGCCGTCGCGGTGGTTGGCGGCGAGCAGGGCGGTGATGGCGGGGTTTTTATTGGTCCAGTCGCCGGCGAGCAGAGCGGTGCGGGTAGCGGCGAAGGCGGCTTCAACGCCGGGGTTTTTGAGGGTTGTGGCCTCATTGACCAGGCAGGTGACGCACCAGGCGGCGGTGAGGTCTATGAAAACCGGGGTTTTTGCCGCGCGCAACTGGGCGAGGCGGGCGGCGGTGTAGGGCAGTGCGCCGGGCAGGGTGAGCGCCGGGGCGGCGGCCTGGGTGCGCAGCAGCGGCAGCAGCAACAGCAGCGCCAGGGCCAGCGGGCGCAGCGGCTTGCGGGTGAGCGCGGCGGCGAGGATGGCGGCGCCGAGCAGCAGCAGCAGCAGGCCCGGCAGGCCGGTCTGGTGGAACAGCACCCAGGCGAGCCAGGCGAAGGTGGCCGCCATGGGCAGGGCGAGGGCGCGTTGCAGCCAGAGCATCCAGGCACCGGGGCGCGGGATGAGGTGCGCCAGGCGGGGGATGCTGGCGAGCAGCAGGAAGGGGGCGGCGAGGCCGAGGCCAAGGGCGAGGAAGATGCCGAGCGCCATGAACGGCGGCGCGGCCAGGGCGGCGGCGACGGCGGTGCCCATGAAGGGCGCGCTGCACGGCGTGGCGACAATGACGGCCAGCGCCCCGGTGGAGATGCTGTGCTGGACCGGGAGCCGGCCCAAAGCGGCGGGGGCGGAGAGCGCGAACAGCCCGGCGAGGTTGAGGGTGAGCGCGAAGATGACCCAGGCGATGAGGGCGACGAAGATGGGCGACTGGAACTGAAAGCCCCAGCCGGCGGCGGCGCCCAGCGCGCGCAGGGCGAGCAGGGTGGCGCCCATGGCCAGCATGGTGGCGAGCACGCCGAAGGTGTAGCCGAATGCCTCGTGGCGGATTTTGGTGTCCACGCCGCCGAGGCGCGAGATGAGCACGGCCTTCATCGCCAGGATCGGGAACACGCAAGGCATGAAATTAAGGATCAGCCCGCCGAGGAACGCCAGCAGCAGATAGGGCGGATGCGCGGGCGCGGCGCCGGGCGCGGGCGCCAGGGTGAGCGATTGGGTGGCGCCCGAGGGGTCGGTGAGTTCGAGCAGGCCGGTGAGCGGCTTGTGGCCGGGCGCCAGGGTGAGGCCGAGGGTGAGCCCGCTGGCGGTGAAGGCGAGGCGCTGCGGCGCGCCGTTTTCCAGCATGCCCGGCGCGGCGGGGAAGAAATGGGCCGCGGCGACCTGGGCGGCGGTGGGGCCGGTGAGGGTGAGCGTGCCATCCGGCGCGATGGTGGCCGGGAAGGGCGAGGCGATGATTTTGGGGCCGGTGAAGAGCGCGGCCTCGGCCGAGGGGCCGCCAGGCAGCGGCAGGGTGAAGCTTGCGTGTTCGGGGATGCAAATATCGGAGCAGACCAGCCAGGACGCGGCGGCGGTGACGGATGACCCGGCGTTATGGGCCATAAAAGGCAGCAGCACCTTGCCCGAGAGCACATAGGCGGTGACCGGGCCCTGGTGGAATAATTCAGGCGGCGGGAAGCTAAGCTGGCCGAAGTTGGCGGGCGCGGCGGCGATGATGCGGGGGGGGAAACCGGCATCACCCGGGTTGGACCAATAGATATGCCAGCCGGGGGCGAGCTGAAATTGCAGCGCGAGCGGCACATCAGGGCCGGTGTTGGCGGCGGAGATGAGGCGGACGGAATCCCGCGGGGAGGTGAAGACGTTGCTGGTGGCCCCAAAAGCAAGGCCGGGCAGAAGCAGGAACAACAGGAGCAGGGCGCGCATGGGGGGAATATCGCACGGTTGGGCTTGTGGTGGTATCCGGGGGCGATGACCGACGATTTACCTGTGAATGATGTGTTGCCCGCGCTGCTGGAATGCTTGCTGGGACAGGCGAAAAACGCCGTGCTGGTGGCGCCGCCGGGGGCGGGCAAGACCACGCTGGTGCCGCTGGCGCTGCTGCGCGCCGGGGTGGGAGGCAAAATTCTGCTGCTGGAGCCGCGCCGGCTGGCGGCGCGCGCGGCGGCGCAGCGCATGGCGGGGATGTTGGGCGAGGCGGTGGGGCAGCGGGTGGGGTTTCGTACCCGGCTGGAGAGCGCGGTTTCGGGCGAGACGGTGGTGGAGGTGATCACCGAAGGGCTGCTGACAAGCCGGTTGCTGGCCGACCCAGGGTTGAGCGGGGTGGCGCTGGTGATTTTCGACGAGGTGCATGAGCGCAGCCTGGACGCGGACCTCGGCCTGGCGCTGGTGCTGGATTTGCAGCGCACATTGCGCCCAGAGCTGCGGATATTGGCGATGTCGGCCACGGCGGAGGCGGAGAAGATCGCGGGGCTGCTGGCGGCGGCGGTGATTGAGAGCGACGGGCGGATGCATGAGGTGGCGGTGAGCCACAGCAAACGCGATATTCCCACCGCGCGCGAGCTGCCGGAGGCGGCGGCGAAGGCGGTGCGCGAGGCGCTGGTGGCGCATAAGGGCGATGTGCTGGTGTTTCTGCCGGGCATGGCGGAGATAAAGCGCACGCAGGCGGCATTGCAGGGCGCCCCGGCGCTGGTGCTGCCGCTGCATGGGGATTTATCGCCGGCGGCGCAGGATCTGGCGTTGCGCGCGCATGAGCAGCGCCGGGTGGTGCTGGCGACCTCGATCGCGGAGACATCGCTGACCGTTCCGGGGGTGCGGATTGTGATCGACGGCGGGTTCCGCCGCGCGCCAAAGCTGGATGTGGCGAGCGGGCTGACCCGGCTGGCGACCTTGCGGATAAGCCGCGCGGCGGCGGTGCAGCGAGCGGGGCGGGCAGGGCGGCAAGGGCCGGGGGTGGCGATACGGCTATGGTCGGAGGCGCTGCACCGGGGGCTGCCGGGGTTTGAGACGCCGGAGATTCTGGAGGCCGAACTCTCCGCGCTGGAGCTGGCCTGCGCGGCCTGGGGCGAGAAGAGCGAGAGCCTGCCGTTTGTGGACGCGCCGCCGCCGGGAGCGGCCAAGGTGGCGCGCGCGCTGCTGGAGGAGCTGGGCGCGCTGGAGGGCAGCGGGCGGATTACCCCGCTGGGGCGCGAGATGGCGCGGCTGCGCGCGGCACCCCGGCTGGCGGCGATGATGCTGGCGGGGCAGAGCAAGGGCGAGCGCGCGCTGGCGGCGGATATTGCGGCGATTTTGGAGGAGCGCGATGTGCTGGGGCGTGATGCCTCGGCGGATATCACGCTCCGGCTGGAGGCGCTGGCGGGAAAGATAGACGGCGACCGGGCCGGGCTGGCGCGGGTGCGTCAGGCGGCGAAAATTTACCGCAACCGGCTGGGCGTGGGGCCGGTGCCGGGGGTTGGCGATGCCGGGGCGCTGCTGGCGGCGGCGTTTCCGGACCGCATCGGCCAGGCGCGGGGCGAGCCGGGGTCTTATAGGCTATCCGGCGGGGGCAGCGGCGCGCTGGGAGCAACCGACCCGCTGCGGCGGGCGCGGCTGCTGGTGGTGGCCTCGCTGGAGGCCAAGGGTGCCAAAATACGCCTGGCGGCGAGGCTGGATGCGGAGGATCTGCCCCCCGTGCTGCGGGCGCGGTGCAAGCGGGTGCGCGAATCAGGGTTTGACCCGGCAAGCGGCGGGGTGGTGCTGCGTGAGCGGGTCCGGCTGGGCGCGCTGATGCTGAGCGACAAATATCTGCCGCCGGCGCCCGATGAGGTGCAGACGGCGCTGGCCAAGGCGGTTTCCACAAGGCTGGAGGCGCTGGACTGGAGCGAGGCGGCGGAGAATTTATGCGCCCGGGTGGCGGTGATGCGCGGGGTGGACCCGGACTATCCGGATTTGTCGCGCGCGGCGCTGGCGGCGGACGTTGAGGAATGGCTGGCGCCGTATCTGGCGGGGATGAATCATCTGCGCGAGGTGAAGGGGGTTGATCTGGTGGCGGTGCTGCGCGCCATGATGACCCGCGAGCAGGCGATACGGCTGGATAAGGAGCTGCCTGTGGCGCTCAAACTGCCGCATGGCGAGGTACGGGTGGATTATACCGGGCCGGTGCCGGTGGCCGCGGCGCGGGCGAAAGCGTTCTACGGTCTGGATGCGACGCCGAAGCTGGCGGGGGGCAAGGTGGCGCTACAGATCGCGCTGCTCTCCCCGGCCGGGCGGCCGATTGCGATCACCGCGGATCTGGCCGGGTTCTGGCGCGGCGGCTGGGCGGATGCGCGCCGCGACATGCGCGGGCGCTATCCTCGGCATGACTGGCCGGAGGAGCCCTGGAAATAACGGCGCTTGATCCCGGCCGGAGCAAAGATTAGCGTGCAAACAATGTCCAGTCTCTCCTTGCACTCGCCGGTTGGCGATCTCACCCTGTTTGCGGAGGGAGAGGAAATCGTCGCCCTGGAATGGGGCTGGGGCAGTATGCAGGCGCCATCGCCCGTGCTGCTGCGCGCCAAGGCGGCGCTGGAAGCCTATTTTGACGGCGAGGCCCTGCCTGATGATCTGCCGCTGAACCCGGCGGGCAGCGCCTACCGCCGGAAGGTGTGGGCGGCGCTGCGGCGGATACCCGCCGGGGAGACGCGCAACTATGGCGATATTGCCGCCGAAGCCGGGGGTTCGGCGCGTTCTGTCGGCGGGGCGAACGCGGCCAACCCAATCCCGATACTGATCCCGTGCCACCGCGTGGTCGGCACATCCGACCTGGGGGGCTATTCGGGCGGCGAAGGGCTGGAGACCAAGCGCGCATTGCTGGAACTGGAAAAACTGGCGGGAGCCCAAAGCCGATGACCAAAGCGATCCGTATTCATGCCGTCGGCGGGCCGGAGGTGATGAAGTGGGAGCAGGTGCCGACACCGCAGCCGGGACCGGCGGAGGCGCTGATCCGCCATGAGGCGGTGGGGCTGAACTATATCGACGTGTATTTCCGCACCGGGCTTTATAAGACTCAGCTGCCGGCGACCCTGGGCCTGGAAGGTGCCGGGGTTGTGCTGGCGGTGGGCGAGGAGGTGAGCGATCTACGCCCCGGTGACCGCGTGGCCTATGCCGGCGGGCCGCTGGGCGCCTATGCCACGGAGCGCGTGATCAGCGCTGACCGGCTGGTGAAGCTGCCGGAGAGCATCGACAGCAAAACCGCCGCCGCGATGATGCTCGCGGGGATGACCGCGCAATATCTGCTCCACCGCACTTTTAAGGTGCGGGCGGGGCAGAATATTCTGGTGCATGCCGCGGCCGGTGGGGTGGGGCTGATCATCTGCCAATGGGCTAGCCATATCGGCGCCAATGTCATCGGGGTGGTCTCAACGCCCGAGAAGGCGGCGCTGGCGGCGGCGAATGGGGCGCAGCACACGATTGTCGGCTATAGCGGGCTGGCGGCGGAGGTGAAACGCATTACCGGCGGGGCGATGGTGGCCGTGGTGTATGACAGCGTGGGGCGCGATACCTTCAACGCCAGCCTGGACTGCCTGGCGCCGCTGGGCATGATGGTAAGCTACGGCAATGCCTCCGGCCCGGTGCCGCCGTTCGATATCGGCCTGCTCGCGGCCAAGGGCAGCCTGTTTCTCACCCGCCCGAACTTCGCCACCTATACCGCAACCGCCGCTGACCTGCGCGCCGCCAGCGCCAGCCTGTTCAACGCCGTGACCTCGGGGATCGTGAAGATACAGGTGAACCAGACCTTCCCGCTGGAACATGCCACCGCCGCGCATGAGGCGCTGGAAGCCCGCAAAACCACCGGCAGCACGGTGTTGCTGCCCTGAAAACAGACGTGTTGGGCCGGGAGGGAGTGTTTGCCCTGTTCCTGGCGGCCGCCACCGTGCTTGCCGTGGTTTTTCTGGACCGCCCGGTGGCGTTGTATTGCGCGGGGTTGGCGCGGTGGCGTTGGGTGTTTCAGGGGTTGGCGGCGCCGTCACTGCTGGCATTGCCGGGGGCTGGGGTGGTTTTGCTGGTTGCGGTGTTGCGCCGGTTGCGCGGGCTGGGGCCGGTGGGGCGGGTTTGGTTGCTGATGAGTCTGGCGGTTGTGGTGGCGTGCGCGGCGAAGGATGAGTTAAAGTGGGTTTTTGGCCGGTCCTGGCCCTGGGCTTGGCTGAAAGCGGGGGTTTACGGGTTCCGGCCGTTCTCGAATGCGATTTATTATGGCGGGTTTCCCTCTGGGCATACGGCTTATATCTCGGCGCCTTTTTGTGTGTTGTGGGTGCTGGCGCCGCGCGGGCGGGTGGTTTGGGCCGGGGTGATATTGCTGGTGATGGCGGGGCTGGTGGGGGCCGATTATCATTATGTGGGCGATGTGCTGGCGGGGTTGCTGGTTGGCATGCTCTGCGCCTGGGGCACCCTGCTGCTGATGCGGCCCGGTGCTTAAGGAGCTGATGCGCGCGCGGCGGTTCGCGCCGCTGTTCTGGACGCAGGCGCTAGGCGCGCTGAATGACAATATGTTCAAGAACGCGCTGGTGGTGCTGGCGCTATTCCGGCTGGCGCATCTGGGGCCGGTGGTGGTGGCGCTCTCGGGCGGGGTGTTTTTGTTGCCCTATGCGCTGTTTTCGGCCACCGCCGGGCAGATTGCCGATGCGGGTGAGAAGTCCCGGCTGATCCGCTGGGTGAAATTCTGGGAGCTGGGGCTGATGGCGCTGGCGAGCTGGGGGTTTTTGAGCGGGAATTTTGCCGTGCTGCTGGCGGTGCTGTTCGGGCTGGGGGTGCAGGCGGCGTTTTTCTCGCCGCTGAAATACGGGATTTTGCCGGATCATCTGGCCGGCGAGGAGCTGGTGGCGGGCAACGGGCTGGTGGAGGCGGGCACGTTTACCGGGATATTACTCGGCACCGTGCTGGGGGGCGTGCTTTTGCTGCGGCCCGATGGCGCGATGGCGGCCTCGGGCGCGTGCCTGGGCGTGGCGGCGCTGGGGATTTTGGCGGCGTACCGGATTCCAATGGCGCCGAGCGCGCAGCCGCAACTGCGGCCGGGGTGGAATTTTGCCGCCGAGACCTGGGCGCTGGTGCGCCTGGCGCGGGAGAACGCGCCGGTGTGGTTCGCGATTTATGGGATAAGCTGGTTCTGGGCGGTGGGAGCGACGCTGCTGGCGGCGTTTCCCACGCTGGCGCGCCAGGTTCTGCATGCCGATGGCCATGTGGTGACGCTGATGCTGGCTGTATTCGCGGTGGGGGTGGGGATCGGCTCGCTCGCGGTGGCGCGGTTCGTGAAGGATGCGTCGCTGCTGGCCTATGTGGCGGCGGCGGGGGCCGGGGTTTCAGTCTTCACCGCTGATTTTGCGTTCACCGCGCTGCGGGCGGGGAAGCTGGGCACGGTGGCGGCGGTGCTGGGCGGTTTCGCCGGGTGGCATATGCTGGCCGATTTGCTGCTGCTGGCGGTGTGCGGGGGGACGTTCTCGGTGCCGCTGTATGTGCTGTTGCAGGAGCGCTCGGCGGCTTCGCATCGGGCGCGGATGGTGGGGGCGAATAATGTGATGAATGCGCTGGCGAGCGTGCTGGCGGCGGGAATTACGGCGCTGCTCTACGCCAGGGGGGTTGGCGCGCCGGCTGTGTTGCTGGGGGGCGCTGCGGGCAATGCGCTGGTGACGTGGTGGATTTTCAGGGTCGTGCGCAGCGGGGTTCACCAGGGCAGTCCGGCGCCGTCATAGGCCAGGAATTTGCCGGAATCGGCGGGGGTAAGGCGGGAGATGACGCTGAGCATTCCGGCCGCGGCCTGCTCGGGCGGGCGCACGTTCAGCCCGGTTTTGGCGAAGGGCGCGGAGAGGCGCGTGCTGACCGTGCCGGGGTGCATGGCGAGGCAGATCGCATGCGGGCGCTTGTGGCGCAGCTCGATGGCGGCGGTGTGGATAATCTGGTTGAGCGCGGCCTTGGCGGCGCGGTAGCTGTACCAGCCGCCGGACTG
Organism: Acidocella sp.; assembly: GCF_028687955.1. Taxonomy (GTDB): domain Bacteria; phylum Pseudomonadota; class Alphaproteobacteria; order Acetobacterales; family Acetobacteraceae; genus Acidocella. The sequence continues at coordinate 24,326 of NZ_JAQTZC010000001.1, forward strand.
GTTGTCGCCGATGCTGCCGACCTTGGCCGAGAGGCTGACAAATACGGCGCGCTCGGCGCGCGGCAGCAGGGGCAGGAAATGTTTGAGCAGCAGCGCCGGGCCGATGGCGTTGATGGCGAAGGAGCGCGCCATGTGTTCCGGGCTGAGAGCGGCGAAGGTTTTCTCCGGCATGAAGCCGCCGCCGTGCAGGAAGCCGGTGGCATCGATGATGAGGGTGGGCGGGCGGACGAGGCTGGCGGCGGCGGCGGCGATGGAGGCTTCATCCTCAAGGTTGAGCGCCGGGGTGCTGGTGCGCGAAAAACCGATGGCAGAAGGGCCGAGCGCCTGAAGGAACGCCGCGCCGAGCCCGCCGGTGGCGCCGATGACGATCTGGCTCATGCAATCGCGGATACGAACGGCGGATGGGGCATGCGGGTCCTCGACCTGGGTGGTTGGGGGCCGAGGGTATTGCATTTGCGCCGCCGCGCAAAGCAGGATGCGTTTTTTGAATTGACAGGTCACACACCGCGGGGGGCAGATTGAGGCATGCGGTTTTTGCTCCTGCTGGTGGTTTTTTGCGGCCTCGCCGGGCCGGGGCGAGCACGGGATTATTATTTCAACGCCTCGGACGGCACGCGGCTGCATTATAGCGAGGTGGGGCCGAAGGGCGCGCCGATTATCGTGTTCGTGCCCGGATGGACCATGCCGGGCTGGATTTTCGCGCCGCAGGCCAAGTATTTCAGCAAAAAATATCAGGTGGTGGAATTTGACCCGCGCGGGCAAGGGCGCTCGCAGGTGAGCGCGGGCGGATATGACCCGGTGCGGCGCGGGGAAGATATCGGCGAGTTGCTCAACCGGCTGCCGGGGCGGGTGGTGGTGGCGGGCTGGTCGCTCGGGGTGCTGGATACGCTGGCCTATATCCACCAGGACGGCGATGCAAAGCTGGCCGGGCTGGTGTTGATCGATAATTCAGTGGGCGAAAACCCGCCGCCGGTATGGGGGCCGTATCATCCGGGGCCGGTGCTGAACCATGATGCGAAGATGTATCAGTTTGTGTGCGGCATGTTCGAGACCCGGCAGTCCCCCGCGTATCTGGACCGGCTGACGCAGACCTGTCTGCGGCTGCCGGAGGCCGACGCGCAGGCGCTGCTGCGCTATCCGGTGCCGCGCGAGCAGTGGAAGGCGGATTTGCTCTCAACGCGCGTGCCAGTGCTGTATGTGGTGCGCCCGCATCTGGCGGCGCAGGCGGAGAATTTGCAGCGCGACCGGCCGCACACGCATATTGCGGTGTTTCACAATGCAGGCCATGCGCTGTTCGTGGATGAGGCGCCCCGCTTCAACGCGTTGATGGGTCATTTTTTGAAAAATTCTGTCTGGTGATATGGGCGGAACGAAATTTTGACGAAGTCAAAATGAGAGCCGGCGATATCGCGCGTGGGGCTGGTGGGGCGGCCACGCGCCGAAT
>NZ_JAQTZC010000001.1:25869-60363 GCF_028687955.1 Acidocella sp.
AAATTTCTGCCGTTGTTTTTGGTCTCCGCCGCCGCGGTGGGGATGGAGACCGCGCTGACGCGCTATTTTGCCGTCGCGAGCTGGTCTGATTACGGGTATTGGGTGATCTCCATCGTGATGGTGGGGTTCGCGTTCTCCGGCGTGTTTCTGGCGCTGGCGCGTGAATTTTTGGTGAAGCGCGCGGCGGTGCTGTTCGCGGTTTTGCCCGCGGTTCTGGTGGCGAGCGGGGCGCTGGGGTATTTCGCCACCATCATCAACCCGTTCAACCCGTTGCAGTTGCAGAACCCGGCGACCTATTTGCCGCAGCTTGCGAATATCGGGTTGTATTATGTGGCGCTGCTGCCGTTTTTCTTCGGCGCGGGGCTGTTTATCTCATTGAGCTTCGTCACCAACGCGCAATGGATCGGCCGGGTGTACGCGGCGGACCTGACCGGGGCGGGGGTGGGCTCAGTGCTCGTGCTGGGGCTGATGTTTCTGGTGCCGCCCTTTGCGCTAGTGCCGGTGCTGCTGCCCGCTTTGGCGCTGGCGGCGTGGTTCGTGGGGAAATACCGGGTGCGCGCGGGGGTGGCGGCGGTTTTGGTGCTGGCGGGGGCGGAGCTGTTGCTGGCGCTGGGGCCGCAGGCGGCGGTGAGCCCGTATAAGCCGGTGTATCCGCCGCTGCATACGCCGGGCGCGCGGGTGCTGGCGCAGGTGGAGCGGCCGCAAGGAGAGTATCTGCTGCTCGATGATTTCACCGAGCGGGTGAATGACGATATTTCCAACGATGCGGCGATGCTGGGCTATGCCGACCCGCCGCGCAGCTATGGGCTGTACCGCGATGGCATACGCATCGCCAGCCTGCCCAAGGCGGAGGCGCCGATGGCGAGCGGTTATGCGCCCGGCGCGCTGGATGCGCTGCCCTATGCGCTGGAGGCCCGGCCGGATGTGCTGCTGGTGGGGGCCTCGGGCGGGTTTCGCATCGCGGAGGTGCTGGCGCTGGGGGCGGCGCATGTGAGCGCGCTGGAGCCTGAGCCGGTGTTATATCAGGCGCTGAAGCATGGGCTGGGCGGCTCGCCCGCCTATCCGGCGGATGCGCGGGTGAGCATCTCGGACATGCCGCCACGCGCGGCGGTGGCGGGCGCACGGAAATTTGATGTGATCGATATTTCCGCCGATTTCATGGATGCGGCGCCGGCGAATGTGTATGCGTTCTCGGCGCAGGGGTTGGCGGCTGATCTGGGGGCGCTGAGGCCGGGCGGCGTGCTCTCGGTGCCGGTCTCGATCGAGGATTTCCCCGCCTATGCGCTGCGGATGCTGGCGAGCGTGAAGGCGGCGCTGGCGCTGTGCGGAATTGCTGATCCGCGGGCGCATGTGGTGGTGTACCGCTCGGCGTGGAACGCGCGGATATTGGTGAGCGATACGCCGTTCAGCGCGGGTGAGATCAATACGATCCTAAAGTGGTGTAATGACCGCTCGTTCGATGTCTCATACTACCAGGGCATGGACGTGAAGGCCGCGCGGGATGATTTATATAACGATCTGCCGGCGGTCTCGTTCAATGATGATACTGTGACATCTTCCGGCGCCGATGATTCCCTCGCCGACGAGGCGGGCGGGGTGCTGGCGGGGCGGCGCACCGTATCGGCGCGCGCCTTCGACCTGCGGCCGGTGACCGATGACCGCCCGGCGTTTTACGCGATTTTGCGGCTGGGAAAGCTTTCGCTGCTGCTGGCGCGGTTGCAGATATTGCCGCAGGCGGAGATCGGCGCGCTGGTGAACTTGGCGGTGCTGGCGCAGGCGGGGGTGATCGCGCTGCTGGTGCTGCTGGTGCCGCTGGCGGCGCCGCGCCAGGCAGGTGGGGCGAAGGTGGCGCTGGCCCGGTCTGTTTTTTATTTTCCCGCGCTGGCTCTGGGGTTTTTGTTTCTGGAGATTTTCGGCATCGAGCGGGCGAGCGCGTTTTTGGATGACCGGGCGGCCGGGTTCTCGCTGGTGCTGAGCGCGATGCTGATATTCTCCGGGCTGGGGAGTTTCATCTCCGGCCGGTTCAGCGCACGCCCCGGCCGCGCGGTATGGGGCACGGCGCTGGTGGTGCTGGTTTGGGCGCTGGGCGCGATGATGCTCAGCCCCGGCGCGCTGGCGGGGAGCGATCTGGCGTTCGGGCTGAAGGCGGCGCTGGTGGTGGGGGCGATGGCGCCGGTGAGCCTGGCCATGGGGCTGCCGTTCCCGCTCGGGCTGGAGCAGGAGGAACAGCGGTTTTACCTGGCCTGGGCCTGGGGGCTGAATGGCGCGTTTTCGGTTGTGGCGACGCCGCTGGCCAACCTGTTGTTGCGCAATATTGGGTTACATGCGGTTTTAGGCGGCGCGATTGTGATGTATGGGATCGCCGCGATGAGTTTCCCCGCCTATGGAAAGAGAGAGAAAGCTTGGTTCAGTTCAATGAGAAAATCAGCCGCCGTGGATTGATGGCGGGCGCGGCCTCGCTGGCGGCGCTGCCGGCCCTGGCCGCTACGTCCGGCACGTCCGCCCTGGGCGCCGATGTGCCCGTGCCCGCCATGCTGAGCGTGCCGATGACGCCTAACGGCAAGCCCTGGGACCGCGAAGCTTTTCAGGCGGCGATGGCCGCGGGTGGCAGGCCGCTCAGCCTGACCGATGCGCAGTTCGCCGCCATTCAGGCGCGCAAACCCGCCGCGATGGCGGCGATCGAGGCTTATCTGAAACTGCGGCTGGGCGCCGCCGACCCGCTGGTGCTCGCCGCCTTCAAGGCGCTGCCGCGCGAGTATTACCATTATAATTACGAGGAACGCCGCTCCACCTGCGGCGATGCCTATGACATTCCGGCCAAGCCCTGGGCCATCGGCTACGGCTCGGCACTCTCGGATTACCTCGGGCAGGCGTATATGACCCAGGTGATCGCGCCCAAGCCTGGCGAGATTTCGCTGGAGATCGGCACAGGCTCGGGGTTCCAGAGCTCGCTGCTCTCGCGGATCGTGGACCATGCGTATTCCATCGAGATCATCGCGCCGCTGGGTAATGCGGTGAAGCCGATTTTCAGCCCGCTCGGCTATGACAATGTGACCACCAGGGTCGGCGATGGCTATTATGGCTGGCCCGAGCAGAAGGGCGGGTTCGATATCATCATCGTGACCTGTGCCGCCCAATATGCGCCGCCGGCGCTGTTCGCGCAGCTCAAGCCAGGCGGGCGGATGATCATCCCGATCGGGCAGCCGTTCAAGCAAGGGCAGGTTTTTTATGTCTACCACAAAGATGCCACGGGGAAGATCCATTCCCGCCGGGATATGGGATGTTTCTTCATCCCGATGACGGGGGCGATGATGAAGGTGCCGGCGGCGCAGGCGAGCGCCACGCCGGCGTAAGCGCGGGTGATTGGAATGAAACAGGGTTTGCAAATTAAGGGAGAGGTTTCTTGATAAAACCGTTGCGTAAGGCCGTGTTGCCCGTGGCCGGGCTTGGCACCCGCTTTTTGCCGGCGACCAAGGCGATGCCGAAGGAAATGTTGACCGTGGTGGACATGCCGCTGATCCAGTACGCGGTGGACGAGGCGCGCGCCGCGGGGATTGAGCAGTTTTGCATGGTGACGGGGCGGGGCAAGACCGCGCTGATTGACCATTTCGATATCGCCTTCGAGCTGGAAGCCACGCTGGCGGAGCGCAGCAAGGGCGAGGCGTTGCAGCTGCTGCGCTCGGAGGCGATGCCGCCGGGCTCCATCTCCACCGTGCGCCAGCAGGTGCCGCTGGGGCTGGGCCATGCGATCTGGTGCGCGCGCACCTTCATCGGCGATGATCCGTTCGCGATTTTGCTGCCCGACGATCTGGTGCTGAGCCAGACCCCCTGCATGAAGCAGCTGGCCGATGTGTATCATGAGACCGGCGGCAATGTGGTGGCGGTGACGCAGGTGCCGCGCGAGCAGACCAACCGCTACGGTATTTTGAAAATCGGCGAGACCCAGGGCAACCGCGTGGAAGTGACCGGGCTGGTGGAAAAACCGGCGCCTGCGGAGGCGCCGTCTGACCTTTCGATCATCGGCCGCTATGTGCTGCTGCCCGAGGTGATCACCTATCTCTCGCAAATGGAGCGCGGGGCTGGCAACGAGGTGCAGCTGACCGATGCGATGGCCAAAATGATCGGCCATACGCCCTTCCACGGGCTGAAGTTCGAGGGTAAACGCTTTGATTGCGGCGATAAGATCGGCTTTCTGGAGGCGCAGATCGCCTTCGCGCTGGCACGGCCGGAAATGGCTGACGCGGTGCGCGGGTTCCTGAAAAATTACGTGAATGCGTGAGGCTGTAATGAGTTTTTCCCATAAATTCCATACCAGTTCGCTTCGCGAGTACGATATCCGCGGCATTGTCGGCGAGACGCTGCATGAGGCGGATGCGTTTGCCATCGGCCGGGTGTTCGGCTCCATCGTCACCGAGGCGGGGGGCCGCAAGGTTGCCGTGGGGCGCGATGGGCGGCTCTCCTCGCCAGCGCTGGAGGCGGCCCTGATAAACGGGCTGATGGCCAGCGGGGCGGAGGTGATCTCCATCGGCCAGGGGCCGACGCCCATGCTCTATTACGCCGCCTTCACCGAGCCAACCGATGGCGCCGTGATGGTGACGGGGAGCCATAACCCGTCCAACTACAACGGGTTCAAAATGATGCTCGGCAAGAAGCCGTTCTTTGGCCAGGATATTCTGAACCTGGGCCAGCGGGCGGCGGCGGGCGAGGTTGTGGCCGAGGCCAAGGGAAGCATGACGCAAAAAGATGTGTCAGCGGCGTATATCGCGCGGATTATGCGCGACTGGGACGGCGAGAAGAAGCTGACCGTGGTCTGGGATAACGGCAATGGCGCGGCGGGCGATGTGCTGGCCGAGCTGGTGAAGAAACTCCCCGGCAGGCACAAGGTTTTGAACGGCAAGATCGACGGGACCTTCCCCGCGCATCACCCCGACCCGACCGTGCCGAAGAACCTGGAACAGCTGATCAACGCGGTGCGCAAGGAAAGTGCTGATGTGGGCGTGGCCTTTGATGGCGATGCGGACCGGATCGGCCTGGTGGACAATGAGGGCAATATCCTCTTTGGCGACCAGTTTTTGATTTTGATGGCGCGCGATGTGCTGCGCGAACACCCGGGCGCGACGATCATCGCCGATGTGAAGGCCAGCCAGGTGTTGTTCGACGAGGTGGCGAAAGCCGGCGGCAAGCCGCTGATGTGGAAGACCGGGCATTCGCTCATCAAGTCCAAGATGGCGGAGCTTGGCTCGCCGCTGGCGGGGGAAATGTCGGGCCATATTTTCTATAACGACAAATGGTATGGGTTTGACGACGCGCTGTATGCCGCCGTGCGCATGCTGGGCGTGATTGCGCGCAGCAGCGAGAGCGTGGCGCAGTTCCGCGCCAGCCTGCCGCATGTGGTGAACACCCCGGAGCTGCGGTTTGATTGCACCGAGGACCGCAAATTCGAGGTGGTGAAAGAGGTTGCGGCGCGGCTGAAGGCCAGCGGGGACAAAGTCTCCGATACCGATGGCGTGCGGGTGAATACCGAGGACGGCTGGTGGCTGCTGCGCGCCTCCAATACCCAGGCTGTGCTGGTGGCGCGCGCCGAGAGCACCTCGGAGGCTGGGCTCTCGCGGCTCAAATCGGAGCTGGCGGGCCAGCTCGCCGCCTCCGGCCTGGCGCCTGATTTCTCCGGCGCCAACGCCGGGCATTAAAAAAGTAAGGGCGGAGCTGCGCAATGCGGCTTCGCCTTTTGCGCCCGCCGCGCTAAAAGCGGGTATGTCGATACCGTTTATAAAAATGCATGGGGCCGGCAACGATTTTGTCGTGCTGGATGGGCGCGCGGCGCCGTTGAACCTGCCTGCGGCGGTGGTGCGCCAGATCGCCGACCGCCGGTTGGGCGTCGGCTGCGACCAGCTGGTGATATTGGAGCCAGATGCCGAGGGGGCGGATGTGTTCATGCGCATTTTGAATGCGGATGCCACCGAGGCCGGCGCCTGCGGCAATGCGACGCGCTGCGTGGCGGCGCTGCTGGCCGAGGAGAGCGGCGAGCGGCAGGTGAGCATCCGCACCATTTCCGGCCTGCTGAAGGCGGAAATTATGGGGCCTGGGCTGGTTGAGGTGGACATGGGCCCGCCGCGGCTGGAGTGGGGCGAGATACCGCTGAGCAGCCCGGCGGACACGCTGCACCTCAACCTGGGGCTAGGGCCGGTTTTTGATCCGGCGGCGTGCTCCATGGGCAACCCGCATGCGACGTTCTTCGTCGATGATTTTCTACTTCCCATCGAGAATATCGGGCCGCAGCTGGAGCGGCATAAGATGTTTCCCGAACGGGCGAACATCGGCTTCGCCAAAGTGGAAAACCCGCAGCGGATACGCTTGAAGGTTTGGGAGCGCGGCGCGGGGCTGACGCTGGCCTGCGGCTCGGGCGCGTGCGCGGCGGTGGTGAACGCGCAGCGCCGGGGGCTGACGCACGGGCCGGTGAGCGTGGTGATGGATGGCGGCGAATTGTTGATAAGCTGGGCCGGCGGAGATGGGCATGTGCTGATGCGCGGCCCGGCCGAGACCGCGTTCACGGGCATGCTGCCGGAGATTATGTAATGGCGTCAGGATTTTTCGGGCGGCTGAAGGCGGGGCTCTCGCGCAGCGCCGCCAAGCTGACGGGCGGCATCGCCGGGGTGTTCACGAAGCGCAAGCTTGATGACGCGGCGCTGGAGGAGTTGGAGGAACAGCTGATCGCGGCTGACCTGGGCGCCGCGGTGGCGGCGCGGATTATCAAGAATTTCCGCAGCACCAGATTTGGCAAGGAGGTGAGCCAGCAGGAGGTGCGCGAGACGCTGGCTGGCGAGATCAGCCTGATTCTGGCCCCCGTGGCAAAGCCGCTGGCGGTGGATGCGGGGCACAAACCGTTCGTGATTCTCATGGCCGGGGTGAATGGCGCGGGCAAGACGACGACTATCGGCAAGCTGGCGGCACGCTATCGCCAGGCCGGGCTGGTAGTGATGATGGCGGCGGGAGATACCTTCCGTGCCGCCGCGGTGGAGCAGTTGCAGGTTTGGGGCGTGCGCGCGGGGGCTGAGGTTGTGACCGCGCCGGCGAACTCCGATGCCGCCTCCCTGGCGCATGACGCGCTGGCGCGCGCGCAAAAGGCGGGGGCAGATGTATTACTAATCGACACCGCCGGGCGGCTGCACAACAAGACGGCGCTGATGGAAGAGCTGCGCAAGATCATCCGGGTGATCCGTAAGCTCGATGAGAGCGCGCCGCATGCGGTTTTGCTCACGCTGGATGCCACCACCGGGCAGAACGCGGTGACGCAGGTGGGGATTTTCAAGGATATGGTGGAGCTGACCGGGCTGATCGTGACCAAGCTGGACGGCTCGGCGCGCGGGGGCATCGTGGTTGCGCTGGCGGAAAAATTCGGACTGCCGATTCATGCGGTGGGCACCGGCGAGCAGATAGAGGATCTGCGAGAGTTCGACCCCGAGGAGTTCGCGCGCGCGCTGGTCGGGGAGTGATGGAACACAGCAGAAGGAACCGCGAGAATGCGCCTGAAGGATAAAAGGGTTTTTATCACCGGGGCGGGCGGCGGCATCGGCCGGGCCAGCGCGCTGAAATGCGCCGCCGAGGGCGCGCGGGTGATTGCTTGCGATATCAACCCCGAGGCCGCCATGCAGAGCGTGCGCGCGGTAGCGGATGCGGGCGGCAGCGCGATGGCGGTGATCGCGGATCTGACAGATGAAGCAGCCTGCAACAAGGCTTTTGCCGAAGGGGCGGCGGCGTTCGGCGGGCTCGATGTGATTTTCAACAATGCCGGGGTGTGTCTGAGCGGCGATGATGGGCCGGTGGAAACGGACCTGAGCGTGTGGAACCGCACCATCGCGATCAATCTCACTTCCGTTTTTTTGTGCTGCAAGGCGGGGATTCCGTATTTATTGCAAAATGGCAACGGCGTGATCATCAACAATGCCTCGATTGTGGCGTTGGTTGGCTCGGCGTTTCCGCAGATCGCCTATACCGCCGCGAAAGGCGGTGTGCTGGCGATGACGCGTGAAATTGCCGTGATGTATGCCCGCAAGGGTTTAAGGGCGGTGGCGCTATGCCCAGGGCCGACCGCGACACCGCTGGTGAAGGCGTTTCTGGCGGATGAGCAAGCCTGGAGGCTGCGACGGCAACATTTGCCAATGGGCCGGTTGGCGCAGCCGGAGGAAATCGCCAATCTGGTGGCCTTTCTGGCCTCGGATGAAGCCAGTTTCATGACCGGGTCAGCCTATGTCATCGATGGCGGGCTGACCAGCGCGTATGTGATCGACGACACAATTTAAGCAACGACGCAGAAGACGATGATGACGAACAGGACCGTCGGGATTTCATTGGCGATCCGGTAGAATTTTTCGGATTTCGTGTTTGCGTCATTCAGGAAATCCCGGCCCCATTTCGAGAGATTTCCGTGAAAGCCGGTCATCAGGAGGATCGCCGTCAACTTGGTCCACCACCAGGCGGCGTGCCAGTTCACAGCCCCCGGGGTGAGAATGAGCAGGATGCCGAAGAAGAAGGTGGAGAGCATCGCCGGGTTGATGATCTGTTGCAGGAGTCTGCGTTCCATGACCTTGAATCGCGCGGATTCAGCCGAGCCCGGCGCAAGCTGGCAGTGATACACATAGAGGCGCGGCAGGTAGAACATTCCGGCCATCCACGCGGTGAAGGAGACGATGTGGAAGGCCAGGAGGATGTGGAAATAAGGTGTGAGCGCTGCGATTGTCATGCAAGAAATCCGAACAGATCACTCAGGTTTTGCAAAATGGCGCGGGCGCCGGCGGCAAGCAGGGGCGCGCCATCGCCATGCGGGGCGAAACCGTAGCACGCCATGCCGGCGGCAACCGCGCCGGTGACGCCAAGCACGCTGTCTTCCAGCACCAGGCAATTTCGTGGCTGGGTTTGTGACCCGGCGGCCGCGGCGAGAAACAGATCCGGCGCGGGTTTGGCGCGCCCGCCCTTGGCGATGACACCAGCGGCCGAATAGGCGCGGCCAGCGGTGAGATGGGCAATACCGGTGTAGGAGAATTTAACGTCCAGCTCTTCATCCGATGAATTGGAGGCGATGCACCAGGGGATGCCAAGCGTATTCACGCGCTCCAGCATTTCCCGCGCGCCAGGAATGAGTTTTGATTCCGTGCCAAGCGCTGTCACGAGTTTTTGCGCAAGACCGGCGCGCCAGGTGGCCGGGAGGATGCGGCCGAGGCGCGCCTCGATGACCGGCTGCATATCGGTAATTGACATGCCAAGAAAACGATCCTGCACCTGTTGCGCGGTGATCTCCCAGCCAAGATCGCAAAGCTCACGCGCGCAGACGGTGGAAGCGACGCCTTCACTGTCGATCAGCACGCCATCGCAATCAAAAATAATCAATTCAGGCCGCATATTTTGTCCATGGGCAGTTTTTATGTGTGGCGGCGCAGGCGCGGCCGCCCTGATGCGAGCAAAGCCCGTTGCCATGCGCCAGCGCACGGCGGGCAAGGCCTGCCAGCGCGGCGATGAACGCGGGGTCGCTATTGGGCACGGGGGCGCGGAAATAACCGGGGACGCCGCAATGGGCGGCAAGCTCGCGGTTTTCGATATCAAGCTCCACCAGCGTCTCGATATGGTCTGAGACGAAGGCGATGGGGATGACCAGTACGGCGGTTTTATCCGCCCCGGCCTGTTCTATGGCTTCAATGGTGCTGGGCGAGATCCATTTTTGCGGGGTCGCACGCGATTGATAGCAGACCAGATGTTCGACTTGCCTGTCCTTGAGCCGGGCCATGACAGAAGCGACGGAGGCTTCAATCTGGGATTGATACGGATCACCCCGCGCGATGATGGATTCAGGCAGGCCATGCGCCGAGAACAACAGGCGCAGCCGCGCGCCGGGGGGCAGGCCGGCCTTGGCCTGGGCGCTGGCGGCATCCACCAATGCGGCGATGGCATCGGCATAGGCCGGATCGTCAAAATAGCAGCAAAGCGTGGTGGTGGGCTTGATCAGCCCGGCCTGCGCCGCCGCCTCGTGCCAATTGTTGAGCGAAGAGCCGGTGGTGGTGGTGGAAAACTGCGGATAGAGCGGCAGGAGGAGAATGCGATCAGGGTTATAGGCTTTCACCGCGCGCGCGGCCTCCAGCGCGAAGGGGTGCCAGTAGCGCATCGCGATAAAGGTTTTGGTATCGCCCCCCATGGCGCTCTCCAACGCGGTAGCCTGCGCCTGGGTCGCGGCCAGCAAGGGGGATTTTCCGCCCATGAGCGCGTAGTTTTTCTCCGCCGCCCTGGCTGAGGACCGCGCGATGAGCCGGGCCAGCCAGAAACGGATGAAAATCGGCGCGCGGATGATGGCCTTGTCGGAAAACAGATTGACGCGGAATTTTTTTATCGCCGCCAGGCTGTCGGGTCCGCCAAGGTTGAACAGGACGATGGCGGTTTTCATGCAGGCATCGCGTTGTTGCGGATCAGTTCCATCAACCGCGCGATATTTTCCGGCGGCACATCCGGGGTGATGCCATGGCCGAGATTGAAGACATGAGGAGTGCCGCGGAAGGCTTGCAGCAGCCGCGCAACCCCGGTTTCCAGCGCCGCGCCGCCGGATTTGAGCAGCAGCGGGTCCAGATTGCCCTGAAACACCGTGCCGGGCGGACAGGCGGCAATGGCGGCGGCGGGGTCTGTCACCGTGTCCAGGCTGACCGCGTCCACCCCTGTTTCGCGCACATATTCGCCCAGCAGCAGGCCGCACAGTCGGGGAAAGCCGATGATTTTAAGGCCAGGATTGGCGGATTTGAGTGCCGAGACGATGCGCCGGTTCGGTTCGATGACAAATTGGCGGAATTGCGAGGCGGGGAAAATACCGGCCCAGCTCTCAAACAGCATGACGCAGTTGGCTCCGGCGGTAATTTGGCCTTGCAGGTAGGTGATGGTGGCTTCCACCAGAATATCCAGCACCGATTGCACTAAAGCGGAGTTTTCATACGCCAATGCGCGGGTACGCGGAAAATCGCCGCCGCCTTTGCCATCCAGCATATAGCACGCCACGGTCGCGGGGCCGCCGGCAAAGCCGATCAGCGCGGTTTGTGGTGGCAGGGCTGCACGGACACGCCGAACGGTCTCCAGCACCGGCGCATAGACGCCTGGGGCGGCGGCAATGTTCAGCCCGGCGGAATTTTGCAGCGGCGGCAGGAGCGGGCCCTCGCCTTCGGCAAAACGCAGACCCTGCCCTAGAGCCATGGGGAGGATGAGAATGTCGGAAAAGAGGATCGCGGCGTCAAACCCATAGCGGCGGATGGGTTGCAGGGTGACTTCAGCGGCGAGTTCCGGGTTCAGGCAGAGCGAGATGAAATCTCCCGCCTGGCCGCGCACGGCGCGGTATTCAGACAGGTATCGTCCGGCCTGACGCATCAGCCACACCGGCGGCGGCGAGATCGCCTCGCCGTTCAATACACGCATTAATTTCATAACTCCCGCTTAGAGCAAGATGGCGGGTTCTAAAACCCATCCCGGAGAAAAATCGGGAATGGCTGTGAAAGTGGGAAAACCACCCTCTTTATCTCTTTTAAGTTAAACGAAGGAGGGGGCAGTGGTACCCTGTGGATAGTGGGGGTTAAGGCAAGCACGGATAAAGTCCACAAGGTTATCCACAGCAAGATACAAGCTTTAACCTGTTGATTCTAACGTATCGGGCTAGTTTTCCCACAAGTGAGGAGGGAACCCCCTGTTAAGCATCCCCAGTTTACTGTTTCGTAACTTTATCCCCGGTCGCCGGAAAATTCTTCGCGCATGGGAAAACAATCCACGCTATCAACAGCGGCATGGAAAGTTATAAACACAATATACACCTGATATCCGATGCGACCGGTGACACATTAAGTGCGCTGGCAAGGGCAGCCGTAGCCCAGTTTGATGAAAGCCAGGTTAATTACCATCGCTGGTCATTGATTCGTTCACGATTGCAGTTGCATCGCGTGCTGGAGGGGGTTCACGCCGAACCGGGGCTGGTATTGTGTTCCTTGCTGGATACCGCGCTGCGCGAGGAGCTGGATGCGGCCTGTGCGCGGCTGGGTGTGCCGCTGTTGCATGTGCTGGACCCGCTGCTGGAGTTGTTGCAGGGGCAGTTCGGCGCGCCGGCGAAGCATAAGCCTGGGCGCCAGTATGTGCTGGATGCGGATTATTTCCGCCGCATCGACGCGATGCATTACGTGATTTCGCATGATGACGGGCAGGCGCACCGGGGCATGGCGGAGGCGGATGTCGTGCTTGTGGGGGTGTCGCGCTCATCCAAGACACCAACATGCTTCTACCTTGCCAACAGAGGCATCAAGGCCGCCAATATTCCACTGGTGCCGGGAATTGAGCCGCCGGAATTGCTGAAAGACCCAAACTGCCCGGTGATTGGCCTGACCATCGATCCGAAATCGCTGATCGGTATTCGCCGCCATCGCCTGCGCCTGCTCGGCGCGGGGGCGCAGCCGGGCTTTGCCCAGAAGAATAATGGTGAATATGTGGATTTTGAAGCGGTGGAAAAGGAGCTGCTATGGGCCAAACGGCTGTGCAACGCGCGGGGCTGGCCCACCATCGACGTAACGCACCGCTCCATCGAGGAAACGGCGGCCACGGTGCTTAAGCTCATGGATGCCTGGCACGCCAAGCATGACAAGTTGGCGGAAAAGGACAAATAGAGGGCGATTCAAACATTAAATTCGTTCACAAGCGAGCGTATCTAATGTCATCGCCCTCTGCTTTTTGGATTTAATACCAGTCAGCCTTAAGGCTGACTGGTATGCGCGCGGGGCTGGTGGGGCGGCCGCGCGCAAACTCAAGAGCTTATACCTGCCCGCCACTAAACCCAGAGAGTCAAGCTCTTGGCGGGCTGGTATAACTTAGGCGGCGCGCTTGGCGACTTCCTCTGGCGCCATGAGAACCAGGGCTTCGTAGTCGTGCAGCAGGGTTTCAGTGATTTGGCCGGGGGTGAAGTGGTGATCGTCGATCTGACGGACCGCGGTGACCTCGGCGGCGGTTCCGGCGAGGAAAACCTCCTGCGCCAAGGTGAGGTCCTCTGGGGGAATGTGGCGCTCGATGATCTCAATGCCACGGGCCTTGGCCAGCGCGATGACCGTGCGGCGGGTAATGCCGTCAAGGAAGCAGTCAGGGACCGGGGTGTGGAGCTTGCCGTCAATGGCCATGAACATGTTGGCCCCGGTGGATTCACCCAGAAAACCGTCCCAGGTGAGCATCAGCGAGTCGGTGAAGCCGGCGGCCTCGGCCGTGTGTTTGGAGAGCGTGCCGATCATGTACAGCCCGGCCGCCTTTGAGGCGGTGGGCGCGGTTTGCGGGTGCGGCCGGCGCCAATGGGCGGTTTGCAGGGTCACACCCTTGAGACGGTCAGCGCCCAAGAAATTGGGCCAGTTCCAGCAGGCGATGGCGAGGTGGATTTTGGTTTGCTGGGCGGAGACGGCGATCTGCTCCGTGCCGCGCCAGGCGATGGGGCGGATGTAGGCATCGGTCAGATTGTTGGCGGCCATGACTTCGTAGCACGCTTTGTTGATCTCATCGGCGGTGAAGGGAATATCAAACCCCAGGATTTTGCCGGAGTTGATCAGCCGCTCGGTATGCGCCTGGAGCTTGAAGATGTTGCCGGCATAGGCGCGCTCGCCCTCGAACACGGCGGAGGCGTAGTGCAGCCCGTGGCTGAGCACATGAATCTTCGCGTCGCGCCAGGGGATCAGCTTGCCTTCCCACCAGATGAATCCATCACGATCGTCAAAAGGGATAAGCGGCATGGTTAAAAAAACTCCGGTAAGGCTGGTGGCGAACAGGCGGCGGGTTAGTGGCTTCGAGCCGGTGATTGAGCGTATAATTTTAAGTTGACGCCAGGGGGCATCATCCTAAAACAATCATACGCCGTGATATTATGGCGGAAACCCCTTGTAGATAAGTAAGCAATACTGTCATAATAGGTTCTGGAAACCTCGTAGGATTGCGAATCTGCCATGCAAGACACTCCAACTCAAGGTCTCAATCGTTTGAAGCGCGATCTGCCCCCCGGCTCCACGCACGCGCAGCCAGGCGCGGGGCTGTTATTTCTGCGCGAGGAGGAGTTGCGGGTTGCGCAGGACATGATGTTTTTCGCGATGCGTGACATCGCCGCCGCCTCGCTGGCGATTTTGTCGGAGTTTGGGCTGGGGCAGGCGCATCATCGCACGCTGCACTGGATCGGCCGCAAGCCGGGGCTGACGGTGGGGGAGTTGCTGGCGTTTCTGGGCATTACCAAGCAGAGCCTGACCCGTGTGCTAGGGCCGTTGATCCGTGACGGCTACGTGGCGCAGACGGCGGGCGCACAGGACCGGCGGCAGCGGCTGCTCACCCTCACCGAGAAAGGCCAGGCGCTGGAGCGGCGGCTGTTTGACTGTCAGCGGGACCGTTTTCTCGCGGCCTACCGGGAGGCGGGCGGGCCGGCAGTGGAAGGATTCCGCCGGGTGCTGCACGGGCTGACCCTGAAGCAGGGGCGCGACTACATCGACAGCTTGGACGCCCACCGCAGCCGGGGGGCGCGTTAGGGCCGGTGCGATGAGCAGTGAAGGGGCGCATATTCTCGTCGTTGACGACGAACCGCGCCTGCGCGGGCTGTTGAGCCGCTACCTTACTGAGCAGGGGTTCCGCGTGACGATGGCGGATTCCGCCGCGCAGGCGCGCGACAAGCTGAGGTTCATGGATTTTGACCTGATGGTGCTGGATGTGATGATGCCCGGCGAGAGCGGGCTGGAGTTGACCGGCGGCCTGCGCGGCGAGCGCGCCCCTGATATGCCCATACTGCTGCTCACCGCACGCGATGCGCCAGAGGATATTATCGCGGGTTTCGAGGCCGGGGCGGATGATTATCTGGGCAAGCCGTTTGACCCGCGGGTGCTGCTGGCGCGCATCCGCGCCATGCTGCGCCGGGCGCAGCCGCCGGCATTGCCCGCCGGGCCGTTGCAGTTGGGCGGCAAGGTGTTTGACGCATCGCGCGCCGAGCTGGTGGGGCCTAACAACCGGGTGCGGCTGACCGGGGCCGAACTTGCGCTGCTGATGGCGCTGGCGGCCCGCCCGCATGAGATCCTCTCACGCGAGGTGCTGGCGGCGGCCCTGGGGCTGGACGATGTGAACGAGCGCGCGATCGACGTGCAGGTGACGCGCCTGCGCCGCAAGATAGAGCCAGACCCGCGCGAGCCGCGGTTTCTGCACACCGTGCGCGGCAAGGGTTATACTCTGAAACCAGGGCCATGAAACTACGCCCCGGCGGATTTTCGGCTGACCGGGTGCTACGCAGGTTTCTGCCGCGCACGCTTTTAGGCCGCTCGCTGCTGATCGTACTGATCCCGCTGGTGCTGCTGCAGGCGGTGGCGCTGCTGCTGTTTTATGGCAATCACCTCAACGAGCTTTCCCGCCGCCTGGCCGGGGGGGTGGCCGGCGAGGTGGGGTTCATGATTGATGAGATCGACCGCGCGCCGGATACCCGGGGGCTCATCATCCAGGAGACTGACCGGTATTTTCAGTTCAGCACCGTGTTTTTGCGCAACCAGGTGCTGCGGCGCCTGCCGCCGCCGGATGCGCCAGGCCCGGTTGATGACGATCTTGCCCGCGGGCTGGCGCAGAATCTGCACCGGCCGTTCAATGTCGCCTGGAATACCACGCCGGGGTTCATCCGGATCAATGTGCAGATGGCTGACGGGGTGCTGAGCATCGATGTGTCGCGCAAGCGGCTCTATATTGGCACGTTTTATCTATTCCTGGTCTGGGTGATCGGCACCGCCGGGCTACTGTTTGGCATCTCGGCGCTGTTTTTACGCACCCAGGTGCGCGGGATCACCCGCCTCGCGGTGGCGGCGGAGGCCTTTGGCATGGGGCGCGACCCCGGGCCGATCAAGCCCGAGGGGGCGGTGGAGGTGCGCCGTGCGGCCGCGGCATTCAACCGGATGCAGGAGCGCCTGCGGCGATTCCTGGCGCAGCGGACCACCATGCTGGCCGGGGTGTCGCATGATCTGCGCACGCCGCTCACCCGGCTGCGGCTCTCTTTGGCGATGCTGCCGGAAGCCGATGCGGGCGAGATGGCGGAGATGACCGGCGACATTGAGGAGATGGAGCAGCTGATTGCCACTTATCTCAGTTTCGCGCGCGGCGAGGGCAGCGAACAGGCCGTGCCCACCGATGTGACGGGCTTGCTGGAGGATGTGGCGGCGGCCGCGCGGCGGGCGGGGGCACGGATAGATTGCGATGCCCCCGAGGGGTTGAGCGCGACGCTGCGCCCCGAGGCGATGCGCCGGGTGCTGACCAACCTGATTGACAATGCCCGCCGCCATGCCGGGCAGATGTGGCTCGGCGCAGCGATGAGCGGGCGGACACTGCGGATTGTGGTTGAGGATGATGGCCCCGGGATTCCAGCCAGTCAGCGTGAGGCCGTGTTCCGCCCGTTCGAGACGGCCTCGGCGGGCGGTACCGGGCTGGGCTTGACGATCGCCCGCGATATCGTCGGCGCGCATGGCGGGGATATTTTTCTGCTGGACCGCCCAGGCGGTGGCCTGCGCGTGGTGATCGAACTGCCGGCGTGAGGCGGTTAATACCAGTCAGCCTTAAGGCTGACTGGTATGCGCGCGGGGCTGGTGGGGCGGCCGCGCGCAAAATCAAGAGCTTATACCAGCCCGCCACCAAACCCAGAGAGTCAAGCTCCTGGCGGGCTGGTATTAACCCAATCAGGCTCTAGGTTACGCCGGAGTCGTAAAAGTAGGTGGCGAGGCGGGCGAGTATTTCATCCTGCGGGGTTTCGGGCGCGATGGGCGGGTAGAGCTTCACGGTGACAATGCCGGGTAAAATGCGGAAGGCTTTCGCGCCCCAGGAGAGGCCGGAATCAGTGGCGGCGGGGATAAGCGGCAGGTTGTTGGCTTTGGCCAGGGCGACGATGCCGGGGTGCAGGCGGGCGCGCTTGCCGGGGAGAACGCGCGTGCCCTCGGGGAAGAGGATGATCTGGCGGCCGGCGTCGAGGGCCGTGGCACAGTCCGACACCATTTTACGCAGGGCCTGGCCGGCGCCGCCGCGGTCCACCGGGACCATGCCGGTAGGTTCCAGCAGCACCCCGAACAGCGGGATTTTGGCCAGCTCACGCTTGAACACAAAGGAGGGGTGGGGCAGCAGGGTCAGCCAGATGAGGACATCGAGGGTGGACTGGTGCTGTGCCGCGACGATGGCGCCGCCGGGCGGCGGCAGGTATTCGCGCCCCTCGATGCGCAGCCGGACACCGCAGAACAAACGCAGAGCGGCGAGGCAGATTTTGGCCCAGAGGATGGGCATGCGGTCAAGCCGCGCATAGCCCAGCCGCCAAAGCAGAATGCCCCAAAGGCTGAGTACGGTGCCGGTGCCGAACATGATGGCGTTGAAGGCGAGGGAGCGGAGGAAGCGCAGGTTGATCAATCCTGGGTTATGAGACTGGCGGCGAACCGGCGGAATCCTAAGCGCACCACGAGGTACTTGCTATATTCTCCGGCGAGCAACCGCAATGTGGGCAGGCTGAAGAGGTTGCGCATGGCGGGCGGGCGCACCGGGGCGGCGATGAGAGTGATACCGGGCAGGGCCTGATGCATTTCCTGCATGGCGCGGGGCATATGATAGTCAGCGGTGACGACGATGAGCGAGTGGATGCCGTGGGCGCGGACCCAGTTGGAGGTCTCCAGCGCATTGCCGTGGGTTGTGCCGGCCATGTGGCCGAGGGTTATGGTGCTGGCATAGCGGGTGGCGGCGGCGGCGTCGTCGGCGGTGAAGTCACCCAGATAGGTGCCGCGCCCGGCGCCAGAGATGAGCAGCAGCGGGGCGTCGCGGTCAGCCAACAGGGCGAGGGCGGCGCTGACGCGGTCATCCCCGCCGGTGAGCGCGACGATGCCGCCAGCATGGGGCATGGGGTTGGGCGGCGCGGCGGTGAGGACCACGGCGAGGAAGATGACAAAGCCGGCCAGCCAGAGGCCTGCGAGGACAACGAAGCCCTTGGCGAACAAGCGCAGCACGGAGAAGCGGCGGCGGCGGCGGAAACGGCGGACGCGGGGCATCAGACCAGTTTCCGCAGCCAGCCCCGCACGGTGAGCTGCGCCGAGCTCCACCCGATGACGGCGGCGGCCAGCGGCAGGCAGGGCAGCGCCGTCCACAACGCGGGCGGCAGGCCGGACAGCCCGTGTTGCAGGCCGTTAAGCTGGGGCGGCCCGCTGAAAGGCGCGGCCAGCGCGGCCAGCCAGAGTAGCACGGGCAGCGCCACCAGCGCCCCGGCGGCCGCGCCCGCCACGGCGAGGGCGGTGGCGCGGCTGGCGAAGCGGCTGGCGATGTCGCCATCCTGCGCGCCG
This sequence comes from Acidocella sp., assembly GCF_028687955.1. Classification (GTDB taxonomy): domain Bacteria; phylum Pseudomonadota; class Alphaproteobacteria; order Acetobacterales; family Acetobacteraceae; genus Acidocella. The sequence continues at coordinate 44,217 of NZ_JAQTZC010000001.1, forward strand.
AGGCCATGGATGATCTCGATGGTCTCGCGCCGTTGCGCGAGGCCCGCGCGGGTGGCCAGCGCGACCAGCGCGCCGCCGACCAGGGCGACGATAACCAGCACCGCGGCGGCGCAGGTTTGCAGGCTGCCGGTGAGCGCGGTGACGTGCGCGGCCCATTGCACGCCGGTTTGCGCCAGTGTGCCGGGGGCTGGTTTGTTCAGTGCCGCGGCGATGGCATCGCCCGGGCCGGGGCCGCTCCAAGTGGCGGTGATGACAGCGGGGAGCGGCAGGCCGAGCGCCGCCGCATCCGTACCGAGCCAGGGGGCGAGCAGGTGGTTCAGGGCATCCGTGCTCAGCAGGCGCGGGCTGCTAACGCCCGGCATGGTTTGCAGCGCGGCCTGTACGGCGGCCAGGCGGGTGGCGTTGCCGGCGGCGTCCGGCGCGCTGGGCTGGGGCACCTGGATGGTGAGCGCGGCGGCGGTATCGGTTTGCCATTGCGCGGCGAGCACGGTGCTGGCCAGCGCCCCTGCCACGGCCAGGGCGGCGAGGAAGCTCATGGCCGCGACCAGGACGGGCAGCATCCAGTCCTCCAGCGCCGAGTGCAGACCCAGCGGGTCGGTATGGTGTTTAGCCATGCGCGGTGAGCCGGCCTTCGGCTATTTCCAGCCGCGGGGCGGGGTAGGCGGAAACCAGTGCGTGGTTGTGCGTGGCCACGATGACGGTGGTGCCAAGCTGGTTGAGGGCGGTGATCAGGGTCATCAGCCTGCTTGCCTGCTCATCGTCCAGATTGCCGGTGGGTTCGTCGGCGACCAGCAGTTTCGGTCGCCCGACCACGGCGCGCGCGATGGCGACGCGCTGTTGCTCGCCGCCGGAGAGTTCGTCGGGCAGCGCGCCCAGCCGGTTAGCGAGGCCGACCCAGCGGAGGATTTCAGTGACATCGGCGTGAACTTGCCGCTCGGCACGGCGCGCCAGGCGCATCGGCAGGGCCACGTTGTCATAAGCGGAGAGATGCGCGAGCAGGCGGAAATCCTGGTAGACCACGCCGATGCGCCGGCGCAGCAGCGCGGCATCGCGCCGGGAGATTCTGGCGGCATGGGTGCCCATGATGTCAATCCGGCCCTGGGTCGGGTGTTCGGCCAGGTAGATGAGCTTGAGCAGGGTGGTTTTTCCCGCGCCCGAAGGGCCGGTGAGCCAGCGGAAACCGCCCTCGGGGATTTTAAAATCAACACCGCGCAGCACATCGCGCGCCAAAGCCCCCGGGCTACGGTCCTGATGGCGGTATTTTAACCAGACGTCGTCAAATCTAATCATTGGACCTTAAAGTTATTTTACACCAGGGGGTTAACCAGGTTTTGGTGGCGCGGCCGCGGCCCGGATCAGCCCCCGGGCGTTGAGACTGCCGCGCGTGGATAATGTTTAGATAGACCAAAATTTGTGTCAATTGAATTGATTGGCGGCCGAAGGTCATGCAGTTGTTATTGCGCGAACACGCCAGAAATGCCATTCATAAAGCTGATCATGCGTCTTTTATGCCCGAATTGTTCAGCTGAGTACGAAGTGCCCGATGCGGCGCTGACGGGGCGCAGCCGCAAGTTGCAATGCGCGCGGTGCGGAACGAGCTGGCGCAGTCAGCCGCTTTCCCCCGATCTGGCCATGGTTTCAGATTTTGCGGCGGCGCCGGAGACGGTAAGTGAATCCCAGGTCGATGCCCCGCTTGTGGATGCCAAGCTTGCCGATGCGCCATTGGCGGCGGCGGAGGTGGTGAGCGTGCCGGTGAGTGAGACCGACCCGGCATTGGGGCTGCCGATGTTCCTGACCAGCAGCGGTGATGACGGCGTGGCGCCGTTGCATCAGCCCGGCCAGGGGGATTCCTTCGCGGATCTGGTGCACGCGGCGCGCAACAACGAGGTTGAATACGAGCCGGAAAAGCGCCCGCCGACGCCGGTTAAAACCGGCACTTTGCGGCTGGTGCTGACTCTGTTGCTGCTGCTGGCGGCCGGATTGGCGGGGCTGGCCTTCATCGGGCATTTTGGACATATCGTATAATACCAGTCAGCCTTAAGGCTGACTGGTATGCGCGCGGGGCTGGTGGGGCGGCCGCGCGCAAAATCAAGAGCTTATACCGGCCCGCCACCAAACCCAGAGAGTCAAGCTCTTGGCGGGCTGGTATTAGATCAAATCCACCCGGAAACTTGGTCCAAAATTTCAAAGCTGGGCTGTGCTGGTATCGCTCAGGCGGGAAAACACACGTTGCAACGCAACAAAAAACGTGCTGCAACGCAACAAAAACCGGCTATTTTTTCTGCCCGGTCCACTTGGCTTCGTAAATCTTCGCGCCAGGAGGTGGAACAAAGGATTCTTCGGCCTTGATGTCGGAGAGGCGCAGCGCGTTGAGGCTGATGAGCAGGGCGGCGGTGTTCATCATGCCGGGGGGTATCCACTGGATCAGCCCGCCGAGCATTTGATCATAAAGCGGGGAAATGGAGGGAAAGAGCCGGCCGCAAAGTGTGTAAAACGAGTACAGATTATCCGTGCTCAACGCGATGTAGGAGCTGACGGCGATCTGCGGGAACATCACCAGGAAGCCGGCCGCGGCGCGGGCGAGGTAGGAGAAGCGCGCGGCGGGTTTTGGCCGCGGGTCCAGCACCACCAGCCAGAACAGTAAGCCCCCGAGCAGGCAGGAGAGGTTCATCACCGCGTAGAGGAACGGGTTGATCATGGCCGCGAAATGCACGGCGGGGATCAGCCAGACATCGGTGGTGATGAGGAAGATCGCCATGGCGGGCAGCGGGTGGGCCAGCACGCGGCTGAGCCTGTGCACAACCCGGCTCTGGCAGGCGCGCAGCACCCAGGGCGGGACGCCAAGGCGCAGGACCTCGGGCATCCAGCCGATGGCGATGCCAAAGGGCGCCGCCATGCCGATAACCACCGCCTGGATGCGGTTGAGGAAGAACATGTGCTGGGAGATGTATTCAAAATGCGTTTGCAGCACGAAATAAATGCTGCCCAGGCCGAGCAGAAAGAACCACTGGCGCAGGCGGCCGGGTTTTTGCTCCGGCGCGATGCGGGCCATGCCGCGCAGATACCACAGCAGCATGAACCAGCTGCCGAGGAACACCGGGGCGTTGAAGACGAAGGGGAACAGGTAGGGCAGATGGGCTGGAACGTAGCGGCACAGCAGGTCGACGATGACGGCGGCCAGCAGAATCAGGAAATCAAGCATTTGAACGATCCATTGGCACGCCGGCGAGATCCCGGCTGGTGCGTATTGTTTGCAGGGTTTGCACCCGGGCGACATGCGCGGCGCCGGTGAGCCGGGCGGTGAGCTGGTTCTCGTGCGCGGCGTCGCGTGCCACCAGCTTGAGCAGGAAATCGCCGCCGCCGCGGATCATATGGCATTCGCGCACCTCCGGCCAGGTGGCGACCAGGGCCTCGAAACCATCCAGCACCGCCTGTTTCTGGCTCTCCAGCCCGACGATGACGAAGAAAGCGATCTGCCAGCCGAGTTTCTGGCCGTCCGTGCGGGCGTGGTAGCCTTGAATGAAGCCGGCCTCCTCCAGCCGGCGCACGCGGCGCAGGCAGGGCGGGGGCGAAATTCCGGCCCGCCTGGCCAGCTCTACATTGGTCATGCGGCCGTCCTCTTGCAGTTCGGCGATGATCTTGCGGTCGATGTCGTCGAGCTGGATCGGGTCGGGGTCAGTTGGCATGGCTGGTCCTAAAACACTGGCGGATGGTTCCGCGCAATATAATTACACAAATTCATTTGACCATGGGGGGAAATTGCCAACTACCGCGCCCCGTATCATAAACGCGCGCTTGTATCGGCGCGAGGTCAACAGATATGCTGCATTCCTGATTCTTAATTATTTTGGTGGATGATAAACGGAAATGGCTGAGGTGAGGAAAACGCGCATACTGATCATCGGCGCGGGGCCGGCCGGTTACACGGCGGCAATTTATGCGGCGCGCGCCAATTTGGCGCCGGTGATGGTGGCCGGGCTGCAGCCGGGCGGGCAGCTCACGATTACCACGGATGTGGAGAATTACCCCGGGTTTGCCGAGACCATCCAGGGCCCCTGGCTGATGGAGCAGATGGAAAAGCAGGCCGTGCATGTCGGCACCGAGGTCATCTACGATATCATCACCAAGGTGGATTTCTCCGCCCGGCCCTATCGCGCATGGTCGGATGCCGGGGTGGAGTTCGTGGCGGATGCCGTGGTGATCGCGACCGGGGCGCAGGCGCGCTGGCTGGGGCTGGATTCGGAGAAGATCTACCAGGGCGCCGGGGTTTCCGCCTGCGCCACCTGTGACGGGTTTTTCTACCGGGGCAAAAAGGTCGCCGTGGTCGGCGGCGGCAACACGGCAGTGGAGGAGGCGCTCTATCTCACCCACCACGCCAGCCATGTGACCCTGGTGCACCGGCGCGACAGTTTCCGCGCCGAGAAAATTTTGCAGGACCGGCTGTTTGCCAACCCAAAAATCACCGTGATCTGGGACCATGCGGTGGATGAGATTCTGGGCGGCGGCACCCCTGCGGTGGTCACCGGGGCGCGGCTGCGCCATGTGAAGACCGGGGCCGCGCAGGAGATCAGCGTGGATGGCGTGTTCATCGCCATCGGCCACTCACCCGCCACCGGCGTTTTCGGCGGGCAGGTGAACACTGACGCGGAGGGATTCATCATAACGAAACCCGGCAGCACCGAGACCTCGGTGCCCGGCGTTTTCGCGGCGGGCGACGTGCAGGATAAAATTTTCCGCCAGGCGGTGACAGCCGCCGGGACCGGCTGCATGGCAGCTCTGGAGGCGGAGAAATACCTGGCGCAGTTACCCCAGCAGGCAAGTGAGGCAGCATAAAAATGACGGGGCAGAAAATGGATTGGGACAAGCTGCGGGTGTTCCACGCGGTGGCGGAGGCGGGCAGCTTCACCCATGCGGGTGATACGCTGAACCTTAGCCAGTCGGCGGTGTCGCGGCAGATTTCGGCGCTGGAGGAGGCGCTCGCGGTGCCGCTGTTCCACCGCCATGCGCGCGGGCTGATCCTCACCGAGCAGGGCGAGGCGCTGAACCGCACCGTGCGCGAGGTGTTCGCCAAGCTGGCGATGACCGAGGCGCTGCTGGCCGAGAGCAAGGAAAAACCGGCCGGGCGGCTGAAGGTGACCACCACGCACAGCTTTGGCGTGACCTGGCTGGCGCCGCGGTTGAAAACCTTTATGGCCGCGCACCCGGATGTGACCGTGACGCTGTTGCTCGATGACACCGATCTGGACCTGGCGATGCGCGAGGCCGATGTGGCGATCCGCATGCACCCGCCGCGCCAGCCCGACCTGGTGCAGCGCCATCTGGGGGAAATCCGCAGCCAGATATTGGCCTCGGCGGAGTATCTGAAGGCCAACGGCACCCCGCAGATCGTGGAGGATCTCGACCATCACAAGCTGATCCTCTTTGGCGACCGCAAGCCGCCGGTGCCTGATGTGAACTGGCTGGCCGAGGTGGGCCGCAAGGACGGCACGCCGCGCCGGGGCGTGCTGGAGGTGAACTCCCTACAGGCGATGCTGGTTTGCATCCGCAACGGCATGGGCATCGGGGCGGTGCCGGATTATCTGGTACAGGACCCAACAGGGTTGGTGAACGTGCTGCCCGATCTGAAAAAACCGGCCAATGAGATGTATTTTGTGTATCCCGAGGAGCTGCGCAACAGTAAGCGCGTCTCGGTTTTCCGGGATTTCCTGATCAACAGCATCTCCGAGCGCGGCGCGCATAAGCCCTGAACGGGCCATCCGGGAACCGCCAGAGTGCGATGGCGTCTCATACCAGCCCGCCAAGAGCTTGACTCTCTGGGTTTGGTGGCGGGCTGGTATAAGTTCTTGATTTTGCGCGCGGCCGCCCCACCAGCCCCGCGCGCATACCAGTCAGCCTTAAGGCTGACTGGTATCAGCCATCTGACCCTGGAACCGGCGGATAAGGCCGGTTTTTAGGCAAAGTGGCGCGCTATTATGCACGAAGCGCGTGGCAGGCGCGCGACCAGCGGTTGTAAAAAGGCCGATATTACGAAATTAACACTTAAAAATTTTTTGGTTGTGGCCTATATACAACATTGTTCGGTGCGAGCCGGACTCGTTCAACCCGCGAGGGTTGGATTGGGACTTTGGTCCCAACGTCTCCCAGACGTGAAGCCTCCCTGTTGACTTGACCCGCAAGCCCCTAGGCTGCGGGTCTTTTTTTGGAGGTAATACCAGTCAGCCTTAAGGCTGACTGGTATGCGCGCGGGGCTGGTGGGGCGGCCGCGCGCAAAATCAAGAGCTTATACCAGCCCGCCACCAAATCCAGAGAGTCAAGCTCTTGGCGGGCTGGTATTAAACCAATCAGGTCCTGTGAGCCTCCCCCGTTCCATTTCCGCACCAAACCCGCCCAAACTGGGGAGCAAGCAAAAAATTCCCCAGAAAAACCAATCACTTCTGCCAAAAACGCCACAAACGCTCCACGTGGAGCGTCACCCCACGTCCCAAAGCCGGTGGTTAACCTCCACCAGCCCCGCCTGCGCATCCTTATAAATCCCGAACAAACGGCCATACATCGCATGCGCCGCCGCATCCGGCGCGGTCACATCCAGCAACCGCACGCAGCGCGCCACCGCCTGCGCGGGTGAGGCAAACATCCCCACCCCCACACCCGCCACCAGCGCCGCGCCAAATGAGGCATCCCCCGCCTCGGTCCGCTCCATCACCAGCCCGGTCACATCAGCGATGATCCTGCGCCAAGCCGCGCTGCGCGCCCCGCCGCCCATCAGCCGTATCACCCCAAATTCCAGCCCCAGCCCGCGCGCCGCCTCCAGCAGATCGCGAATGGAAAACGCAATCCCCTCATAGAGCGCGCGCGCGAAATGCGCCCGCGTGTGGGAAATCGTCAGCCCGATGAAATCGCCGCGCAGCAGCGGGTCCCAATAGGGGGCGCGCTCACCCTGCAAATACGGATGAAACAGCAGCCCATCCGCCCCGGCCGGCGCCTCGCCCGCCAGCACATCCATCTCCGCGAACCCGCCCTGCGCGAACATCAGATCGCGCAGCCAGCGGTGCGCCGAGGCGCAGGAGTTCGTCCCCGTCGCGGTGTAGTACATCCCCGGCATGATATGCGGATAACAGGAAACCGGCGGGTTCACGCGCGGCCCCTGCGTCGCCAGATACAACACCCCCGCTGTCGCCAGTTTCACCCCGCCCACCCCGGGTGTCACGGCTCCCACGCCAAAAAATTCCACTGTGGTATCGTTCGCGCCGCACACCACCGGCGTTCCCGCCGCCAGCCCGCAGGCCGCGGCGGCGGCGGGCAACACGCCCCCCACCACGGATGTGGCCTCCACAATCGGCGGCAGGCGCGCCATGTCCCAGCCGATCAACCCGCAAAGCTCGGTTGACCAGCCGCGCGTGGCGTCCTCGGCCAGCAGGCTCCCCACCGCGTCGGAGAAATCCGTCTCCCAGGTTCCGGTCAGGCAAAAGCGCAGATAATCCTTCGCCAGATACAACCGCCGCACCCGCGCCATCACCTCCGGCTCATGGTTCTGCAACCAGGCCAGCATCGCCAGCGTCCAGGTTGGGTTCACCCGGTTCAGGCCGATCTCCACAATCCGCGCCCCGGCCCGCGCCTGCAACGCGGCGGCCTCGGCGGCGCTGCGCTGGTCGTTCCACATAATCGCCGGGCGCAGCGCATGGCCCGCCGCATCGGTCAGCACCGGAATATGCGCCCCGGCCGAAACGCCAACCCCGGCGATGTCCCCGGCTCCGATCCCCGCCGCCTCCAGCGCCTCGGGCACCGCCCGGCACAACGCGGCAAACCATTCCGCCGGGTCCTGCTCAGACCATCCCGGCCGCGCCACCACGGTGGTCACCGGCGTGCTCGCCTCGCCCGCAACCTTCCCGGCCGCGTTGATGATCGAGACCTTGAGGCTGCTCGCCCCCAGATCGATGCCGCATAGAAATTTTGTCATAACGCCCCCTGACAGACTTCATCAAACCCGAATTCCGCCAGCCGCGGCCGCATCACATCCATATCCGCCAACGGTGCTGTAAACCACGCCGCCCCCGCGCGCGCCGCCGCCGGGGTGGAAAGTCCCCCCGTCACCGCCAGCGTGCGCCTTGCCACCGGCAGCGCCGGATCAAACCACGTCACCCCCGGATACAGCGCCTCGAATTCCGGGTGCAGAAACGTGTAATGCGTGCAGCCCAGCGCCACCGCATCCATCCGCCCGGCACCGGGCTGGTTGAATAACGGCGCCACCGCACTCGCCACATCCACCGCATGGCCGCGGAATTTCTGCTCCGCCAGCGCCGCCAGCGTGGGCGCGCCGAGGCTGTGAATTTCACAATCGGGCGCGAATGTCTCAATCAATTCGCGCAAATACGCCCGGCGCACCGTCGCGGCGGTCGCCAATACGCCGATCACCCTGGTTTTGCTCGCCGCCGCCGCCGGTTTGATCGGCGGCACGCAGCCGATGAAGGGCAGCGCATACGCCGCCCGCAACGCCCCCAGCGCGATGGTGCTGGCGGTATTGCACGCCACCACCACCGCATCCGGTTTCAAAAACTCTATGGCCCTGCCGATAAGCCCCACGATATGCACCAGCAGCGCCGCATCGGGTTTTTCACCATAGGGGAAAAATCCGTTATCGGCGAGATAGCTGATCCGCGCGTCCGGCTGCAACCGGCGGATCTCGCGCACCACGCCCAGCCCGCCAATCCCTGAATCAAAAACAAGCAGATGCATGGCGTCGCCTCAGAACTCCTCGCTGGCGAATTCCACGTCGCGGTGCACATGCACTGACATCAACACGCCAAACCCCAGCATCACCGCCGTCAGCGCCGAACCGCCATAGGAGATCAGCGGCAGCGGCACGCCCCCCACCGGGATCAGCCCCATCACCATTGAGAGATTGACAAAACAGTACAGGAAAAAATTCGCCGCCACCCCCAGCGCCACCAGCCGCCCATATACATGCCCGCATGAAATCGCGGTATAAAGCGCCATGGCGATAATGGAGAACAGCAGCACCAGCACCGCCACGCTGCCCAGAAAACCAAACTCCTCGGCGATGATGGTGAACACGAAATCGGTCTGTTTCTCTGGCAGGAAATTTAGCTGGTTCTGCGTGCCGTGCAGATACCCCTGGCCGGTCAGCCCGCCCGAACCCAGCGCGATCTTCGACTGGATGATATTATACCCGGCCCCCAGCGGGTCCGAGCCCGGATTCAGGAAGGTGATGATGCGCGCGCGCTGGTAGTCATGCAGGTGATGATAAAGCAGGGGGGCCGCCACCAGCATCACCCCCAGCAAAACCGCGAACTTCCACCAGCGCACCCCCGCCCCCAGCATCACCGTGGCGCCGATCATCGCGGTGATCACGGCGGTGCCCAGGTTCGGCTCCTTCAATATCAGCCCAACGGGGAGCAAAATCGCCGCCACCGCCGGCAGCAGGAACAAGGCCTCGTTCAGCCGCTCTTGCGTGGCGCGGCGGAAATACGCCGCCAGCCCCAGAGTGAGAAACAGCTTCATCAACTCGCTCGGCTGAATGTCCATGCCCCCCACGCTCATCCACCGCTTCGCGCCCAGCCCGGTATGGCCGAACTTCATCACCACCAGCAGCAGCAAAATCCCCAGCGCATAGGCGGGCCAGGAGATTTTGGCGATCTGGCGGATATCCACCATCGCGATCCCCAGCATCAGCGCCAGCGCGCCGATGAAGCGGAACAGCTGGCTGTCGGCATAGGGCCGAGGTGCGCCCCCGGCGGCGGAATACAGCGCCGTATACCCCACCCCCGCCAGCAGGCAGACGCACAGCACGAACAGCCAGTTGACCCGCAGGAGCTTGCTCATCAGGCCGAAGGAACGGTCGCGGAACGGCCGTTGCGGCGCCAGCCTTTCGGAATCCATCATCATGCGCCCCCGCCTCCCAGCGGCACATCCCGCCCGGCTGGATCATGGGTCAGCGCATGGGTCATCAACGTATGGGCGATCGGCGCCGCCGCCACCCCGCCGTAATTGCCATGTTCGATCACCACGGCCACAGCATAGCGCGGATTGTCATACGGCGCGAAGGCGACAAAGAGCGCATTCGGCCGCGCCGCCCAGGCCATGGTGAGGTCATTAAACCCCTGCCGCTTCTCGGCCGCGGTGTTGTCGTGCACCTGGGCGGTGCCGGTCTTGCCCGCCATCTGCACATTCGGCAGATCAAGCCGGTTGGCATAGGCCGTGCCCGCCGGGGTGTTCACCACCTCGAACAACCCCTGGCGGACAACCGCCAGATGCGCCGGGTCAACATCGAGCACCGGCCAGTCGCCCGGGGTGGAGCCAATCTGCAAAGTCCCGGCAATCCGCCGCGTGATATGCGGGCCAACCGCGCTGCCCGTCGCCACCCGCGCGATCATCGTCGCCAGTGCCAGCGGCGTGAGCTGGGTGTAGCCCTGGCCGATCCCTTGCACCACGGTGCTGCCCTCCACCCAGTGAATCCCATGCTGGCGCGCCCAGTCCAGCGTCGGCACCAGCCCCGTCTCGGCATTAGGCAGATCCACGCCCAGATCGGTGCCCAGCCCCATCAGCGTGGCCATCTCCGCGATCCGGTCGATCCCCACCCCCAGCGCCACCTGATAGAAAAACACGTCGCAGCTCACCTGCAACGCCGTGGTCACGGTAATGGAGCCATGGGCCATGTGGTTATCGCACCAGAACACATGGTCACCCAGCTTGAAAAAACCAGGGCAGGTCAAAATCGTCTCCGCCGTGAGGGTGCCCGCCTTCATCGCCGCCAGCGCCACGGTGGGCTTGAAGGTGGAGCCAGGCGCGAACAAACCCGCGACCGCCTTGTTCTGCAACGGGTGGCCCGGATCGGCCATCCAGGCATTCCAGGTTGCCTGCGGCACCCCTTTGTCGAACAGCGACGGATCAAACGAGGGGCTGCTCGCCATCGCCAGAATCTCGCCGGTGATGGCGTCAAGCATCACCACCGCCCCGGTCTGGTCTTTCAGCCCCTGCACCGCCAGCGCCTGCAACCCGGCATCCAGTGCCAGCGTCACCTCCTGCCCCTGCGTGCCCGGGTCATGCGCCAACTGGCGCACCACCTGGCCATGCACGTTGGTCTCCATCTGCACGAAACCCGGCACGCCGCGCAGCACCGTATCCTGCGCCGCCTCCACCCCGGTGCGGCCAATGCGCATGCCCGGCAGGCTGAGCACCGGGTCCGCCGCCGCCTCGCGCTGGTTGGGCCGGGCCACATAGCCAACCGCATGCGCAAGCCCCGGGCCGAACGGGTAGGAGCGGCTGGCCCCCACCTCCACCACAACGCCGGGCAGGTCCGGCGTGTTCACCTCCAGCACCGCCATGTCCGGCCAGTCCAGATAATCCTTCAGCAGCACCGGAATATAGCCGGGCCGGTGCGCCAGCTCAGCGGCGATGCGCGCCTTCTCGTCGTCGGGCAGTGGCACCAGCCGGTAGAAATTATCCAGCACCGCCTGCGGGTCAGGCGCCAGCGCCTGCATGAAAAGGGCGCGCCAGTGCTGCTGGTTGCCCGCCAGCACGGTGCCGAAGCGGTCTGTGATCAGCCCGCGCAGCGGTGCTTCCAGCCGCTCGGAGATCGAGTTTTGCTCTGCCAGCAACGCGTATTTGCCATGCTTGGCGACCTGCAAATTATACAGCCGCCCCGCGATGGCGCCAAAGATGCCAAATTGCGCCGTGCCGATGAGCAGCGCGCGGCGGGTAAAGGCGGCGCGGTCCTTGGCGTCACGCTTCATGGCGCGCGCCCCCCGCCGGCAGGCGCAAACCCGGCATCAGGCCAATTCAGCCGCCGCGGGGCCGCGATGCATACGAATGAACAGCGCCGCCAGCGCCGGGTAGAGCAACACCGCGAAGCCGGTTTGTGTCAGCACCGGGCGCAGCGGCAGCACGCCCTGCCCGAGCAGCGATTGCGCGCCCCACGCCAGCACAAACGCCCCGGCGGCAAAGCCGGAAAAAACCGGCCAGGTGAATAAGAAACCCCGTTGCACCAGCCGGCGGCGCAGCGCCAGCACCAAGCCGTGCAGCAGCAGCAGCAGCAACGCCCACAGCCCGACCGGCGAAAAGCCCAGCAGATCCAGCAGCACCCCGCCCGCCATCACCGCTGGCGCGGGCAATGCGGACGGCCGGTACAGCGACCAGAAAAACACACAGGCCATCGCATAAACCGGGCGCAGCTGCGCCTGTCCGGGCAGGCCGAAATTCAGGCCCAGCACCACCAGCCCGGCCACCAGCGTGCCGAAGGGAACAGCATAACGCGCCGCCGCATCCAACCGGCGCCACAAGCCTTGCCGCCGCATGCGCTATTTTTTCCGGTGATGGACGATGGCGGCGGGCTTGGCCTTGGTGTGCGGGATCGGCGTCAGCACCGGCAGATTATCCGGGTAGCTGAACAGCCGCAGCAGGCGCAGCGAGTCCAAATCCGCCAGCGGCAGCACCACCGGCTGGTTTTGCGCATCGTAATGCACCACGCCAACCGGCAGGCCGGGCGGAAACGCGCCGCCAACCGCGCTGGTCAGCACCATCGCGCCTTCAGCGGGCGGCTGGCCCGGCGCCCAGTAGAGCAATGCCGGGGTGGGGCCGTTGGTTCCGGCCATCAGCGCGGGCGCGCCGCGGGCGCCCAGCGCCACGGGAATCCGGCTGTTGATATCGGTGATGAGCAGCACCCGCGCCGAGCGGCTCCCCGCCTCGACCACGCGCCCCGCAACCCCGCGCCCGTCCATCGCCACGGCGCCCATCAGCGGCACGGAGCTGCCGCCAGGCGGCAAATCCACCAGCACCGAACGGTCATAAACCCCGCCCAGATCCGCCACCACATCGCCGGTGGAAAACGCCGGCGCGGCGGGCGGCGTGTAGTTCAGAGTGGCCTTCAGCGCGTTGTTCTGCGCCTCTAGCGCCATCGCCACCGCCTGCCATTGCAGCAGTTTGGCGTTTTCCGCGCGCAAGCGCGCGTTCTCGGCGCTCAAGGAAAACAAATGCCCGATCGCCCCGGTGCCGCTCTCCGCCGCCGCGATCGGCCCCGCGAACACGCCGTATACCGGCGCCAGCACATCATCGAGCCCGGTGCGCAGCGCCCCGGACATTCCCTGGTCAGCGCGGCCGATCAGCACGATGACAAACGACAGCACCAGCATCACCGGAAACGTGAGCCGCGACACAGCCTGCCGGAACGGGACCGATAATCTGATCACCGGGGGGGGTGTTCTCCACAAGAAAAATACAAATCGCTGAAACGAGAGCAAGCATTACAGCCAATTTACATAAGCGGACAGGTCCAGCCGCGCCGATTCCGCCCGCCTAAGTAAGATTTAATGATGCGTTGCCGGAATCACGCGCCGGGCGGACGCCAAAAATCGCGGTGCCGACGCGCACATGCGTGGCCCCGGCGGCAATCGCGATTTCGAAATCGCCCGACATGCCCATCGAGCGCACCGCCAGCCCGTGCACATCCGCCATTGCCGCCAGGCGCCTGAAATAGGGCAGCGGGTCCACCCCCTCGGGCGGAATGCACATCAACCCTTTCAGCGCCGCGCCAAAACGCGCCCGGCTGGCCTTTATGAACCCATCCGCCGCCGCCAGGGGCACACCCGCCTTCTGCGGCTCGGCACCTATATTCACCTGCACCAGCAGCTCCGGCAGCCGCCCCGCCGCCTGCGCCGCTTTCTCGATGGCATCGCTCAGGCGCGCGCGGTCCAGGCTGTCAATCGCGTCGGCGATGCGCACCGCCTGCGCCGCCTTGTTGGTCTGCAATGCGCCGATCAGATGCAGCTTTGCCCCGGGGATGGGAAATTTTGCCTCCGCCTCCTGCACCTTGTTCTCGCCGAACACCGCCTGCCCCGCCGCCAGCGCGGCCAGCACCGCCGCGCGCGGGTGGGTCTTGCTCACCGCGATCAGCGTCACATCCGCGGGGGCGCGACCGGCGGCGCGCGCGGCCGCGGCGATACGGGCATGAATGTTTTCCAGATTCGCCGTGATCATCGTAAGGTCAGCCATGGATATACGGTTAATCGCCTGGGGCCGGAGGGTAAAGCGGGGCGGCGCGCCGCCGCCGCTTTGGCTGTTCTCAGACCCCGCGCGAACGCCGGACCTGCTGGCGGTGGTGCGCGCCTTGCCACCCCGTCTATGCGGCGTGGTGTTCCGGCATGATGCCGCGCCGGAGCGCGCCGCGCTGGGCGCGCAACTCGCCACGCTGTGCCGCGCGCGCCGCATTGCCTTGGTGGTCGCGGGGGACGCGCGGCTGGCGGCCCGCCTGAAGGCCGGGGTACATCTGCGCGGCGGCCGGCGCGCCGGGGTTTTGCTCCTGCCGCGCCACGCGCTTGTCACCGCCTCGGCGCATAATTTGGCGCAGCTGCGCCAGGCCCAAAAGGCCGGCGCGCGCATCGCCTTCATCTCCCCGGTTTTCCCCACCGCTAGCCATCCCGGCGCCCCGGTGCTCGGCGGCCCGGGGTTTCGCAATCTGGCGCGGCGCGCCGGGCGGGCTAACCCCTTCGCGCTGGGGGGAATTAACGGCGCAAGCATTCGCAGGCTGGGTAAATTCTGTGCCGGCGCCGGGGCCATCGAGGCTTTGGCCGCCGTTGCCACATAGCGGCAATGTTACATTTATTGCCTACCAAATAGGTAGACATATGCTTGCGAAACTGTAATATTCGACAAAATGTTACGGTTTTTCCAAGTGATTTGAAATCCAAATTTCACACTATTGTCATATACATGTGCTGTTTTCGCCACAGGTGTTACAAAATTCCCCCGCTGCACAATTACGAGATTGCGCCAGCGCCAGTATGCGGCTTTTAAGGGCGCATCCGAGCGGTTCGCCCCCACGGCTGGCTGCTCAGAACCGGGTTTTTTTAACTCGCCGCTAACGTATCCCGCCGGGTCTCCGGCTTAAAATGAGAAGGATTTTTTCATGCGCAAACTGCTCCTGGCCTCCGCGGCCTCGATGGGCGCTCTGCTCGCCGCCACCTCCGGCGCCATGGCGCAGCCGGCCAAGCCGGTCGCCCCCGGCACCGTCGCCGTGCATTTGAACGGCTATCTGCAGTTCGCCATCGGCGATATTGGCGGCAACGGCATGACCGGCGGCACCGGCGCCACCGCCTACAAGCTGAGCCCGGTCGGCACCATCGGCGATGTGCGCCTGTACCCCGGCGTTGACGGCATGACCGAGGACGGCATTGCCTACGGCGCCCAGGTTGAGCTGCGCACCACCACCTCCAACGCCGGCAAGGGCGTGAACAACACCACCACCAACAGCTCCGGTGTGAACAGCTTCTATGTCCGCCGCGCCTATGGCTATATCGGCACGACCGAGTTCGGCTATGTCCGCTACGGCCAGACCGACGGCGCCTTCACCCTGCTGCAGCGCGGCGTGATCGAGGCGTTCGGCGACGGCGCGCAGTGGACGGCGGAAGGCGCTCCCGTCAACCTGCTGCCGAGCGGCGCTCCCGGCCAGTTCATCTATGCCGACCAGGGCGCGCTCTACACCACTGACAAGCTGGTCTACATCTCCCCGGCCCTGGCCGAGCCGATGCTGGATGGCAAGTTCAGCGCCGTCATCAGCTTTGAGCCGAACTCCAACGGCATCAAGGAAGGCTACGCCAGCCTGAGCAGCATCAACGGCGCGCAGGTTTCCTCCATCGCCGGTGGCAGCAACACCCGCCGCCGCAACACGTTTGACGGTATGATCAACTACGGTGTGAACCTCGGCGGCTTCGCCACCCAGGTCTCCGGCGGCTATCTGGCCTCCTCGCCGCTCGGCAATCTCACCGGCGCGCAGGCTTACAGCAGCATGGGCGTGTTCCAGGCTGGCGCGCAGACCACCTATGGCGGGTTGACCGTTGGCGCCAACCTCAAGAGCGGCTCGGTTGAAGACGGCTACGCCTTCAAGCCCCGCGGTGCCCGCAACGCGCTGGCCTACACCGTGGGCGCCGTCTACGTTGTCGGCCCCTACTCGGTCGGCGCGTCCTACTTCAACTCGCAGACCTCCGGCGGCTGGACCTATGGCGGCACCACCGCCCGCACGCTGAGCGAATACGGCTTTGCCACCGGCGCCAACTACGCGGTTGCCAAGCCGGTCTCGCTGTTCGTGGAATACATGTACGGCCACAAGCACCAGCCGGCTGCGGCTACCAAGGGCAAC
>NZ_JAQTZC010000067.1:0-2870 GCF_028687955.1 Acidocella sp.
CGGCGGCGGCGGCCAAACCTGCCAGCGCCATCATTCCCGGTTCGCCTCTGGCGGCGTTAACCGCCGCCGCATCCAGCCCTGCCGACCTTGACGCCAATACCCCCGCCCCGTTTGGGACCACCTCGTTCGGCTTCTCCCTTGCCAACACACTGGGGAACGATGCGGCGAGAACTTTTGACGACTTCCTTGCCGCGCTCCGCAAATCCACGCAACTCACGCCGGTGTGGGACTGGTTGCGCGGCTTTCCGCAAGCCCCGGTGCGGCGCGCGCATCTTGTCAGCATCATGGAGGGGCTGGCCGTCACGATTTTGCCCGCGCTCGCTGTGGAGGCCGCCCTACGGTTTTTTCTAGCGCGCCTGCGTAGCGGATTGATCAGCCGTTCCGTGCCAGCGCCCGCCGTGATTCCCGCCGAGGGTGAGGAGGAACAGGGGCTGGCTGATGCGGAGGCGGGGGAGAGCGAGAAACTCCCCCGCCGGCGTGTCTCGCTTCGGGCCTGGGGGCGGCGCGGGCTGTTCGCGCTGCTGTATTTTGGCGTCCGGCTGCTGCCATTGCTCGGCTTTGCGCTCACCGTGGCGGCACTGCTGGCATACGGCCTGGCGGGCGAGCGCCCGGCGTATCTGGCGGTCGCCGGTATTGCCAATGCCTATCTGCTCGCGCGCTTCGCGGGCGAGGTTCTGGCCGTTATCGTCGCGCCAGGCGCGCCCAGCCTGCGCCTCGTCACCATGCCGGGGCGGCGCGCGGCCTCGGTGATGCGCCAGGCGATGGTGCTGCTCATCACCGTTTTCATCGGCTACGCTATCGTTTCAATCGCCCAATTGCTGGGACTGGCCCAGACCGGCGCCATGGCGCTCATCCGCATCATTGCGCTGGCTGTCCATATCGAAATCGCCATCGCCATCTGGCACAGCCGCCAGCTGGTGGGGCGCTGGATCGCCGGGCCGCCGGAAGCGGCCAGTGGCTTTGCCGCCTTTCGCCGCAGGCTGGGGCGCGTCTGGCATTATCCGGCGCTGTTCTACGTTTTGGCCTTGTGGTTTGCCTGGGCCGGCGGCGTGCAAAATGCCCTGGGCGTGCTGCTGCGCGCCGTTCTGGTCTGCGTTGCGGCGCTGGTGCTCGGGCGAATCGCCTGGACCGGCAGCTCGACCCTGCTGGAGCGGGCCTTTCCCGACGCACCCGATAGTGCCCATCCGGCCTTGCTCGCGCGGGCGCGGGCCTACAACCCGCTCATCCGCGTGCTCATCCGGCTTGGCATCGGCGTTGCGGTCATTGTGCTCGTGTTGCAGGGCTGGGGCGTCAACGCGGTGGGATGGCTGTTCACCAATCCGATCAGCGTGAGCCTGATCAATGCCGGGGTTTCCATCGTCATCACCATCGCCGTCGCCTTGGTCTTGTGGGAATGCGCCAATCTGCTGCTTGCCGGGCGTATTGAGCGGCTCGCCGCCACAGGGCGCATGGGCCAGGCTTCACGCCTGCGCACCCTGACGCCGATGCTCCGGGCCACCATCGGCGTCAGCATCTCGCTGGTCGCCGGGCTCATCTGCCTCTCTAAAATCGGTGTTAACGCCGCGCCGCTGCTGGCCGGTGCCGGGGTGCTCGGTATTGCCATCGGCTTTGGCAGCCAGAAGCTGGTGCAGGACGTTATCACCGGGCTGTTTTTGCTGCTGGAAGACGCGATGCAGGTGGGGGATGTCGTGTCGCTCGCGGGGATGACCGGTACGGTCGAACGGCTTTCCATCCGCACCATCCGTCTGCGCGGCGGCGATGGCTCGAACAATATCATCCCGTTTTCCGCCGTCACCACCATCACCAACATGACGCGCGATTTCGGCTACGCGCAGATTTCCATCGATGTCGGCTATCAGGAAAATCTGAACCGGGTTTTTGCCCTCCTGAAAGATATCGCCCGGACCATGCGCGCGGACCCTGCCTGGGCGGCGATGATCCGTGATGATTTTCAACTCTTCGGCCTGGACCAGTTCAGCGCCCGGGGGCTTGTCATCACCGGGCAGATCCGCACCGGCCCCGGCCAGCACTGGGCGGTGCGGCGGGAGTTTTATGCCAGAATCTATCAGCGCTTCGCCGAGGAGGGGATCTCAATTCCCACCGGCCAGCAGAGTTTCACCATAGACCCGGCAGTATTGCAGAACCTGATCACAGCCTCGCTTCCGCCGCCCGGGGTTCCGAGAGCCTGATTGGTTTAAGTGCGTTCAGGTTCCAGCACTACTTTGGCATATTGTTGTTATACCAGCCCGCCATGAGCTTGACTCTCTGGATTTGGTGGCGGGCTGGTATAAGCTCTTGATTTTGCGCGCGGCCGCCCCACCAGCCCCGCGCGCATACCAGCCCGCCAAGAGCTTGACTCTCTGGGTTTGGTGGCGGGCTGGTAAAACCCACAAAAACGGACGCATCGGATCACCCAGCGTGGCAGGTTCAACCAATTCTCGCAGGTCTTCGCACAACGTCACATCCGTGACCTTGGGGTTACCCGCCGCCCTTAAGGATATAACGCCACCACCGCCGCGAACAGCGCCAGCGGCATAACCACCAACCCAATTTGCAGAAACTGCCAGGCGTTCACATGCAGCCCGGCCGGCAGATTATTCACCAGATTCACCAAAACGCCGAGTCCCAGACCAGCCACCCAGCCGGCCGCGCCACCTGCCTGTCCCAGCAATTGGGCCAGCGCCGCCACCACGCCTGTGCGGTCCAGCGCCGCCACCATCACAAACAATCCTGCCACCAGCGGCAGTACATCCCACGAAATGTTCCGCAACATCTCCCAGGGCGGCTGGCGGGCAGGCAAGAGCACCACCGCGGCGGTTCCCAGACCGCACAGCAAAGTTAGCAGCCCCAGCGCAACCCCCCAGGCGGAG
>NZ_JAQTZC010000067.1:2970-11665 GCF_028687955.1 Acidocella sp.
GGCGGAGAGTGCCGGCTGGTGCGCCTGCGCCGCCAGCGGCAGCATCAGGGCCCGGCGCTGCGTGAAGCGCAGCAGCAGAAACGTCACGCCAACCGCCACCACCGATGCCAGCCCGAACTGGCGCACCCACCCCAGCAACGGCGGCAGCGCCGCGCCGTAAACCACCAGACTGGCCGGGTTGGAAATCGGCAGCACGAACGATGCCGCGTTGGCGACAAACGCGCAGATCAACAAAAACGGCAGCGGCTGCTCCGCTTTCACCGCCCGTGCCATCGCCGCCACGGCAGGGGTGAACACCACGGCGGTCGCATCGTTGGAGAGAAACATCGTAACCACCACGGCCATGCCATAGATCATCGCAAACAGCCGCGCCGCCGAGCCCCCCGCGCGCCGCGCCACCCAGCCGGCTGCCCAGGCGAACAGGCCCTGGTCCGCCGCCAGCTCCGCCAGAATCATCATGCCCGTGAGAAACAGGTAAACATCCGCCCCCTGCCCCACCCCGCGCAGCGCCGCCCCAACCGGCAGCAAGCCAAAGGCGACCAGCGCCAACGCCCCCGCCAGCGCCGGCACCACCTCGCGCACCCCCCAAGGCCGCAAAATAACACCGCCCACACTTAGCGTGACAACACTCCAGGTCATCCACGCCGTCAGCACCACGCCACCCCGCCCGTATTGTTAAAACGCTTCATACCTCACGCTTAGCAGTGGCAAAAATTTCCGCAATGCGGCAAAGGAGGCGCCATACCGCCCAGGGAGTCCCCATGAGTTTTCTACATGCCATGATGTTCGCCGTGCTGCAGGGCGCCAGCGAGCTATTTCCCGTCAGCAGCCTCGGCCATGCCGTCGTTGTGCCCGCCCTGTTGCATTGGGGGATAAACCAGGCCAGCCCCGGCTTTCTGCCCTTCCTTGTCATGCTGCATCTGGGCACCGCCATCGGCATGCTGCTGTTTTTCTATGCTGACTGGCTGGGCATGCTGCGCGGCGTCTTGGGGCTTGGCTACGCCACCGAGGTGAAAACCCAGCGCGCCCTGCTGCTGCGGCTCATCATCGCCACTCTCCCCGCCGTCATCATTGGCTTCATCATCAAAAAACCGGTGGCGCATCTCTTCGCCAGCCCGCTCATCGCCGCGCTGTTCCTCATCGCGAACGCCGGGCTGCTGTTCCTGGGCGAGCGCCTGCGCGGGCGCGCCCTGCGCAGCAGCGCCACCCTCACCAATGCAGACGCGCTAGTCATCGGCTTTTTCCAGTGCCTCGCCTTCCTGCCCGGAATCTCCCGTTCGGGTGCCGCCATCGTCGGCGGCCTGCGCCGCGGCGCGGGGCATGAGGAAGCCGCCAAGTTTGCCTTCCTTATGGGCACGCCGGTGATCTTCGCCGCCAGCGTGCTCGAGGTCCCCAAGCTCGTCCACGCGCATGAGCTCCACTCCCTGTTCGGCGCAGCCACCTTCGCCGCCGTTGCGGCCGGGGTGGTCGCGTATGCCAGCACCGCATTTCTCATGCGCTATTTCCATAACCACGACTCCTGGGCCTTGCTGCCCTTCGCCTGGTATTGCGCTCTGCTCGGCGCCGCCAGCTTCACACTGCTGCTGTTTGGCTTGTAAGCCATGAAGCGCCTGCTCCGCGCTCTTTTCCTGATCCTTCCCCTGGCCGCCGCGCCGCTGGCCGCGCAGGCGCGCATCAATCTCGCCGAAGCGCCCATCGGCCGCACCAGCCTACCCTGGTGGCGAGCCCGCTTCGCCCGCACATTGGAACAAGCCAAAGCCGACCCCGGCGCCAAAATCGTCTGGCTGGGCGACTCCATCACCTACTACTGGCAGCGCCACGGCGGCCATGGCTACGATGACATCCTCCCTGTTTGGAGCCACTACTACGCCCCCTATGCCGCGCTTGACTTCGGCTTTATCGGCGACACCACCTCCAGCCTCATCTGGCGGCTGGACCACGGCCAGGTCGCCGGGCTGCATCCGCGCCTCGTCATCATTCTCATCGGCGCCAACAACTTTGGCCGCGTGCACTGGGATGCAACCATGACCGTCCCGGGCATCGAATCCGTGGTGGCCAGCACCCGCCGCCGCCTGCCCGGCTCGCATATCCTCCTGCTCGGGGTGCTGCCCTCCATCCGCGCCCCCTGGGTGGATGCCCAAACCACCGCCACCAACGCCGCCCTGGCTCGCCACTACGCGAGTAACGCCGATGTCACCTTCATCGATGTGAGCCACGTGCTGCAAAAACACGGCAAAACCGACGCCTCCCTCTATGTCGACCCGCGGCTGACCCCGCCTGAGCCCGCCCTGCACCCCAACGCCACAGGCATGGCCCGCATCGCCGCCTTCATCCAGCCCACGGTCGAAAAATACGCCCGGTAACTTCCTGCGCCCCCAGACTTGGCGAAAAGCGGGCAAACCTGTAATCCCGGTAACATGGTCACCAGCAACGATATCCGCGCCACCTTCCTCAACTATTTCGCCCGCAACGGCCACACAGTCGTACCCAGCGCCCCGCTGGTGCCCCGCAACGACCCGACGCTGCTCTTCACCAGCGCTGGCATGGTGCCGTTCAAGAATTTGTTCACCGGGCAGGAGAAACGCTCTTATGTCCGCGCTGCCTCGTCGCAAAAATGTGTGCGCGCCGGCGGCAAGCATAACGACCTGGATAATGTCGGCTATACCGCCCGCCACCATACGTTCTTCGAGATGCTGGGCAATTTCTCCTTCGGTGACTATTTCAAGGAACAGGCCATCCTCCACGCCTGGACCCTGCTGACCAAGGATTTTGGTCTCCCCAAGGACAAGCTCCTCGTTACAGTTTACCACACAGATCACGAAGCGGCCGATCTGTGGAAAAAAATCGCCGGGGTGGCGGACCAAAAAATCATCCGCATCCCTACCGACGATAATTTCTGGAAAATGGGAGACACCGGCCCCTGCGGCCCCTGCTCGGAAATTTTCTACGACCACGGCGAAGGCATCCCCGGCGGCCCGCCTGGTTCCCCGGATGAAGACGGCGACCGCTTCATCGAGATCTGGAACCTCGTGTTCATGCAATATGAGGAAGGCCCGCCCGGCACGCGTAACCCGCTCCCGCGTCCCTCCATCGACACCGGCATGGGCCTGGAGCGCTTCGCCGCCATCCTGCAAGACAAACACGACAATTACGACACCGATACTTTGCGCGCCCTCATCATGGCCTCGGCGGAGGCCACCGGCCAGGACCCTGACGGCAGATTCAAGACCAGCCACCGCGTGGTGGCCGACCATCTGCGCTCGACATCCTTCCTGATGGCTGACGGCGTACTCCCCTCCAACGAAGGCCGCGGCTATGTGCTCCGCCGCATCATGCGCCGCGCCATGCGCCACGCCCACCTCATGGGCGCCACCGAACCGCTGATGCACCGCCTCGTCCCCGCGCTGGTCCGCCAGATGGGCCAGGCTTACCCAGAGCTCAACGCCGCCGAGCCGCTCATCACCGAGACATTGCAACTCGAGGAAAACCGTTTTCGCGCGATGCTCGATCGCGGCATTTCGCTGCTCAACGACGAAGCCGAAACCATCCCCTCCGGCGGTTCGCTATCGGGCGCCGTGGCCTTCAAACTCTACGACACCTTTGGCTTCCCGCTCGACCTCACCCAGGACGCCCTTCGCGAACAAGGCAAGACCGTTGACATCGAAGGCTTCAACGCCGCGATGGACGAACAGCGCCGCCGCGCCCGCGCCGCCTGGGCCGGCTCTGGCGAGGCCGCGACCGAAACCGTGTGGTTTGAGCTGAAGGAGCAGCTCGGCGCCACCGAATTTCTGGGCTACACCACGGAAACTGCCGAAGCCACTATCACCGCCCTCATCGTCGACGGCCAGCCCACCGGCCACGCGCTGGCGGATCAATCCGTCGCCATCCTGCTGAACCAGACCCCCTTCTATGCCGAAAGCGGCGGCCAGGTGGGCGACACCGGCTACCTCACCGGCCCCGATAATCTGCGCATCCGCATCACCGACACGCAAAAGAAGCTTGGTGAACTCTTCGTCCACCTCGGCGTGGTGGAGGCAGGCACCGCGCGCACCGGCCAGCCCGTTCTGGCGGCGGTGGACCATGCCCGCCGCGGCGCCATCCGCGCGCACCATTCCGCCACCCATCTGCTGCACGAGGCGCTGCGCCGCGCCCTTGGCACCCATGTCATGCAAAAAGGCTCGCTCAACGCGCCAGACCGCCTGCGGTTTGACATCTCCCAGCCCCGCCCCATCACGGCGGAAGAACTGGCCATCGTGGAGCGCGAAGTAAACACCCGCATCCGCGACAACGCCGAAGTCACCACCCGGCTGATGACCCCGGATGAAGCCGTTAAACTCGGCGCCATGGCGCTGTTTGGTGAAAAATACGGCGATGAGGTCCGCGTGGTGGGCATGGGCAACCCCGATGGCGCCAAATCCGCCTGGTCGGTCGAACTCTGCGGCGGCACCCATGTTTCGCGCACCGGTGACATCGGCCTCTTCCGCATCACCTCCGAAGGTGCGGTCTCCGCGGGCGTGCGCCGCATCGAGGCTCTGGCCGGTGCAGCCGCCATCGCCGCCGTCGAGGACGAATCCCGCCTCCTGGCCGAAGCCGCCGCCACGCTGAAGGCCCAGCCTGCCGAGCTCCCCGCCCGCATCACCCAGCTCCAGGACGAGAAAAAGCGCCTGGAGCGTCAGGTCGCCGAATTGCAGAAAAAGCTGGTGCTCAGCAGCGCCGCCGCCAGTGTTGAGACCATCAACGGCGTAAAAACCCTGCTGCGCCACGTTGGCGACATTCCGGCGAAGGAGCTGAAGCCCATCGCCAGCGATCTGCTGAAGTCAATCGGCGCGGGCATCATCGCCCTCATTGCCACCACCGATGGCAAGGCTGCGATCATCACCGCCGTCTCCGATGATCTCTCATCCACCCACAGCGCGGTAGATTTGGTCCGCCTCGCCGCGGCGGCGGTTGGCGGGGCGGGCGGCGGCGGCAACAAAACCATGGCCCAGGCCGGCGGCCCGGACGGCAACGCCTGGCAGGCCGCACTGGCGGCCATCCGCAACGCTCTTTAACCTGTGTGAAGTGCTGGGGGCTTTACGCGCCCCAGCGCGCTATCGCCAGATATGCCAGCCGCTTGGCCTCCTTGCGCGCCCGCGCCACGGAGTCCAGAATCAGGCCGCAGGCGAAGGAGAGAAACGAGATCATCATGATCCCGGTCGAGAGCACCGCCGTCGGCAACCGCGGCACCAGCCCGGTTTTGAGATACGCCGTCACCACCGGGAAACCCAGCGCGATGGCCAGCAGCATCAGCAGCACACCCGCCAGGGTGAAGAACTGCAACGGCCGTTCCTCCTTCACCAGCACCAGAATCGTCCGCGAAATCCGCAAGCCGTCAGAGTAGGTCCGCAGTTTCGAGGCCGACCCCGCCGGACGCTCGCGGTAGCTCACCGGCAATTCGGCTAGCGGCATCATCAAATCAAGCGCATGGATGGTGAATTCCGTTTCGGTTTCAAACCCTGACGCCAGGGCCGGAAAAGTCTTCACGAACCGGCGTGAGAACACCCGGTAGCCTGAAAGCATGTCCCTGATCCGGTCACCAAACACCATCCTCACCAGCCCCGAGAGCACGCGGTTGCCCATCCGGTGCCCCCGCCGGTAGGCCTGCGTTTCCTCCCCCGCCACGTTGCGCTGACCGTTGACCATATCGAGATGCTCTTCCAGGAGTAGCCTGACCATCTCCGGCGCGGCGGCGGCATCGTAAGTATCATCGCCATCCACCAGCACATAGGCATCAGCCTCAATATCGGCGAACATCCGCCGAATTACATGACCTTTGCCCTGCAATGCCTCCCGCCGCACCATCGCCCCGGCGGTGGCGGCAACCAGCGCCGTGCCATCGCTGGAATTATTATCGTAAACATAAACCTCCGCCGCCGGCAGGCACGCGCGGAAATCGGCCACCACCTTGCCAATCGCCACCGCCTCGTTGAAGCATGGAATCAGCACGGCAATTTTTATAGACTTCATATCCTACCTCGCCTAATGCAGATAATAATTGCATACAAGCTTCATCGGAATATAACCTACGTCGTACACTCCGAGCATAATGGCTGGCAACGCAGGCAAGAGCGGCGGCAGCTGAAAGCGCCCGCGCCAGCTGGGGAACAGAAACATCAGAAACGGCAATAAAGGCAAACTATAGCGTCCTTGCATGCCGTCGATAATATCCAGCCCAACATTAGTCCAACTCAGATAGAAACTGATCATAATCAACCAGTATGTAGAAAGCAGCAGAAAACCAACCCACAGAGAATCAGCTAATGGCTTGCACGGCTTCCCTTGCTCCGGGCGGGCGCAAAAAACCAAGCCTGCTAAAGATGAAACCAGCGCCCCGCCCCAGAGCATATAATAAGATTGAGGCAGCATAATTTGCAGCAGACCCAAAACTCCAACCATCTGATCCAGAAACTGATTGTGCCAAAGTAAAATCGTGTGCCACGGCAGGGTAAAAAATCTTGATGGCTTGGCCAACAAAATATGCAAATTTATGGCCGGGCTGGTCTGATTCATCCAAATATTACGATCCCCCGGATAGAGCACACCAGGATGATACATCCCCTTTTTGAAGGGAATGATGACAAACAATGAAATCAGAACAACCCATAGCAGCACCGGAACGCATGCAATCACAATCTCGCGAACACGCAACCAAAAGCCTTCTTTGCATAATGGTAGAAGAAACATGCCCAGTAATAAAATATAGGGAGGCTTCGAGCCCAGGAACAATACCAGCACCACCAGGCCCAACAACCTGAACCCGCGTGAATGGCGCGTTAGCGCCGCACAAGCCAGACAGACCAAAGCGATCAGCACAGCGTCCTGATTCACAGTACCCGCCAGAAAAAGCGTCATTGGCATAAGCAGCACCACAAGCAGCACCGCCTCACCGAAAGCCGCAATCCACAACGCCAAAAAACCTAGAATCAAAAAGGCGCCGAGCATAAAAAACCGCGCCAACATCAAGCAGGAAAATGGCGATAATTTCAACATCAAACCAATTGCCATCCCCAGCGTGGCGGGCGTATAAGCCACCGGGAAATATGCTGCTGTGTTTGGTATGTTAACAAAAAAATTTTTATGGTCTGGCAATTGCGCCCTCGTTGCCAAAAAGTCCTGCTCGGTGACAACAGGGCGATTTTCAATTTCAGTATATGCTCCGAACGAAGCCCTAAACAGCCCATTATCCACCTCCACACCTGTTTTTTGAACAGGTGCTCCCGTCTTCTCATCTGCTAATGTTTTACGCAC
The DNA here is from genome assembly GCF_028687955.1 of Acidocella sp. Taxonomy (GTDB): domain Bacteria; phylum Pseudomonadota; class Alphaproteobacteria; order Acetobacterales; family Acetobacteraceae; genus Acidocella. The sequence goes on from NZ_JAQTZC010000067.1 coordinate 10,258, forward strand.
TCCAAGAACTGCCCCACGCAACAAGCCAGCCGCCCGTGCGACATGGGCCGGCTCATCGGGCGATTGCCCCAGCGGCGTTAGCAGCGCTGTCATGGTTCCAACGGGAAATGCACCTAAAATAAAAGCTGCTAAAATAATGAATTTGCTTAAATTATTTTTCATCACGTCACTTCTTTTTAAGCTATGCACTAAACTCACCCTCCTATAGCCGCATTGCCCTGAACAGCAAAAAGCGGTTCCCAAAGAGGTGAAGCCACTCACCATCGGGAACGCCCCCGGACCACCGGCAAAAACTCATCATCCGCCTGGCCTGCACCCTGACGCTGCTGGCCGGGCTGCTCTGAACGGTTTTTTGCGGCTATGCCGGATTACGGTAAAAAGCCGCATGATCCGCAACCACTGGCGCGCCATCCTCGCCCTCACCCTCATCGTGCTGCTGGCCAACGCCGGCATCCTCAGCGGCGCCTTCATCTGCGACCCCGAAACACTATACTCCAGCCTCGCCACCAGCGGCGCCCCCGGCATCGTCCCCGGCTCCGCCTGCTATATTGACCCCGCAGTCGCCCAGCTCACCCAGCCGCTGGGCTATCTCAGCGCGCAGGACTGGCTGCACGGCACCATCCCCTGGTGGAACCCCTATGGCGGCGTTGGCATGCCGCTCGCCGCCGAAATGCAGAACGAATCCTTCTTCCTGCCCTTCGTGCTGCTGCTGCATTTCCATAACGGCTGGTTCCTCCAACGTGTGCTCTTCCAGCTCCTCAGCGGCATTTTTACCTACGCCTTCCTCACGGAGCTGCGCCTGGACACTGCCGCCGCGCTGCTCGGCGGCGCGCTGTTCTCCCTCAACGGCACCTTCATCCTCACCGCGGGCACCGTCACCGCGCCCATCTTCTGCCTGCCCCTGCTGCTGCTCGGCATTGAGCATACCTGGCACGCCGCCGCCGCCAACCGGCGCATGGGCTGGTCGCTGGTGCCGCTGGCCCTGGCCAGCTCCATCTACGCCGGCTTCCCCGAAACCGCGTATCTGAACAGCCTGCTCGCCGGTTGCTGGACCCTGCTGCGCCTCGCCCAGAGCCCCGGCCCGGCGCGGGCGCGCTTCCTCGGCAAAATGCTACTCGCAGCCAGCATCGGCCTCGCCCTCACCCTGCCGTTGGTACTGCCATTTCTGGCCTATCTGCAGACCGGCGATGCCGGGGCGCATGATTTCGCTCTCCTGGCGCGCGGCACCCTGCCGGTGCCCGCCGCCCCCCTGCAGATGCTCCCGCTCTTCTACGGCGCCATCGCGCAATTTACCCCGCCGGGCACCACGCACCTGTTCAAAGACTTTATGTGGGTGCGCATCGGCGGCTGGTTCGGCTGCGCCCCGGTCCTGCTTGCCTGCTACGCCCTGGTGCCCAAGGCCGCGCCT
>NZ_JAQTZC010000067.1:11765-13305 GCF_028687955.1 Acidocella sp.
TTCTACACCACCGGCCCGTTTACCCCGAACTTCCCCGCCATGTACCGCATCGCCGAATTTAACTTCGTGCAGATCCCTGCGCCGAAAATCTTCACCCTTTATGTGGAGAGGCGGCTCTTCCCCGGTGGCGACATCCTCATCTTCGTCGGCGGCCAGCCCGGGCAGATCGCCGCCCTGCAAAAAAACCTCGCCGCCTATGAGGTCACCGGCATCAAATATGTCGGCGCCGCGCCCGGCACGAATCCCTTTCCGCCAACCGGCGCCGCCCCCGCGCCAACCCTGGCCTTCCAGAGCCCGGCGCTGGACATCTACGAACTTCCCAATCCCGCCCCCTACGCGCAGACCGTCAATGGCGCCTGCACGCTGGCCATCCTCTCCCGCCAGAAGATGCAAACCACCTGCGCGCAACCCGCCACGCTGATCCGGCGTGAAATGATTGACCCCGGCTGGCAGGCTACCGTCAACGGCGCATCAACCCCCGTCCGCCCGATCCTGAAAATATTTCAGCAGGTGGCGCTGCCCGCGGGCACCGCCGTGATCCGCTTTTCCTACATCCCGCCCCACACACATCTGGCCTGCGCCATCGCGCTACTGGCGCTGCTGCTCTGGCTGGCCTGCGCCCGCGCCGCCCGGCGCCGAAACATAACCCAAACGTAAAGGCCGGGGGCGTGTGCCCCGGCACGAAACCCCGATTCATCCTAGAAATAGACGTCGCCGCCTGCCTCTTTGGCTTGCCAAGCGATATTGGGGAAGGTCTCACGACGCCATTTCTCAATCGCTTCCGGGGCGCGCTGGGGGTGGATACACGCATTGCCCCTGAGGCCGAGCGCATTGCCGCCCCTCTGTACCGCGACAATCTGGTCCTCAAAATCGCCCGCGCGGTGGAAAAAATGGTGTCGTCAGGGCAGTTCCACACTGCCATCCGCCGCCCGCGCCAGCGGCGCATGCGCCGTCACCGCGGCCATGCGCAGCCGGCCGTAGAGATGCGGAAATTTCTGCCCCCCGCGCGAGACCTCCCAACGCACGGCCTCGCCCAGTGCCGCCAGATCCACCGCCACCACCACCAGGCTGCTCTGCCCGGTAAAATGCCGGTCCACTGTTCCGGTCAACTGCGCGGAAGTGGAGAGGTGGATATACCCATCCGCCAGATCCACCGGCGCGCCCTCAAAACGCCCCGCCTCCAGCGCCGCAAATTCCGTGCCGGTCAACACCTTGTATGCAGTCTCGTCATTCATGCCTGGCCTCGCGTATTTGCCCATCGTTTCACCCTACTCCGGCCTTGCCCTGCACCCAAATCATGGTGCGCGATAAAAATTTTTCTGGTATTGATTGTTTAAAATAGTTAACTAGAGAAAGATCAGAGGAGCTGTACCATGCCAGATACCCATGCCGCGAGTAACGTCCCGCTTGTTCACCAATGGATGCCTTTCACCGCCAACCGGCAGTTTCTGGAGCAGCCCCGGCTGATCACGCGCGCCGAAGGCGTTTATTATTATAATACACGCGGTGATAAAATCTTTGACGGCTCATCAGGCCTCTA
>NZ_JAQTZC010000068.1:0-2416 GCF_028687955.1 Acidocella sp.
CCCGCCATTAGTTGAACAATCTCCCAATCCGCGCTACACCCCGCCCGCCGGCACCCCTGGAGGCCGGCTTTTGTTGTTTATAGGAGCGTAAAACATGGCCAATTTCGAAACCATCGAAGCTGAGTCGCGTTCGCGTGCCGGCAAGGGGGTGGCGCGGGCGACGAGGCGTGCAGGTAAAGTACCTGCGGTAATTTACGGCGCGAAGCAGGAACCTTCCCTGATCGCGCTCGACCCGCGCGTCGTCATGCGCGAGCTCAAGCGCGGCGGCTGGCGCTCGCGCCTGTATGAAATCGCCCTGGATGGCCAGAACATTCGCGCCCTGATGCGCGACGTGCAGTTCCACCCGGTCACCGATGCTCCCGAGCATGTAGATTTTCAGCGCCTCGCCTCCGGTGAGCGCGTGCGTGTCGGCGTGCATGTGGTCTTCTTGAACGAAGGCATCAGCCCCGGCATCAAGCGCGGCGGCGTGCTCAACGTCGTGCGCCACACCGTGGAAGTCGCCTGCGACCCTGACAACATCCCCGAAAAGTTTGAGGTTGATCTGGGCCCGCTGGAAATCAACGACACCATCCGCTGGCACAACCTCATCGGCGTGGGCGACGCTCGCCCGGTCATCACTGATCGTGACTTCGTCATCGCCACCATCGCCGCGCCGACCGTCTCGGCAGAGCAGCTGGCCGAAGACGCCGCCAAGGCAGCCGCCGCGGCAGCCGCTCCCGCCAAGGGCAAAGGTGGTAAGGCCGCTCCCAAGGCAGCCGCCGCACCCGCCGCGCCCGCCAAAAAGAAGTAATTTCTTCCCCGCGCCATGTTTCTTTGGGTCGGTCTCGGCAACCCAGAGCCAGCCATGGCGCGGCAGCGGCACAACATCGGCTTCATGGCCCTCGATGTCATCGCGCGTCGCCATGGCTTCTCACCATGGCGGCAACGCTTTAAGGGCCTGGTGTGCGAGGGCATGATCGACGGGCATAAAATCCTGGCGCTCAAACCGATGACCTACATGAACCTCTCCGGTGAATCCGTGCAGGCCGCCGCCGCATTCTTCAAAATCGTCCCCGCCGGCATCACCGTCTTCCATGACGATCTGGACCTCGCCCCCGGCAAGATCCGCGTGAAAAAAGGCGGCGGTGCCGCCGGCCACAACGGGTTGCGCAGCATGGACCAGCACCTAGGCACCCCGGACTACTGGCGCGTGCGCCTGGGCATCGGCCATCCGGGGGACAAGCACCGCGTCACCGGCCATGTCCTGGGCGATTTCGCCAAACCTGACCTTGACTGGCTGCTGCCAATGCTCGACGCGGTGGCCGATGAGGCCGCCCTCCTGGCCGCGCAAAAGCCGGAAGACTACATGACCCGCCTCGCACTACTCACCAAGGACCAGAAAAATGGGCTTTAACTGCGGTATCGTCGGCCTGCCGAATGTCGGCAAATCGACCCTCTTCAACGCGCTCACCGCCACAGTGGCCGCCCAGGCCGCCAACTACCCCTTCTGCACCATCGAGCCCAACACCGGGCGCGTCGCTGTGCCCGATAAACGCATGGACGCCCTGGCCATCATCGGCAAATCCATCAAGGTGGTCCCCACCAGCCTGGAATTCGTCGACATCGCCGGGCTGGTCCGCGGCGCCTCCAAGGGGGAGGGCCTCGGCAACCAGTTCCTTGCCAACATCCGCGAGGTGGACGCCATCGTGCATGTGCTGCGCTGCTTCGAGGATGACGACGTGACCCATGTCGAAGGCAGCGTCGACCCCATCCGCGACGCCGAAACCGTTGAGACCGAGCTGATGCTGGCCGATCTCGACTCTCTCTCCAAGCGCCTGCCCGCCCTCCAGAAACGCGCCAAGAACGACCGCCAGGCCGCCATTGATGCCGCCCTCATGGAGCCCATCCTCGCCGCCCTCGAACAAGGCAAACCCGCCCGCACCGCCATCACCCCCGAAAACGCAGAGGACGCCAAACGCCTCAACCTGCTCACCGCCAAGCCGGTGCTCTATGTCTGCAATGTCGAGGAGGCCTCAGCCGCCACCGGCAACGCGCAATCCGCCCGCGTCGCCGAGATGGCCAAATCCGTCGGCGCGCTCAGCGTCGTCGTCTCCGCCGCCATCGAATCCGAAGTCGCCCAGTTGCCGGAAGAAGACCGCGCCTCCTTCCTCGCCGATCTCGGCCTGGAAGACAGCGGGCTGGACCGCATTATTCGCGCCGGCTACGCGCTGCTCGGCCTCATCACCTATTTCACCATCGGGCCGAAGGAAACCCGCGCCTGGACCATCACCAAAGGCACCAAGGCCCCCGGCGCCGCTGGCGTCATCCATGGCGATTTCGAGCGCGGCTTCATCGCCTGCGAAACCACCGCCTATGAAGACTACATCGCCTACAAAGGCGAATCCGGCGCCCGCGAGGCCGGAAAACTCCGCATCGA
>NZ_JAQTZC010000068.1:2516-12964 GCF_028687955.1 Acidocella sp.
GCGAAAGCTGGCATGCGCCTACCGCCCGAACGCCGCCGAAATCTGCTCCAGCACGCTCGCATCCTCGATCGTCCCCGGCACGCTCACCGCCTCGCCATTGGCGATCTTGCGGATCGTCGCCCGCAAAATCTTGCCCGAGCGCGTTTTCGGCAACCGCTGCACCACCATCACATCACGAAACGCCGCCACCGGGCCGATTTTCTCGCGCACCAGCGCGATCAGCTCTTTCTCGATCACCGCAGCCTCCCGCTCCGCCCCCGCCTTCAATACCACCAGCCCGTAGGGGATCTCCCCCTTCAGCGCATCCGCCTTGGCGATCACCGCGCATTCCGCGACATCCCTGTGCATCGCCAGCACCTCCTCCATCGCCCCGGTGGAGAGCCGGTGCCCGGCGACGTTGATGATATCATCCGTCCGCCCCATTACCCACACATCGCCATCCGCATCCACCATCCCGGCATCCCCGGTCTTGTACCAGCCCGGAAACGCGGTGAGGTACGCCGCCCTGTACCCATCGTCATTTTGCCACAGCGTCGGCCCGCAGCCCGGCGGCATCGGCAGGCGGATGCATAAATTCCCCGTGCTCCCCGCCGACGCCGGCTCGCCGTTCTCATCCAGCGGCGCAATCTCATACCCCGGCGATGGCCGCCCGCCCGAACCCGGCTTGAACGGCGTCAGCCCCAGACCCAAAAACCGCGCCGTAATCGGCCAGCCGGTCTCCGTCTGCCAATAATTATCAATCACCGGCTTGCCCAGCAGCGCCTCGATCCACATCGCCGTCGGCGGGTCGCACCGCTCCCCCGCCAGAAACAGCGCCCGCATCCCCGAGAGGTCATATTTGGGAATGAACGTCCCCTCCGGGTCCTGCTGCTTGATCGCCCGCAGCGCCGTCGGCGCGGTGAACAGCACCTTCGCCTTATGCTGCGCGGCCACCCGCCAGAACGCCCCGGCATCCGGCGTCCCGGTCGGCTTGCCCTCGTACATGATGGTGGTCGCGCCAGCCAGCAGCGGCGCATACACCAGATACGAATGCCCCACGGCCCAGCCCACATCCGCCGCCGCCCAGATCACCTCGCCCGGCCCCACGTCAAAAATGATTTTCATGCTCTGCGCCAGCGCCACCGCATGCCCGCCATTGTCGCGCACCACGCCCTTCGGCCGCCCGGTCGTGCCTGAGGTGTAGAGGATATACAGCGGATGCGCCCCCTCCACACTCACCGGCCCATGCGGCACCGCGGCCCGCTCGGCCTCCGCGAAATCAAAATCCCGCCCCGCCACCAGCTCCGCCCGGCCCGCCGCGCGCTGAAATATCAAACACGCCGACGGCTTATGCGCCGAGAGCGCCAGCGCCGCGTCCAGCATCGGCTTGTAAGCCACAACCCGCCCCGGCTCCAACCCGCAGGAGGCCGCGATCACCACTTTCGGCGCCGCATCGGTGATGCGCGCGGCCAGCTCCGGCGCCGCGAACCCGCCAAACACCATGGAGTGGATCGCCCCCAGCCGCGCACAGGCGAGCATGGCAAACACCGCCTCGGGCACCATGGGCATATACACAACAACCCGGTCACCCTTAGTCACGCCGAGTGCGGCCAGCGCCCCGGCGATTTTCTCAACCCGCCCCAGCGCCTGCGCGTAGGTAATGTGTTCAACCCGCCCCTCCATGGGCGAATCCCATATCAGCGCGGTATTCGCGCCGCGCCCGGCCGCTACATGGCGATCCAGGCAATTATACGATGTATTCAGCCAGGCATCGGGGAACCACGTGCCATAAGGCCCTCTCGCGCCATCAAATATCCGCTCCGGCGCCTTGTCCCAGTCAATCAGCTCGGCCGCCTGCGCCCAATAAGCCTCCGGCGCCTGCTGCCATTTTGCATAAAGGCTGGGATAATCGCTCATTTTTTCTTCTTTCTTGAAAATCAGGTACAGAAATCTCAGGAACGCGCCCCAACCGGCAACACGGTCCGGCCATGCGCCTCGTTGATGATTTCGGCAGCACCCAAGTAGAATGCCAGGAGCGCGGTGATCAGCCCGCCATAACCGCCCAGCGTGGTCAGCTCCGCATTGCCGGTGATCGGCCCCATCCCGAGCAGGAAAAATGTCGGCCACAGCGCCAGGAAGATCAGGAACAGCGCGCGGTTGAGCGCGAACGTGCCAATCCACATCGCAAAGGTGAACGCGCCCCACACAATCAGATACCAGCCAACAGCCGCCCCCGGCACGCCATCGCCAAAGAATTTCGCGAACAGCGCGAAGCTCCACCAGAACGCGCCATAAGAGCAGAACGCCACAAAACCGAACGTATTGCCGTTGGCCATTTCCATCAACCCGGCAAAAAACTGCGCCGTGCCGCCATAGGCAAATGCCATGGCCAGCACGAGGGGAACGGACGTTCCGGGCAAGAACCCGGCGTTGACCAGGCTGAGCAGCCAGGTGGTGAGCGCAAATCCAAACAATCCGAGTGGTGCGGGGTTGGCAAGTTTCATTGTGTGTCTCTCCGGTGGTTTTTATCGGTCAGGCACTTCGCGGCGGCGCCACCTCGTTGAGCCACGCTGCGCCGCAGTTTAAATTTATTACAGATTTTCAGAATTCCGCAAAACCATACCCCCGCTGTCCCATCTTGCAACAGAATCTTTGACAAAACCACCGGCGCCGCCGCGCCCCCTCAGCCGCGAAGCCGCGCGGACGGGCAAGGCCAATCCCCTTGGACCCGCCGATTACACGAACAAGCTTGCCCCTAAGCCCCCGTTCCAAGGCTCAGGCGCCGGCAACGGCGGGCTCGCTCAGCAAAATCGTCTGCAACGCCGCCACCAAATCATCCATCATGGCATCGGTATGCTTGGGCCCCGGCGTAAAGCGCAACCGCTCCGTCCCCCGCGCCACGGTGGGGTAGTTAATCGGCGTCGCATACATGCCGAACTCGCGGATCAACCGCATCGAAACCATCGTCGCCTTCCCCGCATCGCCGATCATCAGCGGCACGATATGGCTGGAACTCGCCATCACCGGCAGCCCCGCCGCGCGGAACTTCGCCTTCAGCGTCGCCGCCCGGTCGAACAACAAGGCCCGGCGCGCGGAATCCGCCTTCAGCGTCCGCACCGACGCCAACGCCGCCGCAACCGTGGGCGGCGGCAGCGCGGTGGTGAAAATAAACCCCGCCGCCACCGAGCGGATATAATCCAGCACCTTGAAATCGCCGGTCACATACCCGCCGTGGCAGCCAAACCCCTTGGCCAGCGTACCCTCGATAATCGTAATCCGGTGCGCCACCCCGTCGCGCTCCGAAACCCCGCCGCCATGCGCGCCATACAGGCCCACCGCATGCACCTCGTCGAGATACGTCAGCGCGTTATACTTGTCCGCCAGATCGCATATCTCCTTCAGCGGCGCGATATCGCCATCCATCGAATACACGCTCTCGAACGCGATCAGCTTGGGCGCATCTGCCGGCGCCGCCGCCAGCAACCGCTCCAGATCCGTCATGTCGTTATGCTTGAATACATGCACGCTGGCCTTACGCCCGTCCTTTATCCCCACAATCATCGAATTATGGTTCTGCGCATCGGAGAACACATGCCAGTCCGGCAGCGCGTTCAGCATCGCGCCCAGCGTCGCCTGGTTCGAGACATAGCCCGAGGTGAACAGCAGCGCCGCATCCTTGCCGTGCAAATCCGCGAGTTCTTCCTCCAACGCCACATGCAGCGGCGAAGAGCCTGCGATGTTGCGCGTCCCCCCCGCACCGGCGCCCATCCGCCTTGCGGCATCGATGGAAGCCTCGATCACCACCGGATCCGTCCCCATGGCCAGATAATCATTGGACGACCACACGAGAATATCGCGCGTCCGCCCCTCCATGGTCACTGAATAATAAGGAAACCTGTCCGCCAGCTTCTCCAGTGCCACAAAGCGCCGGTAGCGCCCCTGAGATGAAATCTCGTTGAGCGCTTCATCACATTTGACAAGAAACTTATGCATGACCAGCCATTACCTGAAATCCGCGCGCAGAAAAGACCCTAAGCCTCGCCCGAGTCAATGACACGCCCGCAACCCAGCTGCCGCCAAATTCTCACCCCGCCCCTAGGGGGGCGGCAAAAAGCGGCGGCTTAGACGCCGCCCGCCACATAGGTCCGCAGCGTCTCCACCTCGTATTTCTGGTGATCGATCCGCGCCTTCACCACATCGCCGATGCTCACCAGCCCAATCAGCCTGCCATCCTCCAGCACGGGCAAATGCCGGAACCGCCCGTTGGTCATCAGCTCCATCGCCTCCTCCACCGTGGTCGCCCGCGAGGCGGTAGCCGGATTGGGTGTCATCAAATCCGCCGCGGTCAAATACAGTGTGGCAGCGGCGCGCACCGAGAGGCTGCGCACAACATCGCGCTCGCTCAATATGCCAACCAGATCATCCTGCGGCCCCACCACCAGCACCGCGCCAATATGCTTCTCCGCCAGCACGGCAATCACAGCACTAACCCGCATTTCCTGCGGTACAGCAATATATCCGGCCGGCTTATTGGCTAAAATAGCCTGTAAAATCATAGCGTCACCTCCTATTTCCCGGGCAGTATTTCCGGGCAGTATGAGAGCATCCGCCCCCCTGAGCAAACCCTATTTCACTTTACCAGCGGCCCGTATAACGCCGGCCGGCGGTCCGCCAGCAACGGGTCCGCCCGCCGCACGGCGGCATGGTGCTCCGGCGCCACCTCCGCCAGCAACATCTCCTCACCCGTGCCCGCCAGCGCCAGCACCTTGCCATCCGGCCCGCAAATGCTGGAAAGCCCGATATAGCTCAGCCCGTCATCCTGCCCGCTATGGTTGGCATAGGCTATATACACCTGGTTCTCATAGGCGCGCGCCGGAATTACATGCCGCGCCACCTGGTCATACGGCTCCATTGAGGCCGTGGGCACCAGTATGATATCCGCCCCCGCCAGCGCCAGCCGCCGCGCCGGCTCAGGGAACTCGATGTCATAGCAGATCAGCAGGCCAACCGTGTACCCGCCCAGCCTGGCCACCGGAAACTGCGCGCCCACCTCCTCGAACATCGCCCGGTCCAGCTCACCGAACAGATGCGTCTTGCGGTAATTGAGCAAAATCTCCCCGTCCGGGCCAATCAACACAACCGCATTCGCCACCCGCTCGCCCACCAGCTCCGGGTAGCCGAACGCCAGGGCAATGCCCTGCTCCTTCGCAAACCGCCGCGCCGGCGCCAGCCCCGCCGCCGTCAGCGCACACCGGCGCGCATTCTCCGGCCCTATATTGTAGCCCGAGAGATACATCTCCGGCAGCAGCAGCACATCCGCGCCCCGCGCCTTGGCCTCCGCCGCCTTGCGTTGCATAAGCGTAAACGCGGCTTGCGGGTCATTAACAGCGCCAGGACCTTGATAGAGGGCAATTTTGAGCGCAATTTTCATGCCGCCAATTTAAGCCGTTTCCGCCAATCCTGGAACCATTGTTTTCACGTGTCCCCAGCTTGACGTTGCGGACCAAAACCCTCATGTAACGGCTCAGGCCATTCGCGCCGCCGCGGCTGTATTCAGCCTGCAAACATCCCTGCCGCCCCTTTTGCGCCAGCATCCGCTTGGCGCGCACTCCCGATCGGACCACCCATGCATCTAGCCGAACTCAAGGCCAAATCGCCCACGGACCTGCTTTCCCTCGCGGAGGAGCTGGAAGTCGAGAACGCCTCCTCCCTGCGCAAGCAGGACATGATGTTCGCCATCCTCAAGGCCTTCGCTGATAATGACCAGGTCATCCGCGGCGATGGCACGCTTGAAATCCTCCCCGATGGTTTCGGCTTCCTGCGCAACCCGGAGGCCAATTACCTCCCCGGCCCGGAAGACATCTACGTCTCCCCCGCCCAGGTCCGCCGCTTCTCCTTGCGCACCGGCGACACTGTGGACGGCGAAATCAAGGCCCCCAAGGAGGGGGAGCGCTACTTCGCCCTCACCAAGGTTGACAAAATCAACTTTGAATCGCCCGACGCGGTCAAACACCGCATCAATTTTGATAATCTCACCCCGCTCTACCCCACCTCACGCCTGAAAATGGAGGTCGAGCTCACCGAGCCCACCGCCAAAGGCTCGGTGAAGGACAACACCTCCCGCGTCATCGACCTCATCGCCCCCATCGGCAAAGGCCAACGCGCCCTCGTGGTCGCCCCGCCGCGCACCGGCAAAACCGTGATGCTGCAAAACATCGCGGCGGCCATCTCAGCCAACCACCCAGAAGTCTTCCTCATCGTCCTGCTCATCGATGAACGCCCCGAGGAGGTCACCGACATGTCGCGCTCCGTGAAGGGCGAGGTCGTCGCCTCCACCTTTGATGAACCCGCCACCCGCCACGTCCAGGTCACCGAAATGGTGCTGGAAAAAGCCAAGCGCCTGGTCGAACATAAGCGCGATGTCGTCATTTTGCTGGACAGCATCACCCGCCTCGCCCGCGCCTACAACACCGTCGTCCCCTCCTCGGGCAAGGTGCTCACCGGCGGCGTGGACGCAAACGCCCTACAGCGCCCCAAGCGCTTCTTCGGCGCCGCGCGCAACATCGAGGAAGGCGGTTCGCTGACCATCATCGCCACCGCGCTGATCGACACCGGCTCGCGCATGGACGAAGTCATCTTCGAAGAGTTCAAAGGCACCGGCAACTCCGAAATCATCCTGGACCGCAAACTCTCCGACAAGCGCACCTTCCCCGCCATTGACATCACCAAGTCCGGCACCCGCAAGGAAGAGCTGCTGGTCGAGAAGGCCACTTTGTCCAAAATGTGGGTGCTGCGCCGCATCCTCAGCCAGATGGGCACCACCGACGCGATGGAATTCCTCCTCGACAAGCTGAAATACTCCAAAACCAACGCCGATTTCTTCGAGGCGATGAACACCTGAACCACCGTCCCTGACGCAGGTCTCAAGCCAGGGGCCTCACCTCCCCTGGTCCTGCACGGTCCTGCGCGGCCCTGCGCCGTGCCGGACCGGCCCTGCGCTTCACCTCCCCGCGCCCCTCCTGTTCCAAAGCCGCCACGGCGCCAAAAAGCGCCATCCCGCGCGCCAGCAACCGCTCCCTTGTCACGCGCGGCACCTGCCGGGCAGAGAGTGCGCGTGGATAATCCATCTCCACAATCCCGGGCCGCTCCTCACGCTCGGTCCAGTTGTCAAACTGCTCACGGTGCACATTGTCCACAAAGCTCTCCGCCGGCGTATTCTCCGCCAGCAGCAGCGCATGCGCAGCCAGTTCCACATGGTAATACCGGAACACCTCAGGCACGGCATATTCCCGCACCACCGAAATCCCGTTCACCAGCGCCCCCGCCTGCACCAATATCCCGTCCACGAACAACGCATGCGCGGGCGATACCAGCAGATCGCGCCGCGGCACGCCCTTGCCCAGCGCCCCGGCCTTTATCCGTATGGGAAGCACCCGCAGCGGATCGCCAAGCCCGCGCGCCATGCTCTGCACCCCCAGCCACACAACCCCGGCCACCCCGCCGCCGCTCAAGCACACCTTGCTGCCCGCCCGCAGGCTCTCCACCGCAACATTGCCGCGCGGCGTGCGAATCCTCGTCCCCTCGGTGAAACACACCGGCGAAATCACCACCTCCCCAGCCGCCATTGTATTATAGCCAGGCGTCATCACCTGCGCGCTGGCATTGGAGGCAACAAACGAACCACCCCCGCCGCCGCCGTAATAGCTTCCGCCGCCGCCGCCCGAATATCCGCCGCCGCCACCGCCCGCTGTCCACCCGCCGCCGCCGCCGCCGCCAAACCCGCCGTTGCCGCCGCTGCCAGCCAATCCCAACCCCCCGGTGCCCGGCAACACAATGCCGCCATTGCCGCCGCTGCCGCCGTCACCGCCGCCGCGCCCCAGCGCCGATATGCCATTGGTGCCGCTTCCGCTCACCCCGCCGCCGCCGCCGCCATTGGCACCAAGAATCGTATCAGTGCCACCAGAGCCACCCTGCCCGCCAACGCCGCCAATCCCCACGCCCTGGTTGGTCTCCGCGACCAGACCATATGTATTTGCCGTATTTTGCAGGCCATTCGCCCCGGCATTGGTTATCACCCCGCCGCCGCCGCCATCGGCCGCGGCAAACCCGCCGCCGCCGCCGCCACCCGCCGCTTCCAGCAGCGTCCCGGTCGTCAAATCAAAAACAAAACTGCCTCCTCCTCCGCCGCCACCACCACCGCCGGCGCCGGCCGCTCCCGCGCCGCCCACCACAATCTCCAGCATCGTCCCGGCCGTCAGCATGAACGTCCCGCTCACCAGCGCACCATCCCCGCCAAGCCCGCCGCCGCCCGCACCACCCATCCCGCCATCGGCGGTAATCACATAACTCCCGGCAGTGCTGAGGGTGACAGTCTCAACCACGCCAGTATAATTTTCTATGATACCGCTCATAAAGCTCCCCAAACCACGAAACAACTACAAGTTGAGTTGATTAAGTTTTATTCACGACAAGCGTGTACACGCCCACCCTCCCGATTTCAATTTCAAAGTTAACAAACTGTAAATTTCCATTCATCACCCGCCGCCGCGCGCAAACTTGCCTTTGCCCGCAAACAGGTGAATTTATACCCCCTGCGCTCCACCAGTTAGGACATTAAAATGCCGGCATACCGCTCCCGCACCACCACCCACGGCCGCAACATGGCCGGCGCGCGCAGCCTCTGGCGCGCCACCGGCATGCAGGACGGCGACTTCGGCAAACCCATCATCGCCATCGCCAATTCCTTCACCCAATTCGTCCCCGGCCATGTCCACCTGAAAGACCTCGGCCAGATGGTCGCCCGCGAGATCGAATCCGTTGGCGGCGTCGCCAAGGAATTCAACACCATCGCGGTGGATGACGGCATCGCCATGGGCCATTCCGGGATGCTCTACAGCCTGCCCTCGCGTGAGCTGATCGCTGATTCCGTCGAATACATGGTCAACGCCCATTGCGCTGACGCCCTGATCTGCATCTCCAACTGCGACAAAATCACCCCCGGCATGCTCATGGCCGCGATGCGCCTCAACATCCCCACCGTCTTCGTCTCCGGCGGCCCGATGGAAGCTGGCAAATACATCCACGGCGGCAAGACCGAGCGCGCCGACCTCATCACCGCCATGGTCGCCGCGGCTGACCCTTCAGTCTCCGACGCCGAGACAGCCTCCGTCGAGCGCTCCGCCTGCCCCACCTGCGGCTCCTGCTCGGGCATGTTCACCGCCAATTCCATGAACTGCCTCACCGAGGCGCTGGGCCTCTCGCTCCCCGGCAACGGCAGCCTGCTCGCCACCCATGCTGACCGCCGCGAGCTGTTCCTCGAAGCCGGGCGCACCATCGTCAAACTCGCCAAACGCTGGTACGAGCAGGACGACGCCAGCGTCCTGCCCCGCTCCATCGCCAGCTTCGAGGCGTTCCAGAACGCCATGTCGCTCGATATCGCCATGGGCGGCTCCACCAACACGGTGCTCCACCTGCTCGCCGCCGCGCATGAGGGCGAAATCCCCTTCACCATGGAAGACATTGACCATCTCTCCCGGCGCGTCCCCAATCTCTGCAAGGTCGCGCCCTCAAAATCCGATGTCCATATGGAAGACGTCCACCGCGCCGGCGGCATCTTCGCCATCCTGGGCGAACTCAGCCGCGCCGGGCTGCTCCACACCAGCCTGCCCACCGTCCACACCCCCACCATGGGCGAGGCCATCGCCAAATGGGACATCTCAGGCCCCGCTTCGGATGCCGCCCGCAGCCTCTACCTCGCCGCCCCCGGCGGCGTGCGCACCACCCAGGCCTTCAGCCAGAACCGCCGCTATGAGTCCTTGGACCTCGACCGCGCCAAAGGCGTCATCCGCGACATCGCCCACGCCTTCAGCCCCGATGGCGGCCTCGCCGTCCTCGCCGGCAACATCGCGCTGGACGGCGCCATCGTCAAAACCGCGGGGGTTGACCCCTCGGCACTGGTCTTCACCGGCCCCGCCCGCATTTTTGAGAGCCAGGACGACGCGGTCTCCGCCATCCTCGGCAACCGCATCGTCGCGGGGGATGTGGTGGTCATCCGTTATGAAGGCCCCAAAGGCGGCCCCGGCATGCAGGAGATGCTCTACCCCACCAGCTACCTCAAATCCAAAGGCCTGGGCAAAGTCTGCGCCTTGGTGACTGACGGCCGCTTCTCCGGCGGCACCGCTGGGCTCTCCATCGGCCACGCCTCACCTGAAGCCGCCGAAGGCGGCGACATCGGCCTGTTGGAAGAGGGCGACATCATCGAAATCGACATCCCCAACCGCATCCTGCGCGCTGCCCTGCCGGATGAAACCCTGGCCGCCCGCCGCCTCGCCATGGAAGCCCGCGGCGCGGAAGCCTGGAAGCCCAACCGCACCCGCGTGGTCTCGCAGGCTTTGCAAGCCTACGCCGCCCTCACCACCAGCGCGGCGCGCGGCGCCGTGCGCGATATCACGCAGCTAACCCGCCGGTAA
>NZ_JAQTZC010000118.1 GCF_028687955.1 Acidocella sp.
TTAAAGCCGAGGAAGCCCTGCGCCGCGCCTGGACCCGCAACCTCGCCGACGCTTCTTTCGACGGGCTGTTGATCCACCGCCAGGGGGTCATCCTGCAAATGAACCGCACCCTGGTGCGGATGCTGGGCACGCGTGAGCGCGAGTGGCTGGGGCAGAATTTCGTCAACCTCGCCCGGCCGGACCACAGCGCCGCCCTGCGCGCCGAGCTGGAGGCGCCGCAGCCCCAAACCGCCGCATTCACCCTGCTGCGCGCCAACAAAACCGAGGTGCCGGTGGAAGTCTACAGCCACAACATCGCCTTCGAGGGTCAACCCGCGATCGTCATGGCCATCCGCGACATCAGCCAGCGCCTCGCGGACGCGGCGCGCATCGCCCGCCTCATGCATTATGACGCCCTGACCGGCCTGCCCAACCGCGCCCTTTTCTGCGAAACCCTGGCCGCCGCATTGGCGGGCAACAACGCCACCAGCGGCACCACGGCGCTACTCATCATGGACCTTGACCAGTTCAAGCCGATGAATGATCTGCTCGGCCGCGCCGGGGGGGACCTGCTGCTCAAACAGGTCGCCAGCCGGCTCGCCGCGATGACCCAGGAGGAGGACACGCTGGCACGCATCGGCGGCGACAAATTCGCCATGCTCATCCCCAGCAACGGGCCGCCCAACCGGGGGGTGAGCCTTGGCGGCCAGATTGCCGCCACCTTCCACGAACCCTTCATCATTGACGGCCAGCTGATCAAGCTCTGGCTTTCCATCGGCCTCGCCATCTACCCGGACCATGCGGCCGACACGGCGGGGCTGATGAAGGCGGCGGAATTCGCCCTCAACCAGGCGGCGCAGGCCGGCGGCGGCACCGCGCATATCTATTCGCATCACGAGGCGGGGCTGCACCGCCAGACCGCCCGGCACGAAGCCCCCCCCGGCGGCCCGGCTGATCTGCTGCGCCTGGGCGGCGACCTGCGTAACGCCCTGCATCGCGACGAGATCAGCCTGGTGTTTCAGCCCGTGTTCCGCGCCAGCGACCTCGCCCCAGCCGGATTCGAGGCGCTGGCACGCTGGAACCACCCCACCGAAGGGCTGATCGGGCCGGATCGCTTCATCCCCCTGGCTGACGCCACCGGACTCACGGATGAGATCGGCTGCTTCGTGCTAGAGGCTGCCTGCACCGAGGCCGCGCGCACCCCCAACACCAGCGTTTCCATCAACCTCTCCCCCGCGCAGCTGCGCGACATCAACCTGCCCGCGCGCATCAGCGCCATCTTGCGCAAAACGGGGCTGAAACCTGAGTTCCTCGACCTCGAAATCCCCGAAATCGTGTTGAGCGAGCCGCGCCCCGGCACCATGGGTGTGCTCCAGACCCTGCGGGCCACCGGCGCCGGGCTGGTGCTCGACCATTTCGGCGCCAAATACTCCCTGCTCACCTCGCTCGCCGAGCAGCCGTTCTCCCGCCTGAAGATCGACCGCCGGTTCACCCAGAAACTCGGCGAAAGCTCCAGCGCCGAGGCCATCGTCAACGCCATCCTGGCAATGGCCGCCAATTTGCGGCTGGAGGTCATCGCCGTGGGTGTCGAGACCGAGGCGCAGCTCGCCTATTTGCGCCGCCTGGGCTGCCATTTCGTGCAGGGCCAGCTGCTCGGCCCGCCCACACCGCGCGCCATCGCCCAGCCCCCGGCGCTGGCCCCGCCGCCGCGCCCCTCCCTTGTGGTGTCACGCGGGTAAGCTGATATGATCGCGCATGCCTCCCGCCATCCGCCTGCTCTCACCCGCCACCATCAACCGCATCGCCGCCGGCGAGGTGATCGAGCGCCCGGCCGCCGCGGTGAAGGAGCTGGTGGAAAACGCCCTTGATTCCGGGGCGACGCGCATCGAGGTCATTCTCACCGGCGGCGGCATCGAGCGCATCGAGGTCATCGACAACGGCTGCGGCATCGCCCAATCCCAGCTCGCCCTGGCCATCGAGCGCCACGCCACCTCCAAGCTGGCTGATGAAGCCCTGGTGCGCATCACTACCCTGGGCTTTCGCGGCGAGGCGCTGCCCTCCATCGGCGCCGCCGCCAAACTCACCCTCATCAGCCGCCCGCCCGGGCAGGACGCCGCGGCGCGCATCACCGTGGCCGGCGGCGCGGTGGGCGAGGTCATCCCCGCCGCCGGGGAAGCCGGCACGCGCGCCATCGTCGAAGATTTATTCTACGCCACCCCGGCCCGCAAAAAATTCCTCCGCACCCCGCGCGCCGAGGCCGACGCCGCCGAGCGCGCCGTCTGGCGCCTCGCCCTCAGCGCCCCGCATGCCGCCTTCCGCCTGGTCTCCGGCGAGCGCGTGATGTTCGACGTGCCCGCCCAGGGCGAGCCCGCCCGCATCGCCGCCCTGTTCGGCCGCGAAACCGCCAGCGCCATGCTCCCGCTGGACGCCGTGCGCGAGGACGTGCGCCTCACCGGCCTCGCCGCCCCCGCCAGCCTCACGCGCGCCACCATGGCACTGCAAAGCTTCGTGGTGAATGGCCGCCCAGTGCTGGACCCTCACCTGCGCACCTCGCTGCGCCTGGCCTACCGCGATGTCATCGCCTCCGGCCGCCACCCGGTCGCCGCCTTGCGGCTCGAAATCCCCGAGGAAGCGCTGGACGTGAACGTCCACCCCGCCAAAACCGAATTACGCTTCGCTGACGCCAACGGCATCCGCAGCCTGGTCATGGGCGCCATCGGCCGCCTGCTGGACCGCCCGGTCTCCCTGGCCACCGCCCCGCAGGCCTTCCCCAGCCTCTCATTGCGCCCGCCCGCCAGCGCCTCTTACGCCACCTACACCCCGCCCGCGCACGCCCCGGCCCCACCCAGCGCCGCCGCGCGGGGTTTCGCGGACTCCGAGTTCGCGCGCTTCACCCCCGCCGCCCGCCAGATCACCCCGGACCATACGCTCACCGCCCACCCGCTCGGCGCCCCGGTGGCGCAAATCCTCGACACCTACATCCTCTCCGTCGCGGCTGACGGCGCCCTCGTCATCACCGACCAGCACGCCGCCCATGAGCGCCTCACCGAGGAACGCCTGCGCGCCGAATTCTCCGCCGGGCGCGTCGCCGCCCAACCGCTGCTGGTGCCCGTGGTGGTCGACCTCTCCCCGGCTGACGCCATGCGCCTGCTCGCCCAGTCCGAAACCCTCTCGCGCCTGGG
>NZ_JAQTZC010000119.1 GCF_028687955.1 Acidocella sp.
TCGTCGCGGCCGCGGAAGCCCAGGAGGGCTTCGAAATCATCGGAACGGTGGCCGGCCAGGGTTTGGGCATCGGCGCTGGAGTACGCGGCGAGGCCACGGGCGATGCGGGTGCCGGTTGCATCAAGGATTTCCACGGGGTCGCCGCGCTCGAAACTGCCGGTGACGGTTTTGATGCCGGCGGGCAGCAGGGAGGAGCCTTTGCGCAGGGCGCGGGCGGCGCCGTCGTCGATCATCAGCGTGCCTTGCGGGGCGAGGTGGCCGGCGATCCAGTTTTTGCGCGCGCCGCGGCCTTCAGGCGCGGGGAGGAACCATGTGCATTTGGCGCCCGCAGCAACGGCGGCGAGCGGGTGCTGCGGATTGCCCAAGGCAATGGCCATGGCGACGCCCGACTGTGTGGCGATGTGGGCGGCGGCCAGCTTGGTGCGCATGCCGCCGGAGGAATAGCCGGGGGGCGGTTCGCCGCCGCAGGCGTCAATTTCCGGGGTGATGGCCTCGACCACGGGGATGTGGGCGGCGGTGGGGTTTTTGCGCGGATCGGCGGTGTAGAGGCCGTCAATATCGGAGAGGAGGATGAGGGCGTCTGCCTGGACCATTTCAGCCACGCGGGCGGCTAGACGGTCGTTGTCGCCGAAGCGGATTTCGGCGGTGGCGACGGTGTCGTTCTCGTTGATGACGGGGATGCAGCGCAGGGCGAGCAGCGTGCTGAGGGTGGCGCGCGCGTTGAGGTAGCGGCGCCGGTCCTCGGTGTCTTCCAGGGTGAGCAGGAGCTGGGCGGCGGTGAGGTGCTGGCTGCTTAAGGAGTCTGACCAGGCCTGGGCGAGGCGGATCTGGCCGACGGCGGCGGCGGCCTGTTTTTCCTCAAGGCGGAGCTTGGGGGAAGTGAGGTTGAGCTTGCGGCGCGCGAGCGAAATGGCGCCGGAGGAGACGACGATGACCTCCGTGCCGCGGGCCGCCAGGGCGGCGATGTCCGCCGTGACGCTGTTCAGCCAGCCGGTGCGGGGCGAGGCGGTGGCGGGGTCTACGATGAGGGCGCTGCCGATTTTCACCACGATGCGGCGGGCGGCGGTCAGCGATGGGATCATTTTTTCCGGGATTCCGTGACGATGGTTTGCAGCGCACGCAACACCTCGGGGATGCCCTGGCCGGAGACGCCGGAGGCGATCATGACAGTGGCGCCGGAGGCTTTGGCGAGGGCGGCGCGGCGCGAGGAGATTTCGCGGGGCGACATGGCATCGGCCTTGTTGAGGACGATGATTTCGGGCTTTTCCGCGAGGCCGCCGCCGTATTCGGCGAGTTCGTGGCGCACGGTGCGCCAGGAGTCGACACAGTTGCCGGCGGCGCCGTCGATCAGGTGGACCAGCACGGCGCAGCGCTCGACATGGCCGAGGAAGCGGGTGCCAAGGCCGGTGCCTTCGTGCGCGCCCTCGATGAGGCCGGGGATGTCAGCGATGACGAATTCCTCGGACATGGACAGGCGCACGACGCCGAGCTGCGGGTGCAGGGTGGTGAAGGGATAGTCAGCGATTTTGGGGTGCGCGCCGGAGACCACGGAAAGAAAGGTGGATTTGCCGGCGTTGGGCTGGCCGACGAGACCGACATCGGCGATGAGTTTGAGGCGCAGCCAGACCCAGCGTTCCTCACCAGGCCAGCCTTTGTCGGCGCGGCGGGGCGCGCGGTTGGTGGAGGTTTTGAAGCGCGCGTTGCCGAAGCCGCCGTCGCCGCCACGCAGCAGGGTGATGGTTTTGCCGGGCGCGTCCATGTCCGCCAGGAGGGTCTCTTTGTTATCGGCGAAAATTTGCGTGCCGATGGGGACTTTGATGCGCAGGGTGGGGGCGCCAGCGCCGGTACGGTCCGCGCCGGAGCCGTTGCCGCCCTTGCGGGCGCGGAAGTGCTGGGTGTAGCGGAAGTCGATCAGGGTGTTGAGGTTCTCGACCGCCTCGAACACGATGTCACCGCCGCGGCCACCGTCACCGCCGTCGGGGCCGCCGAGTTGGATGAATTTCTCGCGCCGGAAGGCCGTGACGCCATCGCCGCCGTCGCCGGATTTAAGGTAGATTTTGGCCTGGTCGAGGAATTTCATTTTTTCGATCTGCTAAAACAAAAAAGGCCGGCTGGTGCCGGCCTTCTTCGAAGGATTGCGCGGCCGGATTATTCGGCGGCGAGTTTAACCGGAGTCACGGATACATGCACGCGGTCATCGGATTTGCGCTCGAACAGGACCTTGCCATCAGCGAGGGCGAAGATCGTATGGTCGCGGCCGAGGCCGACGTTGATGCCTGGCTTCACCTTGGTGCCACGCTGGCGGATTATGATGTTGCCGGCAACCACGTCCTGCCCGCCGGATTTTTTGACGCCAAGGCGGCGGCCCGCGGTATCGCGGCCGTTACGCGAAGAACCGCCTGCTTTTTTATGTGCCATGTGACTGCTCCTTAAGCCGCGTTAATGGCGGAGACGCGCAGAACGGTGACGCACTGGCGGTGGCCGTTCTTGCGGCGGCTGTTTTGCCGGCGGCGCTTTTTGAAGATGATGACTTTGGCCAGACGGTCCTGGGCGATGACGGTCGCGGTGACGGAGGCGCCAGCTAGGTTCGGGGCGCCGAGCTTCAACCCGTTCTCGCCACCAACGGCCAGAACATCCGTGAAGGTGACGGTGCTGCCAGCTTCCGCCTCGAGCTTCTCAACTTTTAATACGGCGTCCGGGGTGACGCGGTATTGCTTGCCGCCGGTGCGGATGACTGCGAACATAGGTCTAGGTCCAATCTGGTGTCGTCAAAAATAGAGTGCGCGGCGGGGCCGGGCCCTGTCGCGAGAGTGGCGCGTTATAGCCGGGCGGGGGGAAGTGTCAATGCTGAAAGCGCGGGGCTGGTGGGCGAATGGTCAGATAAAGTTCGCAGATGTTGTCGCCGGGAGGCGCTGGGCGGTTGCAGGGGAGCTGGCTGACCCGTATAAGCCGCTGGCGAGACGCATAGCCGTACTCGGGAGAGGTGCCAGAGTGGCCGATTGGGGCAGTCTCGAAAACTGTTGTGGGTGCAAGCCTACCGTGGGTTCGAATCCCACCCTCTCCGCCATGCTTTTTTGATTGTTGCTGTAATATAGCCAATCTTTAAAAAATCAGTTTTTCGATGGTAACACCTATCTGGCTACACCCAGAAGTCGGCTTAG
>NZ_JAQTZC010000002.1 GCF_028687955.1 Acidocella sp.
TGCCCAGGTACTCTCCTGACTTCAACCCAATCGAAAAGGCGTTCGCCATCCTCAAACGGCAGAGATGCTTCTCAGAAAAATCCGTCGACGAGTTAATAACATGCCACTCTTAATTGGAAAAACTATAGAATTTCCTCGGCCGCGCGGCCGGCCACGATCGCCACAAGAAATGCATCAAGCGCGGACACCGTCATCGGCTTGCCCCGCCTCACACCCATGGCCGTGCCACCGGCCGCATCATTCGACCCGACGATCGTGACATGATCGAGCAGAAGCTCGGGGAAAGACAAAGTTGCGATGGCATGGCCTGCCTCATGGATCGATGCACGAAGGGGCAACTCTCGTGAGCCATGGGATTCCTCCCCAGTTATCACCATGAGCAAATCCTCAAAGAGAATCGAACGCCCGGCATTGCGCGCGTACCGCCGCGTGGTCCTGGGATATTCAAACTGACCCACTACTCAATTTCCAGCTCCCCTTGACGCCGGAGCAGAATCAATAAAAAGCTGCTCTTACCGGGGTGCCCGCAATCCGCTGGCTGAGATCAAACCCGCTGAACCTGTCTGGGTAATGCCAGCGAAGGGAGTGCATATGAGACTACACCGCCGTACCCTGTTGTCTGCCGCCACCGCCAGCGCCGCTCTGGCCGGTCCGCTTGCGCGCGCCGGAACACCGCAAAAATTCACCGTATTGCTGGATTGGTTCGTCAACCCTGACCACGCCCCGCTGTTCGCCGCCAAATATATTGGCGCCTATGCCCGCACGGGGCTGGATGTGGCGCTCATCGCGCCTACTGACCCGGATCTGCCGCCGCGCCTGCTCGCCGCTGGCAAGGCGGATGTGGCGCTCAGCTACCAGACCCAGCTTTACCTGCTGGTGGACCAGGGCCTGTCCGTGCGCCGCATTGGCACGCTGATCGACAAGCCCTTGAACACGCTGACCGCGCTGGGCGGCCGGGGCATTGCCACCCTGCATGATCTCAAGGGCAAGAAGATCGGCTATTCCATCGCCGGGGTGGAGGAAGTTCTGATCGGCACCATGCTGAAATCCGTTGGCCTGGGGTTGAGCGATGTCACGCTGGTCAATGTCAATTTCAATCTTGTCAGCTCGCTGCAAAGCCACGCGGTGGATGCCGTGATTGGCACCTACCGCACCTATGAGGATATTCAGCTGGCCCAGGCTGGGCTGAACCCGGTGATCTTTCTGCCCGAAGACTACGGTGTGCCACCTTCGGATGAACTGATCATGCTTGCTAATCTGAAGGCGCTGGGTAACCCGGCGCTGCCGCGCTTCCTCGCCGCGGTGAGGGAGGGGGCGGCGTATCTGGCCCTGCACGGCGATGCGGTGCTGGCGCAATTCCTGAAGGAGAATCCGAGCCTGAACGACAAACTCGACATCGCCTCCTGGCATGCGCTGCCGGGCGCTTTCGCGGCCGATCCCGCGAAACTCGATGCCCTCCGCTATATCCGCTACCGCGATTTCATGTTTGCCGCCGGGCTGATCAAGAAATCTCTGCCGCTGGATACCTACGCGGTGGAGATCAAGGCCTAAGGTGAATACGCCTCCCGGAATTCTGGTGCGGGATCTGTCGCTGAATTTCGGAGGCGTCACCGTTTTCGAGGGGCTGGGGTTCGAGATCGCGGCGCGAAAATTCACCGCGCTGCTGGGGCCGAGCGGCGTGGGCAAGACCACGCTGCTGCGCATTATCGCGGGGCTGGAAGCACCCGCCACGGGGCAGGTGGCGGCGAGCGACGGCGCGCCGCTGGCCGGGCGGATCGCCTATATGGCGCAGCAGGATTTTTTGCTGCCCTGGGCCAGCGCGCTGCGCAACGTGATGCTGGGCGCCACGTTGCGGGGGGCGAAGCCGGAGCCTGAGCGGGCCTTGCATCTGCTGGAGCGGGTCGGGCTGGGGGGGCAGGCAAAGGCGCTGCCGCAGACGCTCTCGGGCGGCATGCGCCAGCGTGTGGCGCTGGCCCGCACGCTCTATGAGGACCGGCCGATCGTGCTGATGGACGAGCCGTTTTCCGCGTTGGACAGCATCACCCGGCTCAGAATCCAGAATTTGGCGGCGGAGCTTTTGGCGGGGCGCACGGTGCTGCTCATCACGCATGATCCGCTGGAAGCCTGCCGCCTTGGCCATGCGTTGTTTGTGCTCTCCGGCACCCCGGCGCGGCTGGGGGCGCCGCTGCATGTGCCCGGCCCGCCGCCGCGCGCGGCGGATGATATTGCCCTGTTGCAGACCCAGGGGTCGCTGATGCGCACCCTCACCGAAGCCATCGCGCCATGAGGGGCGTTCGCCCGGCCACCACCTTCCTGGTGTTTCTCGGCCTGTGGTGGCTGGTGGCCCGCTATTCTTCCGTGCCGCCCTTCATGCTGCCACCGCCGGGTGATGTCGCCGCGGCGTTGTGGACGCAGCGGGGCCTGTTGCTGGGCAATACGCTGGTCACGCTGGCGGAAATCCTGCTCGGCCTGCTCTGCGGCACGGTGCTGGGTGGCATCGCGGCGCTGGGAATCGTGTTTTCCCCCGTGTTGCAGCGCTGGCTCATGCCGGTGCTGGTGGTTAGCCAGGCGATCCCGGTATTCGCGCTGGCGCCGCTGATGGTGCTGTGGTTCGGCTTTGGCATGGCGGCGAAAATCATCATGGCGATGCTGGTGATCTTTTTTCCCGTCACCGCCAATTTTGCCGATGGCCTGCGCCGCACGCCGCCCGGCTGGCTGGATCTGGCACGCACCATGAACGCTTCGCCCCTGGCCGTATTGCGCCATATCCGCCTGCCGGCCGGGCTGCCGGCCTTTGGCTCGGGTCTGCGCGTGGCCGCCGTCATCGCCCCCATCGGCGCGATCATCGGGGAATGGGCCGGGGCATCCTCGGGCCTGGGTTATGTCATGCTCAACGCCAATGCGCGCATTCAGACCCCGCTGATGTTCGCGGCGCTGTTCATTCTGGCGGCGCTCACCATCGCGCTTTATGTGCTGGTGGACCGCCTGCTGCGCCGCCTGCTCTACTGGGCGCCGGATACCACTGGCGGCTGAGACGCGGCGCCTGAACCGTCCCCCGGCGCCTGCGGCGTGGGGGCAGGCGGGTTCTCCAGCATGTTCCAGTCAATTTCTGGTAAATCCGCGGCTTTTTGGCCGTTGATGATCACGCTGCCCGCGCCGTAGACCAGATGCATGTTCAGCGCCTGCCCTTGCGCCGGGGTGCTGGAGAGATAAGGCGAGAGGCGCGCCTGGATCATGCCGATGGCGTTCTGCGTCTGCGGATAGGCGTTGGTGATGGCGGCGGAGAAAGCGTCGAGATGGTCCGCAGCGACATCGGCGCTGCCCTCGGGCTGGGTTTTGGTGTCAAACTTCACGGTGCCGCTGGCGTTTAGCGTGCTGGGGCCGATGGCCAGGGTGAGGCTGGCATTGGCATTGCCGCCCTGCGCTGCCCAGCCCTGCACGGCTTGCAGCGCGATTTTGCCGCGTTCGGCCGGGTTTGCCACCGGCACGGCGTTGAACTGGCTCACCAGCGCCTCCCCGTTGGCGGGAGCGGGGCCGGAGATGTTCAGTTTCAGCCCGATTTGTGTGATGGCGCCGCCAAAGGGGACCGAGGCCAGGCGCGTGAGCAAAGGCGAGAGCGAGATGCCCTTGATGGTCTCAGTGAGGCCAAGCGCCGTGGCGGCGGCGCCGGCATCGCGGTTGAAGCTGGCGTGGGCGGCGTAGCTATCGATATGGAGCAGCAGCAGGCTGCCGCTGCTGGCCAGGATGTTGATGTTGCTAGCAGAGGCGTCGCTCGCCTTGAAGGGGTCGATTTCCGCCGCCGCCAGGGCGTTCAGGTCAATCTGCTGGGTTAGCGCGATGCTGCCGAAGGTGACGGCGACATCGGCGCGCGGGGTGTTGATGCTGACCTGGCGAGGCAGGTTGTAGCGCAGCTCGCGCGGGTTGGCGGCGGCGATTTCCATGCCGAGACTCGGCAGCGTGACCGATATGGGGGCCTGGCTGGGGTTCGGCTGCACGGTGATCAGCACATTCGTGAGCGTGACATCGGCCACCAGCGGCGAGAGGCCGCGGTTGATGCGGGCGTAGCTGATTTTTACATCGCCCTGCGCTTGTATGCGGCTGGCCCAGTTGGCGAAGCCGGTCTGCATCCGGCCCTCCGCCCACCACCACAGCCCGAGCCAGACGGCCGCGAGGACCAATATGGCCATGCCCAAAACTCTGCCGATAAACCGCATGGTGCAAACTCCGTTCGGGCGATATCTGTGCCGCCATACTGCCTCACCCTTGACCTTTGGCCAAGCGTTGGGGCTTTTGCTGTGCCATGAGGATTTTCAAGGACTGGCGGGGCTTGCCCGCCGCCGCAAAAGGCGCCTGCGTGGCCCTGGGTAATTTTGACGGCGTGCATCTGGGCCATGCCGGGGTGCTGCGCGCCGCCCATGCGGCCAGGCCGGACGCGCCGCTGGCGGTGCTGACCTTCGAGCCGCACCCGCGCGAGTTTTTCCGCCCGCAGGACCCGCCGTTCCGCCTCTCCCTCTCGCCGGAGCGGGCCGAGGCTCTGGCGGGGATGGGGGTGCAGTTGCTCTATGAGCTGCCCTTTGATGCGGCGTTCTCTCATCTTTCCGCCGAACAGTTCTGCCGCGAGGTGCTGCACGAGGGCGTGGGGGCGGTGCATCTGGCCTGCGGCGGAGATTTTGCTTTTGGGCACCGACGCGGCGGCGATGTGGCGCTGCTGGCGCGCCAGGCGGAGGCCATCGGCATGGGTCTGAGTGTGGTGCCGCCGGTGAGCGACGCGCAGGGGCTGATCTCGTCCAGCCGCATCCGCCGCCTGCTACAGGACGGCTACCCAGGCTACGCGGCGATGTTGCTCGGCCGCCCCTATACCATTCGCGGCGAGGTGCGCCACGGCGATGCGCGCGGTCGCACCATCGGCTTCCCCACCGCCAATATTGCGCTTGGCCGCCATTTGGAGCCCGCGCGCGGCGTATATGCCGTAACCGTGCGGCTGCCGGGCGGGGCGGAGGTGAACGGTGTTGCCAATATCGGCCAGCGCCCGACCGTGGCCGGGGCGGAATCGCGGCTGGAGGTGCATCTGTTGGATTTTGAGGCTGATCTCTACGGTCAGGAGCTGAGCGTGGCGCTGCATCATTTTTTGCGCGAGGAACAGAAATTCCCCAGTTTCGAGGCGCTCAAGGCGCAGATCGCGCTCGATGCGGTGCAGGCGCGCGCCATGCTTGACAGAGATCAAAATCCGGCCAAACCCCTTTAGCCCATGACCGAAGCCCCGATGACCGAAGCAAAGCCCGACTATAAAGCCACCGTATTTCTGCCGCGCACGGAATTTCCGATGCGCGGGGATCTGCCAACCCGCGAGCCGGAGATGCTGCGCCGCTGGGAGGAGATGCGCCTGTGGGAGAAACTGCGCGCAGCCGGGCAGGGGCGTGAAGCCTTCATCCTGCACGACGGCCCTCCCTATGCCAACGGCAATCTGCACATCGGCCATGCGCTGAACAAAATTCACAAGGATGTTATCAACCGCGCGCAGCAGATGTCCGGGCGGGATGCCAACTACATCCCCGGGTGGGACTGCCACGGCCTGCCGATTGAATGGAAGGTCGAGGAGAAATACCGCGCCAAAAAGCTGGATAAGGACCAGGTGCCGGTTCTGGAATTCCGCCGCGAGTGCCGCGAATACGCGCAGCATTGGCTGGATGTGCAGGCGGAGGAGTTCAAGCGCCTGGGCGTCGCGGGCGATTGGGTGAACCGCTACGCCACCATGGATTTCGAATCCGAGGCGTGCATCGCGGGCGAGATCGGCAAATTCCTGCTCAACGGCGCGCTCTACCGCGGCCTGCGCCCGGTGATGTGGAGCCCGGTGGAAAAAACCGCGCTGGCCGAGGCCGAGGTTGAGTATTACGACAAAAAGGACACCGCGATTTATGTCCGCTTCCCCGTCGCGGACACGATCGCGCGCGGCGCCCCCGGCGAGGTGGCTGATCTGCTCGGCTGCGCCATTGTCATCTGGACCACGACGCCCTGGACCATTCCCGGCAACCGCGGCCTGGCGGTGGGGCATGAGCTTGATTATGTGCTGCTGCGGGTGGAGGCCATCGCCGATGGCAGCGCCGCGGTGGCGGGCGAAAAGCTGATCGTCTCCGAGGGCCTGCTGGAGGATTTCGCGGCAAAAACCGGCATTACCGCGCATAGTGTGCTGCGCAAATTTCAGGGGCGCGATCTCGAAGGCCTGTTGTTCAAGCACCCGCTGCACAGCGCCGATGCGGGGTATGATTTCGCCGTGCCGTTGATGCTGGGCGAGTTTGTCACCATGGAGGCGGGTACTGGCATTGTCCACATGGCGCCCGGCCATGGCGAGGACGATTTTCTGCTCTGCCGCGCGCATAACATCGCCGTGCCGGATACGGTGGCGGGTGACGGCACCTATTATCCCGCCGTGCCGTTGTTCGCGGGGCTGCATGTTTACAAAGCGGCGGGTCCTGTTTGCAACGCCTTGCAGGCGGCTGGGGCGCTGCTGCACCGGGCGGAGTTCGTGCATTCCTATCCGCATAGCTGGCGCTCGAAAGCCCCGCTGATCTACCGCGCCACGCCGAACTGGTTCATCCGCATGGATGGCGAGGAGCAGATCCGCGAAAAGGCGCTCGCCGCCATCGACGCGACGAAATTCGTGCCCGGGATCGGCCGCAACCGCATCCGCTCCATGGTGGAATCGCGCCCCGACTGGTGCATCTCGCGCCAGCGCGCTTGGGGCGTGCCGATTGCGATTTTTGTTGACAAAACCACGCACGAGCCGCTGCGCGATGCGGAGGTCATGGCCCGCATCGTGGAGATTTTCGCGGCCGAGAGCGCCGATGCCTGGTATGCCCGCCCGCCGCAAGATTTCTTGGGCGATAAGTACAAGGCCGAGGATTACGAGCAGGTGTTCGATGTCGTCGACGTCTGGTTCGAATCCGGCTCCACCCATGCCTTCGTGCTGGAGGCGCGCGGCCTGCCCTCCCCGGCTGATATTTATCTCGAAGGCTCGGACCAGCATCGCGGCTGGTTCCAGGCGTCGTTGCTGGAATCGGTGGGCACGCGCGGCGTCGCGCCGTTCAAGGCGGTGGTGACCGATGGCTTCGTGCTCGACGAGCAGGGACGCAAAATGTCCAAATCGCTCGGCAATGTCACCGCGCCGCAGGAGGTGAACGACAAATACGGTGCGGATATTCTGCGCTTATGGGTGATGAATGCCGACACCTCCGAGGATCTGCGCATCGGCCCTGAAATTCTCAAGCAGCAGGCGGAGCTTTACCGCCGGTTGCGCAATTCGCTGCGCTGGATTCTCGGCTCGTTGGATGGTTTTTCTGAGGCGGAAAAATTGCCGGAAGCCAAATTTCCGGAGCTGGAGCAATTCCTGTTGCACCGGCTGTGGGAGTTGAACCAAAAAATCCAGGCCGCCGTGTGTGGCCATGACTGGACTGGTGTGTACCCCGCCATCCATCATTTCTGCGCCACCGATCTTTCGGCGTTCTATTTCGATATCCGCAAGGATTCGCTCTATTGTGACCGGCCGGATGCTGTAAAACGCCGGGCATGCCGGAGCTTCTTGGATATTCTGCATCGCTGCCTCACCGCCTGGCTGGCTCCTGCGTTGCCCTTCACCGCGGAGGAGGCATGGGTCACGCGTTTTGGCGCGCAGGCGTCTGTGCATATAACGCAGTTCCCCGAAGTGCCCGATACCTGGCGCAACGACGCGCTGGCGGAGAGATGGCAGGATAAAATCCGCGCCGTGCGGGCTAATTTCACCAATGCGATCGAGCAGATGCGGCGCGAGAAGAAGGTGGGCTCATCGTTGCAAATCGCCTTGAGCATCCCCGAAAAATGGTCGTTTGGGCTGTCCGCCGGGGAATGGGCTGATGTCGTCATCGTCTCTCAGGTCGTTCTGGCCGTGGAGACTGAAAAACCGGATGACAGCATGGAGCTTCCCTTGCTCGCCTCCGGCGCCAAATGCGAGCGTTGCTGGAAAATTCTGCCGGAAGTGGGCGACAATGCCAGCCATCCCAGCTTGTGCATTCGTTGCTGCGAGGCTGTTGCGTGAACAAGCGCATCGCTGGATTTTCCCTTGCCGCCCTGGTGCTCGCGGCTGATCAGGGCAGTAAATACTGGGTGCTGCACGGCGCGCATCTGACCGACGGGCATATCCTCGTGTTGCTGCCGGTGCTCAACTTCGTGCTGGTGTGGAACCACGGCATCACCTTTGGCATGTTCGCGGGTGCGGGGGCCAAAATGTTGCTGGCCACCGTTGCCAGCGTTGTGATTTTCAGCCTGCTGGTCTGGCTGTGGCGGAGCAAAAGCTGGCTCACCAGCCTGGCGGTTGGTGCTATTTCCGGCGGGGCGATTGGCAATGTGGCGGACCGTTTGCATTATGGCGCGGTGGTGGATTTCATCCAGGCGCATATCGGCGGCTGGTCCTGGTATGTGTTTAATGTGGGCGATGCCGCCATCGTCTGCGGGGTTGCGGCGCTGATGCTGGAAAGCCTGTTTCAGCGCAAGCCAGTTGCCCCGAACGGCGCGCAGCGATAGGAAGAGGCCATGAGAATGAAAATCCCCGCCGCCTGCGCCATTACCCTTGCCATCGCCCTCTCGGGCTGTAGCAACAATATGAAGAAGACGTTCGGGCTGGAAGCCAACCCGCCCGATGCCTTCCAGGTTGGCACGCAGCCGCCGCTCTCCCTGCCGCCGGAACTGGGCGTGCTGCCCGCGCCAAACCCCGGCGAACCAAGGCCCCAGCAGGTGGACGCGGCGCAGCAGGGCGCTGATGCGCTGGATACCGCGAATGCGCTGACCACCGCCCCCACCACCCAGACCCCGGGCGAACAGGCGCTGCTGGAGCAGGCCGGCCCGGCGCCCAGCCCCGGCATCCGCGCGCAGGTGAACCAGAACGCGCTGATCGCCAGCAAGCCGCCCGGTTTTGTTGCCAAGCTCACCGGTAGCGGCCCGGTGCCCGCTCCGACCGTGGATGCCGCGGCCGAGCAACGCCGCTTGCAGGAAAACGAGGCCTTGGGCCAGCCGGTGACCACCGGCGCGACCCCGCAGGACTCAAACGTGAAACCGGGATTTTTTCAGAGCATCCTGAACGCGTTCTAATACCTGTCAGCCTTAAAGCTGACAGGTATGCGCGCGGGGCTGGTGGGGCGGCCGCGCGCAAAATCAAGAGCTTATACCAGCCCGCCACCAAACCCAGAGAGTCAAGCTCTTGGCGGGCTGGTATAAAACCCTGGCGCTCAGACGGGCACGGCCTCATCGGCCCATAGCTGGGCGATGGTCTGCCGAGGGGTGATGAGGTGGAAATGCCCACCGTCCACCAGCACGGCGGCGGCGCGCGGGCGGGCGTTGTAGCTGCTGCTCATCACCGCGCCGTAAGCCCCCGCATCCAGTATCGCGACGCGCGCGCCAGGCGCCATGGGCGGCATCGGCCGGTCCTTGGCGAAGCAATCCGCGGTTTCGCAGACCGGGCCGACGATATCAGCCGGTGAGACCGGATTTTGCAGCTGCGCCGCGCCGAGTGGTAAAATCCCGTGCCAGGCTTCGTAAAGGGCAGGGCGCATCAGATCGTTCATCGCCGCGTCCAGCACGATGAAGCGTTTGTCCCCGGCCTGTTTTTCCAGGATCACGCTGCTCAGCAGTATCCCCGCCGGGCCGACCAGATAACGCCCCGGCTCCAGCAACAGCCGCACGCCAAGCCCGCCCACCTCGCGCCGCACGGTGGCGGCGAAGGCGGCCAACGGCATGCCGGGTTCATCGCCATAGCCGATCCCCAGGCCGCCGCCGAGGTCGAGCACGCAGACCGCAAGCCCGGCCGCGCGCAATGCGCGCACCATGGCGGCGGCCTTGGCGTAGGCTTCGGCGTAAGGGGCGGGTGAGAGGATCTGGCTGCCGATGTGCAGCGCGATGCCCACCGGCTCCACCCCCGGCAGGCTTGCCGCCCGCGCGTAGAGGGCGGGAATATCCCGCGCGGCGATGCCGAACTTGTTGCCGGCGAGGCCGGTGGTGATCTTCTCATGCGTGCCCGCGTCCACATCCGGGTTCATGCGCAGCACCACCTTTGCGGTGCGGCTCATCCGCCCGGCGATGGCCGAGATCATCTCCAGCTCCTCGGCGCTCTCGACGTTGATCTGCCCAATCCCCGCGCCCAGCGCCTCGGCCAGCTCCACCGGCGCCTTGCCGACGCCTGAATAGACCACATCGGCCGCGGCGATTCCGGCACGCTGGGTACGAAGAAACTCGCCTAGGCTGACAACATCAGCCCCCGCGCCGAGGTGCCGGAAGATATTGAGCACGGCCAGATGGTCGTTGGCCTTCACCGCGTAATGCACATGCACGTTCAGCTGTTGCGCTTCCAGCGCCGTGGTCAGGGCGGCGTAGCGCGCGCGCATGCTCCCCGCGCCGTAAACCCATACCGGTGTGCCGTGCGCATCCGCGATGGCGTTCAGGGCCACGCCCTCAAAGCACAGACCGTCGCGGGCGTGCATGGAAAGGGCAGGGCGCGCGGCCAGAAGCTCCGGCAGACCCGCCGCTTGTGTTGCATCGGCCATGGTTATTGCGCCGGGTAGACGTGCGGGTAGGTCACGGACCCGGCCGGGCCGGGCGGGGAGGGTTCGCCCCGCCGCCCGCAGGCGGTGAGCGCCAGGCAAAGCATCAGAGCCACGGTGATTCGTTTCATGAAAGTTGTTCCAGCCATTTTGCCGCCTGCGCGCTCACATTCGCAGGCGCTGTTCCGCCATAACTCACGCGTGAGGCCACTGAGGCCTCGACGGTCAGCACATCAAAAATCTCCGCCGTGATACGCGCCTCGACGGAGCGCATTTCCTCAAGCGTGAGTTGCGCGATATCCACCCCCCTGGTTTCCGCCAGCCG
Source organism: Acidocella sp. (assembly GCF_028687955.1). Taxonomy (GTDB): domain Bacteria; phylum Pseudomonadota; class Alphaproteobacteria; order Acetobacterales; family Acetobacteraceae; genus Acidocella. Next base: position 10,888 of record NZ_JAQTZC010000002.1, read on the forward strand.
GACGATCTGCCCAGTCACATGGTGGGCGTCGCGGAAGGGCATTTTCAGCACCCGCACCAGCCAGTCCGCGAGGTCGGTCGCGGTGGAGAAGCCGGAGCCCGCCAGCTCGGCCATGCGCGCGGTGTCGGCCTTCAGGTCGCGCACCATCCCGGCGGTGGCGGCGAGGCAGAGCGAGATGGCCTCGCTCGCGTCGAACACCGGCTCCTTGTCTTCCTGCATGTCCTTCGCATAGGCCATCGGCAGGCCCTTCATTACAGTCAGCAGCCCGAGCAGATGGCCGAAAATGCGCCCGGTCTTGGCACGGGTCAGCTCTGCGGCGTCCGGGTTGCGCTTCTGCGGCATGATCGAGGAGCCGGTGGTGAAGGCATCGGAGAGCGAAATCAGCCGGTAGGGCGAGGAGCACCAGATGATGACCTCCTCGGCGAAACGCGAGAGGTGCATCGCCAAAATGGAGAGCGCGGAGAGATACTCCAGCGCGAAATCGCGGTCGGAGACGGAATCGAGCGAATTGGCGGTCGGGCGTGCGAAGCCCAGCGCCGCCGCGGTCGCGAAACGGTCAATCGGGAAGGAGGTTCCAGCCAGCGCCGCGGCACCTAGAGGGCATTCGTTGAGGCGGCGGCGGGTATCGGCAAGCCGTCCGGCGTCGCGCGCCAGCATCTCAACATAGGCCAGCAGATGGTGCCCGAAGGTGACCGGCTGCGCCGTTTGCAGATGCGTGAAGCCCGGCATCACGCTGCCCGCATGTTCCGCCGCGCGCGTGGCCAGCGCCAGCATTAAATCTTTCACCTGCGCGCTCACATCGTCGATCGCGCGGCGCACCCAAAGGCGGAAATCCGTCGCCACCTGGTCATTACGGCTACGCCCGGTATGCAGGCGCCGCGCCGCCTCGCCGATGCGCTCAGTCAGCCGCACCTCCACGTTGGTGTGGATGTCCTCCAGCGTGTCCGAAAATTTAAATGTTCCGGCCCCGATCTCGGCGGCGATCTCCGCCAGACCGGCGTCAATGGCGGCAACGTCCTCATGAGTCAGGATTTTTTGCGCGCCCAGCATGGCCGCATGCGCGCGGCTGCCGGCGATATCCTCGGCCCATAAACGGGAATCAAACCCGATGGATACATTAATCGCTTGCATCACGGCGGCGGGTCCGGCACCAAACCGGCCACCCCATTGCAGTTTCCCGGTCGTTGGAGTCTCGCTTTTGTCCGTCAAACCCGTTCGTCCATTGTTGATGTCCCGGCGATCCATTATCGCCGCCGCCGCTGGTCTAGCCGCCGCCGCGGGCTGGGGCAAATCTTCCGCGGCCCAGATCGCGGAATCGGACCTGCCGGATGCCGCGGCGGCGATGATCCGGATGGCCCCCGTCACCGCGCCGCCGATGGTGTTCACCAATGCCAAGGGCAAACACCTCAGGCTGGCGGATTACGCCGGGCACCCGCTGCTGGTGAACCTGTGGGCCACCTGGTGCGGCCCGTGCGTCGCGGAGCTGCCCACCTTCGCGATGCTGGCGCCCAGGCTGAAGGCCAGCGGTACGCTGATTCTCCCCGTGTCGATCGACATGGAGGGCGCCGCAGCGGTGGCGCCGTTTTATGCCAGCCACGGCATCACGGATCTACCCATCCTGCTCGACCCCAACGGCGACAATATGAATGTGCTGAATACTGACGGTATCCCCGTCACCATCGTTATCAATGCCGCCGGCCAGCTGGTGGCGCGGCTTGATGGGGCTGCGAACTGGAATACCGATGCGGTGGTGGAATTCATGCAGGGCCTGGGGGGCAAACGCCCTGCCGTGAAGAAGAAAATTTTCATCCCCGTGTAGCGGCCAAATAAAAACGGCGCACCGTGAGGCGCGCCGTTTGGGCTTGTCCACCGGAGCCGTTTAATGTGTCTGCGCGGTTTCGGCGTTCGCGGCAGCGGCCTGGCCACGGCGGGAATGCCATAGTCCGACGAAGTCAATTGGCCCGAGCATCACCGGCGGGAAGCTGCCGTCGCGGGTGATATCGGCCAGGATGTTGCGCGCGAAGGGGAAGAGCAGGCGCGGGCATTCCACCAGGAGCACAGGCTCCTGCTGGTTTTCCGGGATTTCATGCAGCGTGAACACGCCGGCATACACCAGGTCCGCGAGGAACACGATCACCGGCTTTTCCTCGGCGGCGCCGTTGGGGGCTTGGGCAATGCTGCCCTCGGCGCGAATCGCCAGCGCGACCTCGAACACGTCCTGACCCTCCTGAATGCGCTTGACCTGCACATCCAGGTTGATGTTGACGGCTGGGGCGGCGCGCAGCTGGGTATAAATCGCGGGCGCATTCGGCACCTCGAAGGAAAGATCCTTCGTGTACTGGATGTTGAGGGCGAGAGGCGGCTGGGCCGGGGGAGCGGATTCTGACATGCGTAAAGTTTCCTGTTATTAGTACGCGCCCGCCTAGCACAGCGGCAACGCCATGATAAGAGAAGGTTATGAGCGCACGTATTTTTATTGACGGACAAGCCGGCACCACGGGTCTGGGCATCGTGCAGCGGCTGCGCGGCATGCCGGGCATAGAGTTGATCACCTTGGAGGAGGCTTACCGCAAGGAGCCAAAAGCCCGTGCCGAGGCCACGGCCGGGGCCGATGTCACCATACTTTGCCTGCCAGATGATGCGGCGCGCGAAGCGGTGGAGTTGGCCCCGCCCGGCGCGCGAATCCTGGATGCGAGCACCGCGCACCGCATTGCCCCCGGCTGGGTGTACGGTTTTGCGGAGCTGGATTCCGCCCAGCCGGGCAAAATCGCCGCCGCCACAAGGGTTGCCAACCCTGGCTGCTATGCCACCGGCGCCATCGCCCTGCTGCACCCGCTCATCCAGGCTGGGTTGCTGCCGCACGGCCAGCACCTGAGCATCAACGCCGTCTCGGGGTACTCAGGTGGCGGTAAGGTGATGATCGCCTCGCACGAGGCTACCAACGGGCCCGCGTTTGAGCTTTACGGCCTGGGTCTGGCGCATAAGCACATTCCTGAGATTATGGTGCTCTCCGGCCTTTCGCGCCGGCCTTTGTTCGTTCCCTCGGTCGGGCATTTCGCACAGGGCATGCTGGTGTGCATTCCGCTGTTCCTGGACCAGCTTCCCGGCACCCCCACCGCGTATGAAATTTCCGAGGCGTACCGCGAGCATTACGGCCACGCGCCCGATATCATCACCCATCCCGGAATTTACGGCGGCACGCTGGAGCCAGACGCCCTGAACGGCACCAACCAGCTCGAAATTTTTGTCTGCGCCAACGGCGCTTTCGAGCAGGCGGTGCTCATCGCGCGGCTGGACAATCTCGGCAAAGGCGCCTCCGGCGCCGCCGTGCAGAACCTAAAACTCATGCTCGGAGACAGCTGATGCCCGAATCCTATATTCCCTCCAAACCCTCGGGTTTGCTCTACGCCCTGGGCGGCGTTGCGCCCCAGATTCATCCCACCGCCTGGATCGCTCCGACCGCCGTGCTGATCGGCGACGTGCGCGTTGGCCCCGGCGCCAACATCTGGTTCAACTGTGTGCTCCGCGCGGACACCAACCCCATCATCGTCGGCGCCCGCAGCAACATTCAGGACGGCACGGTCATTCATGTTGACCACGGCGAATACCTCACCGACATTGGCGAGGATGTGACCATCGGCCACGGCGCCATCGTGCATGCCTGCAAATTGCACAATCGCGCGTTCATCGGCATGGGCGCCACCGTGCTGGACGGCGCGGTGGTCGAGGAGGCCGGGTTGCTCGGCGCGCGCGGCCTGCTCGGCCCTGGCAAACGCATCGGCGCGCAGGAACTCTGGATCGGCAGCCCCGCCAAGCTCTCGCGCGTGATGACCAGCGCCGAGCGCGCTAGCTGGGATGAAACCGTGCCGCATTACCTCGGGCTGGCGGAGATGTTCCGCAACGGCTTGGCCGAGGCCGGCTAACCATGACCGATAAGGATTTTGACCAGGCCCTGGTGAGCGCGGCGTTCGCCCTGGGGGCGCAGGACGGGTGGCGCAAGGTCTCCCCGGCTGCGGCGGCGTTGCACGCGGGGCTGGAGCTGGGTACGGCGCGGGCACGCTTTGGCTCCTGCGGCGCGATTTTGCGCAAGTTTGGTGAGATGGCCGATTGCCATGCCTTGCAGGGCGCCTTGGCGGAAGGCACCGTGCGCGACCGGCTGTTTGACACGTTGCTACGCCGGTTCGATTTTTTGCAGCTGCACCGCGAGGGGGTGGTGGCGTTGCTGGGATTCCTGCCCGCCGCGCCGCCACTGGGGCTTTGCCTGGCCCATGCCACGGTGGAGTCCATGGGGTGGCTGCTGGAGGCTGCGGGCGTCTGCGCCACGGGCCTGCGCGGGGAGGTGCGCAAGCGCGGCCTGGCGCTGGTCTGGGGCTACGGCGCGCGCGTCTGGCTGCGTGATGAAACGCCGGATCTGGCCGCGACCATGGCCGCGGTGGACAAGGCGCTGGCCCAGGCGGACGCTCTGGCCGTGCGCTTTGCCGCCCCGGCGCCCGCCGCGCCCGCCGTGGATTTGCCTTCCCCCCAGGCGGCTTCTGGGGTAGCGTGACGCAGGCCGGGGCTCCGGTCTGCCGCCAACGTGAAAAGGATATGATCCATGGCTGAAAAACCGACTTCCAAGCAAACAGGTTCCGCTTTCACCTTGCCCACTGCGATGAAGGACTTTGATTTCACTAAGTTCTTTAAGGAGATCAAGACCCCGGCGCTGCCCGACATGGAAGCCGTGCTGGCTGCGCACAAGCGCAATCTGGAGGCATTGTCGGAGGCCAACCGGGTGGCGCTCGAAGGCGCGCAGGCTGTCGCCCGCCGGCACATGGAGATCATGCAGTCCACCATGAGCGGCCTGACCGAGACGTTGAAGGATATCTCCGTGAGCGATGCGCCCGCGGCGCGCGCGGCCAAGCAGGCTGACTTGCTGAAGCAGGCGTATGAAAACGCGGTTTCCAACACCCGCGAGCTGGGCGATTTGATCCAGAAGGCGAATTCCGAGGCCATGGAGAAGCTCAACCACCGCTTCTCCGAGGCCATGAACGAAATGAAGACACTCTTCAAGAAATAGGCTTATCCTCAGCGGGCGGCGCCAGCCGCCGCCCCTTCCATTGCTTGGCGCGCGGGCCATATACTGCGCCATGTCCGCTTTTTCAGCCACTGCCCCGGTCACTTTCATCCCCGAGAAGCCATCGCCCCGCGCGCCGTTGAAGCCGTTGCGGGTGGTGTCCGAATTCGAGCCCAGCGGCGACCAGCCCGCCGCCATCGCGCAGCTGGTGGCCGGTATTGCGCAGGGCGAGCGCGACCAGGTTCTGCTGGGTGTCACCGGTTCGGGCAAAACCTTCACCATGGCCAAGGTGATCGAGCGTATCCAGCGCCCGACTTTAGTGCTGGCGCCCAACAAAACTCTGGCGGCGCAGTTATACGCGGAGATGAAATCGTTCTTCCCTGATAACGCGGTGGAGTATTTCGTCTCCTATTACGATTATTACCAGCCGGAAGCGTATGTCCCGCGCTCGGATACCTATATCGAAAAAGATTCCGCCATCAATGAGACGATCGACCGTATGCGCCACGCCGCCACCCAGGCGCTGCTGGAGCGCGGGGATGTGGTGATTGTTGCGTCTGTTTCCTGCATTTATGGCATCGGCTCGGTCGAGACCTACTCCAAGATGGTGGTGCGGCTGGAAACCGGCGGCAGCATTGACCGTGACACATTGGCCAAGGCGTTGGTGGATCTGCAATACCGCCGCAATGATGTCGCCTTCGCGCGCGGCTCGTTCCGCCTGCGTGGCGAGGTGGTGGATATTTTCCCCAGCCAGTACGAGGACCGCGCCTGGCGGGTTACGCTATTTGGCGATGAGATCGAGAAAATCTCGGAGTTCGACCCGCTGACCGGCGAGCAGACGGCGGTTCTGGAGAACATCAGCATCTATGCCAACAGCCATTATGTCACCCCGCGCCCCACGCTTACCCAGGCGATCACCCGCATCAAGCGCGAGCTGAAGGACCGGCTGGATGAGTTCGTCGCGGATGGCAAGCTGCTGGAAGCCGAACGGCTGCAACAGCGCACCACGTTCGACATTGAAATGATGGAAACCACCGGCGCCTGCAAAGGAATTGAAAACTACTCGCGCTACCTCTCGGGCCGCAACGCAGGTGAGCCGCCGCCGACGTTGTTTGAATACCTGCCGGAAAACGCGCTGCTGGTGGTCGATGAATCCCATGTCACCGTGCCGCAGATCGGCGGCATGTTCAAAGGCGATTTCTCGCGCAAATCCACCCTGGCCGATTACGGCTTTCGCCTGCCCAGTTGCATGGACAACCGCCCGCTCAAATTCGAGGAATGGGAGAAATTCCGCCCGCAGTCGGTGTTCGTCTCCGCCACGCCGGGGCCGTGGGAGCTGGAGCGCACGCAAGGGGTGTTCGCCGAGCAGATCATCCGCCCCACCGGCCTGGTGGACCCGGTAACGGAAATCCGCCCCGTCGAGCACCAGGTCGATGATCTGCTCGGTGAATGCAAGAAGGTATCCGCCCTGGGCGGGCGCGTGCTGGTCACCACGCTGACCAAGCGCATGGCCGAGGACCTCACCGAATACCTCACCGAGCAGGGCGTGCGCGTGCGCTACCTGCACTCGGATATCGACACGCTGGAGCGCATCGAGATCATCCGCGATCTCCGCCTTGGCGCCTACGATGTTCTGGTCGGCATCAATCTGTTGCGCGAGGGGTTGGATATTCCCGAATGCATGCTGGTCGCGATTCTCGATGCCGACAAGGAAGGCTTTCTGCGCTCCGTCACCTCGCTGGTGCAAACCATCGGCCGCGCCGCGCGCAATGTGGATGGCCGCGTGATCCTCTATGCCGATGTGATGACCCGCAGCCTGAAACAGGCACTGGAGGAAACCGCGCGCCGCCGCACCAAACAAACCGCCTGGAACGCGGCTCACGGCATCACCCCGCAGAGCATCCGCAAGAACATCGGCGAGGTCATCCATTCAGTTTTCGAGCAGGATTATGTCACCGTTTCGCCGGTGAAAGACTCCAGCCTCGATGAATTCGTCGGCAAGGACCTGGGCGCGACCATCGCCACGCTGGAGACCCGCATGCGCAAGGCCGCCGGCGACCTGGAGTTCGAGGAAGCGGCCCGCCTGCGCGACGAGATCAAGCGCCTGGAGGCGCTGGCGCTGGGCATCGCCCCGCCACCCCCGCCGCCGCGCGCGCCCAAAAACCGCGGCCCGGTGCCGATGGGGCCGGGCGGTGGCGGCTACGACCCGGCGCTGCGCAAGGGCAGGGGGCGCAATCGTGTTTGACGCCCCTCAAGGACAAGTCATTATACGCCCATGAAACTTCCCCTCGCTCTCCTCTGCCTGCTCGCCCCCGGCCTGGCCCATGCCGCCGGCCTCACGGGCCAGCACGCGCTCTACACCCTTGATCTCTCCAAGGTCCGCACGCATGACATCACTGGCGCCACCGGGCAGTTGAGCTTCGATGTGGTGGACGGTTGCACCGGCTGGGCCACCACCCAGCACATGACCCTGCTGGTGCGCGGCGTCGACGGCTCGTTGACCAAGACGGTGACGGACTACATCACCTGGGAGAGCAAGGACGGCAAAACCCTCACCTTCACCCTGCGCGAGCGCGACAACGGCGGCAAAGAGCAGATCGACGATGCCGGAACGGCCACCCACACCGCGGCGGACGGCTCGGGCATCATCGCCTACACCACGCCTGCCAACACCACGCTGCGGATGCCGCCGGGCACGCTCTTCCCCATGGCCCATACCGAGGCGCTGCTGGCCGCGGGCGCCGCGGGGGCCAAATTCATCTCGCCAACGCTGTTCGACGGCACCACGGCTGACGGCGCCCAGGCCACCTTCGTCGCCATTCTGGGCCACCACGGCCCCATGCCCAATATCTATCCGGCGCTGGCCGCCCTGCCGAGCGCCGATGTGGACATCGCCTTCTACGAACGCAAAAATGATGATGAAAACCCCGATTTCCGCAGCCAGATGCGCTATTTCGCGGATGGCGTGGCCGATGATATGAGCCTCGACTTCGGCGACTTCGTGATGACCGCGAAGTTGACGCACCTGAGCATCCCGCCTTCGCCCTGCGGTGCAAAATAACCCTGGCTCTTAATAATATAGAGGCGCCATGCGGGGAACGGGGTTGCCAAACGGCCCGCGCTGCCGCAAAAGCCGGGCAGCGCGCGCTGCTCGATGAGTGGCGCCGTACCCTTTTGTTTTTTCCTCGCCCGTGGAGGCTTTGATGGCTGATTTCGACCTTGGCAAGATCCGCAATATCGGGATCACCGCGCATATTGATGCCGGCAAAACCACCACAACCGAGCGGATTTTGTATTACACCGGCGTGTCGCACAAAATCGGCGAGGTGCATGACGGCAATACCACGACCGATTACATGGACCAGGAGCGTGAGCGCGGCATCACCATCACCTCCGCGGCCGTGACCTGCGAGTGGAAAGACCACCGCATCAACATCATTGACACCCCCGGCCATATTGACTTCAACATTGAAGTTAACCGCAGCTTGCGGGTGCTCGACGGCGCCATCTTCATCATCGAGGGCGTGGCCGGCGTGCAGCCGCAGTCCGAGACCAACTGGCGCCTGGCGGACCGTTACAACGTGCCACGCATCATCTTCATCAACAAGCTGGACCGTACCGGCGCGGATTTTTACCGCGCCTTCGCCACGTTGAAGGAGAAGCTGGACATCGTGGCGCTGCCCCTGCAGCTCCCCATCGGCATTGAGGACGGTTTCCTTGGCGTGGTCGACCTGATCGAGATGAAGGCGATCATCTGGGAAGGCGGCGAGCTGGGCGCGAAGTTCCATGACGAGGAAATCCCCGAGAACCTCAAGGCCCGGGCCGAGGAATACCGCCAGCTCCTGCTGGATACCGCGCTCTCGGTCGATACCGCGGCGATGGAAGAGTATTTCGACAAGGGCGATGTCTCCATCGAGACCCTGAAGCGCTGCATCAAGGCCGGCACCATCACCGGGGCCTTCCGCCCCGTGCTGTGCGGCACCGCCTTCAAGAACAAGGGCGTGCAGCCGCTGCTGGATGCCGTGCTTGATTATCTGCCGAGCCCGGTGGACGTTCCCGGCATCCGCGTTGCCCCGGAAGAAGGCCAGGAGGACGACCCGAACGCGCGCCGCATCAAGGCCGACCCGAACGCCCCGTTCTCCGGCCTCGCGTTCAAGATCATCAACGACAAATACGGCACGCTGACCTTTGTGCGCGTGTATTCCGGCACGTTGAAGTCTTCCGACACGGTGATGAACACCACCAAGGGCCACCGCGAGCGTATTGGCCGCATGTTCCAGATGCACGCTGACAAGCGCGCGGAAATCAAGGAAGTGCACGCGGGCGACATCGCGGCTTTCGTCGGGCTGAAGGATACCGGCACCGGTGACACCCTGGCCGCCGCCGAGGACCCGGTGGTGCTGGAGCGCATGGCGTTCCCGGTTCCGGTGATCGACATTTCCGTCGAGCCGAAGACCAAGGAAGGCATCGAGAAGATGACCCTCGGCCTGCAGAAGCTGGCGGGTGAAGACCCTAGCCTGCGCCTGAAGACCGACCAGGAAACCGGCCAGACCATTCTCTCCGGGATGGGCGAGCTGCATCTGGAAATCATCATCGACCGTCTGCGCCGCGAATACGGCGTGGATGCCAACATCGGCGCGCCTCAGGTGGCGTATCGTGAGACGATTTCCAAGGCGCATACCGAGACCTACACCCACAAGAAGCAGTCCGGCGGGTCGGGCCAGTACGCTGAAGTCAAGATCATTTTCGAGCCGCAGGAGCGTAACGAGGGCGTCCTGTTCGAGAACAAGGTCGTCGGCGGCACGGTGCCGAAGGAATACATCCCGGCGGTGGAAAAAGGCATCCGCAACCAGGCTGAAACCGGCGTGCTCGCGGGCTTCCCCACTGTGGACTTCAAGTACACCCTGGTTGACGGCAAGTACCATGACGTTGACTCGAGCGCCCTGGCATTCGAAATCGCCGCCAAGGCCTGCTTCCGCGAAGGCATGAAGAAAGCCAGCCCGATCATCCTCGAGCCGATTATGGATGTCGAAATCACCACCCCGCAGGACCATGTGGGCGACGTGGTGGGCGATTTGAACCGCCGCCGCGGCATGATCCAGAACCAGGAGTCCTCGGGCTCCACCATCATCGTGCGCGCGCATGTGCCGCTGAAGGAAATGTTCGGCTACATTTCGCATCTGCGCTCCATGACCAAAGGCCGCGCCTCCTTCACCATGCAGTTCCATCACTACGATCCGGTGCCGCGCAACATCGCGGACGAGATCATGGCGAAGAGCGCCTAATTTTACAGTACTGACACTGAAAACGGCGCCTTCGGGCGCCGTTTTTATTTGGCCTCTGGCTTGCCTAGATCCGCCGCCCGCCACAGATACAGCGCGGCCGTTGAGCGATACGGCGCCCACAACTCGCCAAGCCGTGCCAGCTCTTTTGGCTTGGGTTGCGCCGCCAGCCCATGCAGCAGCCGGTAACCCTCGCGCACGCCAAAATCATCCACGGGCAAAACATCCGGCCGGCGCAGGGTGAAGATCAGCAGCATTTCCACGGTCCATTGCCCCACGCCGCGAATCGCCGTGAGCCGCCCGATCAGTTCGGAATCAGTGAGGCGCAGCGCGCGGGCGCGCGAGGGGATGGTGCCATCGGCCGCCTTGGCGGCAATGTCGCGCAGTGCCGCCATTTTGCTGGCGGAGAACCCGCAGCCGCGCAGGGCTTCCTCGGGCAGGGCCAGCATGGCCGCAGGGGACGGCAGGGCGCCACCGCTAAGCATTTTCAGCCTGCCCAGAATGGCCTCGGCGGCGCGGGCGTGGAGTTGCTGGTGCGCCACGGCGGAGAGCAGGGCAGGGTAAGGCTCGGAAAATTGGGGCGGATCGCGTTTGATCCGCCCGATCCGCCCGATATGCGCGCCTAAAAGGGGGTCGGCGGCGCTCAGATGGGCGATGGCTTTCCTCATCGCCCACCCCGAACCTTATTCCGCTGCGACTCGCGCGGCTTTTTTCGCGTCGATTTCGGCCATTTTCGTCTCCACATGCTTGGAGAACACGAACTCGGCCTTGCGCGCCTTATCCAGCGGAATATCCTGCGCCATCGCGCCGTCCAGCTTCATGCCCTTGATCGCCAGCGCCGCCAGCTTCCAGGGTTTTTTCACTGAATCCATCACCGCGGTGGCCTCAAAACCGGAATGTACCATGCAGTCGGAGCATTTCTCATAATTGCCGACGCCGTATTTATCCCAGTCGGTGCTCTCCATCAGCTCCTTGTAGGTTTTGGCATAGCCTTCGCCCAGCAGGTAGCAGGGGCGCTGCCAGCCGAACACATTGCGCGTTGGGTTGCCCCAGGGGGTGCAGGCATAGCTCTGGTTGCCGGCCAAAAAGTCCAGAAACAGCGGGCTCTGGGTAAATTTCCACTTCTTGCCGCGCTTCTTGCTCTCCAGGCCGCGCTTGAAGATGGCCCGAAACAGCTCCTTGGTGCGGGTGCGGTTGAGGAAGTGCTCCTGGTCCGGCGCGCGCTCATAGGCGTAACCCGGCGAGGTCATCACGCCCTCAATGTCCATATCCGCGACGGTGTCGAGGAATGCCGCGACCCGGTCCGGGTCCGCGCCCTCGAACAGCGTGCAGTTGATGCTGGTGCGGAAGCCCTTGGCCTTGGAAAGCTGGATCGCCTCGACAGCGCGCTCATAAACCCCGTCCTGGTCGACGGATTTATCATGCATCTGCTTGTCGCCATCCAGGTGAATGTCCCAGCAGAAATTTTTGTGCGGCTTATACTGGTCGATCTTCTTCTCCAGCAGCAGCGCGTTGGTGCAGAGAATCACGTATTTGCCCATTTTCAGATAGGCGTCCACGATCTGCGGCATCTCCTTGTGCAGCAGCGGCTCGCCGCCGGCGATGGCGATAATCGGCGCCGGGCACTCGCGCGCCGCCTCGATGGCATCCGCCACAGAAATCCGCTGGTTGAGAATATCCGCCGGATAATCGATCTTCCCGCACCCGGAGCATGCCAGGTTGCAGCGGAACAGCGGTTCCAGCATCAACACCATCGGGTATCGCTTCACGCCGGTGATATGCTGCTTCACCACATAGGCGCCAACTTTAAGGGCCTGACTTAACGGAACCATGTTTGCTGTCCTTAGACTTCGGCCACTTCGGCCGGTAATTTGAATTTCACGTCTTCCGGCGTACCGGCCAGCAGCTCGATTTTTACCTGGCCGAACTGCCGCAGGCCTTCGATTACGCCTTGCACCAGCACTTCCGGCGCGGAGGCGCCCGCGGTGAGACCGACGGTGCGAATTCCCTCGAACCACGACGCCTGCAGATGCGCCGCATCGTCAATCAGGTAGCTCGGCCGGCCAAGCTCGGCGCCGATCTCCTGCAGGCGCTTGGAGTTGGAGGAATTCTTGCTGCCCACCACCAGAATCAGGTCCACCAGCTCGGCCAGGTGATGCACCGCCTCCTGGCGGTTCTGGGTGGCGTAGCAGATATCGCGTACATCCGGCCCCACGATGACGGGAAAACGCGCCTTCAGCGCAGCGATGATCCCGCGCGTATCATCCACCGAGAGCGTGGTCTGGGTGATGTAGGAGAGTTTCTCGGGGGTTTTTACCTGGAGCGCCGTGGCGTCCTCAACCGTCTGCACCAGGTAAACTGTACCGTCGATCTGGCCGATCGTGCCCTCAACCTCGGCGTGTCCGGCGTGGCCGATCAGCACGATCTCGCGGCCCTGCCCGGCGTAGCGGCGGCCTTCGGCATGCACCTTGGCGACCAGCGGGCAGGTGGCGTCAATCACCGGAAGTTCACGGGTTTTGGCGGCATTCTCCACCTTCCGGGCCACGCCGTGGGCGGAAAACACGGTCATCGCGCCATCGGGCACCTCGTCGAGCTCGTCCACGAACACGGCGCCGCGCGCCCGCAGGTCCTCCACCACATGGCGGTTATGCACAATTTCATGACGCACATAAATCGGCGGGCCGAATTTCACCAGCGCGCGTTCCACGATATCGATCGCGCGCTCCACCCCGGCGCAAAAGCCCCGGGGCTGCGCCAGTATCACACGCATCGATTTGGGAGGGGTTGTGCCGTCCATCTTAAGAATCCTGTTGCCGGTCTGTCACGCTGTTCATCTTTCTGATAGGTGCATTAGGTCATTGCCTGCCAATTCCGCAAGCAGCAGTGTAAGGTGTACCTTCATACCTGCTCTTCCGCGGCTGAACAAATCGGGCTGGCAGCGGGTTAAGGGGCGCTGGCAATTCGGTTGCGTGTCGCTTATGTGGCAGTAAATGAACGGTGAACCGGACGCTGTGCCTCTGCTGACACAGGTTTTGGTTATTTGGTTTGAGTGAAGGATAAAGAAGATAATGCGGATAACACTGGCGCGGCGTACCGGAGGATTGATCTGATGCCGCCGCGCACACCGCTTCTGGACCGGGTGAAATTCCCCTCCGACATGCGTAACCTTTCCGCCGAACAGCTCAAGCAGCTGGCTGATGAGTTGCGCGCCGAGACCATCGACACCGTTTCCGTCACCGGCGGGCATCTGGGCTCCTCGCTTGGCGTGGTGGAACTCACCGTCGCCATCCATGCGGTGTTCGAGACCCCGCGGGACCGGCTGATCTGGGATGTCGGCCACCAGACCTACCCGCATAAAATCCTCACCGGCCGGCGCGATCGTATCCGCACCCTGCGTCAGCCGGGCGGGCTCTCGGGCTTCACCCGCCGCTCGGAGAGCGAGTACGACCCCTTCGGCGCCGCCCATTCCTCCACCTCCATCTCCGCCGGGCTAGGCATGGCCGTGGCGCGCGACCTGAAGCACGAAGCAGACCCGCGCAATGTCATCGCCGTCATCGGCGATGGCTCGATGAGTGCCGGCATGGCCTATGAGGCGATGAACAACGCCGGGGCCATGAAGTCCCGCCTCATCGTCATCCTCAACGATAACGACATGTCGATCGCCCCGCCGGTCGGCGCCATGAGCGCGTATCTCTCCAAGCTGATTTCCTCACGCAGCTTCATGTCCCTGCGCGACTTTGCGGCCAAAATGGCGAAGCGCTTCCCCCGCACGCTGGAGCGCACCGCGCGCCGCGCCGAGGAATACGCCCGCGGCATCCTCACCGGCGGCACCTTGTTTGAGGAGCTGGGCTTTTATTATGTCGGCCCGGTGGACGGCCATAACCTTGAGCATTTGCTCCCCGTGCTCCGCAATATCCGCGATTCCGACAGCCACGAGCCGGTTTTGCTGCATGTTGTCACACAAAAGGGCAAGGGCTATGCCCCGGCCGAGGCGGCGGCGGACAAATACCACGGCGTCTCCAAGTTCAACGTCGTCACCGGTGAGCAGAACAAGGCCCCGCCCGGCCCGCCGAGCTACACCAACGTGTTCGCCAAGGCGCTGATCGCCGAGGCAGAAGCCAACCCCAACATCGTCGCCATCACCGCCGCCATGCCGCCGGGCACCGGGCTGGACAAGTTCGAGGCCAAATTCCCCGGCCGCATGTTCGATGTCGGCATCGCCGAGCAGCACGCGGTCACCTTCGCGGCCGGCATGGCGACCGAGGGCATGGCGCCCTTCTGCGCGATCTATTCCACCTTCCTGCAGCGTGGCTATGACCAGCTGGTGCATGATGTGGTGCTGCAATCGCTCCCGGTGCGCTTCGCGATGGACCGCGCCGGCATGGTCGGGGCCGACGGCGCGACCCATGCGGGTATTTATGATCTCTGCTTCCTCGGGCCGATGCCGCGCATGATCATCATGGCCCCCTCAGATGAGGCCGAGCTGATGCATGCCGTCGCCACCGCCGCCGCGATTGACGATCGCCCCTCCGCTTTCCGCTACCCGCGCGGCGAGGGCTTGGGCGTCGCTCTGCCCGCGCGCGGCGCGCCGTGGGAAATCGGCAAGGGCCGTATTGTGCGTGAGGGCGGCAAGGTCGCCATCCTCGCCCTTGGCCCGCGCTTGGCCGACGCCCTGCGCGCCGCCGACGAGCTGACCGCCCGCGGCTTTCCCACCACGGTTGCTGACGCCCGCTTCATGAAGCCGCTGGATATCGAGCTGGTAAGTCAGCTTGCCCGCCACCATGAGGTTCTCATCACCATCGAGGACGGCGCCGCCGGCGGTTTCAGCGCCGCTGTCGGGCATTACCTCGCCTGGAGCGGCGTGTTCGACTCGGGGCTGAAATTCCGGCCGATGACGTTGCCTGACAGGTTGATCGATCACAACACCCCGGTGGCGCAGCTGATCGATGCGGGGCTGACCACGGCTGACATCGTGGCGCATGCGATTGCGGCGCTGGGGGCGGAGACGCACTACGATCTGGTCGCAATTCCGGCACAGTGAGCAGCGATTATCACGCCATGAAAAATCTGTTTCGCAGCGCCGCGCTGGTTCTGGCGCTTGGATTCCCTCTGGCCGCCACGGCCGCCCCTCCGGAGGCGGCGCCGGTGAGCGCGCTGGACGCCGCGCTGCTGGCCACCATGAAAGCAGGCAGCGCCGGGCAGAGCTTCGCCGCGCGTTATGCGGCGCTGGACCCGGTGGTGAGGCAGACCTACAATCTGCCCCTGGTCACGCAAAATTCTGTCGGCTTCTCCTGGGCCACCCTGCCGGCCGCGCAGCAAAAGCAGCTCAGGGCGCTTTTTGAGCAGTTCACGGTGGCCAGCTATGTTAGCCAGTTCAAGGGCGAGGGCGCCAAATTCGTTCTGCTGCCCGCCGAAAAATCCCTAGGCGCGAGCAAGATCGTGGAAACCCAGATCGTCCCGGCTGACGGGAGCGCGCCGACTGAGATTGACTACGTCGTCGCCAACGGCCCCGCTGGCTGGCAGATCACCGATGTGCTGTTGGATGGCACCATCAGCCAGGTCGCCGTCCATGCGTCGGATTTCAGCGCGCTGGTCAGTGGCGGCGACGCCGTGAGGCTGATCGCGGCGCTGCGGGCCAAGATCACCACGCTTTCCGGTGGCACTCTCACCCCCAGCGGCCAGTAAGTTGCACATTCTCGCCGGGATTGCCGGGTTCTGTGCGCTCATCGGCGTGGCGCAGTTGCTCATCGGCACGGAGTTGATCCGCCGCTTCTGCGCTGCACCCGCGCCGGTGCCGTCCGCCTATCCGCCGGTTTCCATCCTCAAGCCGCTCTGCGGGGTGGAGCCGCTCACCGAGCTGGCGCTGGAGTCGTTTTTTCTCATTGAATACCCGCAATTCCAGCTGGTATTCGGCGTGCAGAGCCCGGTTGACCCGGTGCTGGAAGTTGTTGAGAAGCTGCGCGCCCGCTACCCGGATCGCGATGTCGCCGTGGTGGTGGATGACACTTTGCACGGCGCTAACCGCAAGGTTTCCAACCTTATCAACATGTATCCCGCCGCCCGGTACGAGACGCTGGTGATGTCGGACGCCGATATCCACGTCCCGCCCTATTTCCTCGACCGTGTGGTGGCGGCGATGGCCGAGCCCGGCGTGGGGCTGGTGACCACGCTTTACACCGGCCTGCCGGGCACGCCGCACCTGGCGACGCTGATGGGCGCCAACCAGATCAACTACACCTTCCTGCCCGGCGCCCTGCTGGCGCGCAAGCTCGGCCGCCAGGATTGCCTGGGCGTGACCATGGCGCTCACCAAAACCGTGCTGGCACAGGTGGGCGGGCTGGCCGCGGTGGCCGATAATCTGGCCGATGACCAGGTGCTGGGCCGGCTGGTGGTTGCCCGCGGCTACAAACTCACCCTGGCGCAGGTCATCCCGGCGACAACCGTGCCCGAGCACGATTTTGCCGTGCTGTTCCGCCACGAGCTGCGCTGGGCGCGCACCATCCGCGCGCTGGTGCCGGTGTCCTATGCCGCCTCGGTGCTGCAGATCTCGCTGTTCTGGTGCCTGCTCGCCCTGGTGTTTTCCGGCGGGGCGGCCTGGGCCTGGATATTGCTCATGGCCGTGCTGGGCGTCCGCTATGCGGCCGCGCGCGCCATCGATTCCGCCCTCGGGCTTGCCAAAGCCGGTGATGCGTGGCTTTTCCTGGTGCGTGATTTTTGTTCTTTTGTTATTTATGTTGCCAGTTTTACAGGTGACAAAGTCCACTGGCGTGGCCAGATCATGCAAGCCGACGCCGGCAAAATATTGCCGCATTGAAAAGAGAAGAATTAACCATGTTGAAGACCTTGTTTTTGCAGCCGCCCTCCTTTGATGGTTTCGATGGAGGTGCTGGCTCGCGTTATCAGGCGCGGCGCGAGATCAAATCTTTCTGGTTCCCCACCTGGCTGGCCCAGCCTGCCGCGCTGCTGCCAGATTCCACGCTGATCGACGCCCCCCCCGCGCGCCTGACCATGGCCGATGTGCTCCCCCACGCCAAAACCCATGGCCTGCTGATCATTCATACCTCCACCCCCTCCTTCGGCAACGATGTGAAGGTGGCCGAAGCCTTCAAGGCGGAAAACCCGGATATCATGATCGGCTTCGTCGGCGCCAAGGTCGCGGTGCAGCCCGAGGAATCGCTGAGCCGCGCGAAGGTGATCGATTTTGTCGCCGGCAACGAGTTTGATTTCACCATCAAGGAAATCGCCGAAGGACGGCCGCTGGCCGAGGTTGACGGTATTATGTACCGCGATGCCGCCGGCGCACTGATCAAAAACAAGGATCGCGCGATCCTGCACGACATGGACCAGCTGCCCTTCGTCACCGAGGTTTATGCCAAGCATCTGCGCATCGAGGATTATTTCATCGGTTACCTCAAGCACCCCTATGTCTCCATCTACACCGGGCGCGGCTGCAAATCGCATTGCACCTTCTGCCTGTGGCCGCAGACGGTCGGCGGGCATAAATACCGCACCCGCTCGGTGGCGAACGTCATCGCCGAGATCAAGCGCGCCAAGGAGCTTTTTCCGCAGGTCGAGGAGTTCATGTTCGATGATGACACCTTCACCGATGACCTGCCCCGCGCCGAAGCCATCGCGATCGAGCTGGGCAAGCTCGGCGTCACCTGGTCGTGCAACGCGAAGGCGAATGTGCCGTACAAGACCCTGAAAATACTGAAGGAAAATGGCCTGCGCCTGCTGCTCGTCGGCTACGAGAGCGGCAACCAGCAGATCCTCCACAACATCAAAAAAGGCATGCGCATCGACGTTGCCAAGCGCTTCACCGCGGACTGCCACAAGCTCGGCATCAAAATTCACGGCACCTTCATCGTCGGCCTGCCCGGCGAGACGCAGGAAACCCTGAAGGAGACGGTGGAATTCGCCAAGGAGATCAATCCGCACACCATCCAGGTTTCGTTGGCGGCGCCTTACCCCGGCACCTTCCTCTACAACCAGGCGGTGAAGGAAGGCTGGCTCGACATCGAGCACGCGGAACTGATCGATGAGCACGGCGTGCAGATCGCCCCGTTGCACTACCCGCATCTGAGCCATCAGGAAATCTTCAACTCGGTGGAAATCATCTACCGCAAGTTCTATTTCCGGCCGTCGAAAATCCTCTCCATCCTGAACGAGATGCTGCGCAGTCCGCAGATGATGAAACGCCGCCTGCGCGAGGGTGTGGAGTTCTTTGCGTTCCTGAAAGAGCGCAAAGCGGCATAAATGCTGGCGCCAGACCGCAAGGTCAAAATCTGCGGCGTCAACAGCCCCGCCGCGTTCGATGCGGTGGTGGAAGCCGGCGCGGATTACCTGGGTTTCGTCTTCTTCCCGCGCTCGCCGCGCTACGTCACGCCCGGCGAGGCGGCGGCGCTCGCGGCCCGTCAAGCGGGCGGACCGCGGCGTGTCGGCCTGTTCGTGAACCCGGGGCTCGATGAAATCGATGAAATCCTGCAACAGGTCCCGCTCGATGTTTTACAGGTTTATGCCCCGGCTGAGGCCATAGCCGCGCTGCGTAACCGTTTTGGCCGCCCGGTGTGGCGCGCGCTCGGGATCGCAACGCCGGCGGATTTTCCGGTGCCGAAGGAGGTGGCCGACGGCTATGTGGTGGAAGCCAAGCCCCCGCCGGGCGCCACTCGCCCTGGCGGCAACGCCGTGCTGGCGGACTGGCATCTTCTCTCCACTTGGCGGGCCCAGAAATTCTGGCTTCTGGCCGGCGGGCTGACACCTGACAATGTTGCCGCCGCGTTGGCGCAGACCAACGCCCCTGGGGCGGATGTGTCCTCCGGCGTGGAGAGCGCACCTGGCGAAAAATCCCCTGAGCTGATCCGCCGCTTCGTCGCCGCCGTCCGCGGATAGGCGCGGGTAGGGCGTCATATTCCAGCCTTAGTCGGGGCGGAATCACGCCGCATTGCGCGCCGATAGTGAAATTCTCGATTTTGTTTTCATGGGAGTTTACGCGATGGCCCTGAAGCCGCTTTTATTCGCAACAGCCGTGATTGGATTTGGCGCCGGTCTGTATCATCCGGCGAAGGCCGACAGGGATGGGCTTGGCGGGCTTGGGTTTTTTTTCAGCATAGCCCCGCCGCCAGTGTATTATGCGCCACCCCCGCCGCGGGTTTATTATGCGCCCCCGCCGCCGCCGCCGCCGGTGTATTATGCGCCGCCTCCGGTCTACTATCCGCCGCCCGGCTATTATTACGGCGGTGAGCGTCATTATCATGAAGACGATGACGACGACAATTAAACCCTAACCGGCCGCAGGGTTTATCTGCCTGTCTGGCCCCGGTGGCGCAACAAATGGTCGGCTAGCACGCAGGCCACCATGGCTTCCCCCACCGGCACGGCGCGGATGCCGACACAGGGGTCGTGGCGCCCCTTGGTGAACACATCAGCATTTTCTCCAGCGGCGGTCACACTGCGCATCGGCGTGAGGATCGAGCTGGTCGGCTTCACCGCGAACCGCGCCACAATATCCTGCCCGGTGGCGATACCGCCCAAAATACCCCCGGCATGGTTGGCGAGGAAGGTGATCTTATCGCCCTCCATGCGCATCTCATCGGCGTTTTCCTCGCCGCGCAATGCGGCGGCGGCAAAACCATCGCCGATTTCCACACCTTTGACGGCGTTGATGCTCATGAGCGCGGCGGCGATATCAGCGTCCAGCTTGCCGTAAATCGGCGCGCCCAACCCTGGTGGCACGCCCTGCGCCACCACCTCCAGCACCGCGCCGATGGATGACCCCGCCTTGCGGATGCCATCCAGAATACCTTCCCATTGCGTGGCGGCCAGCGGGTCTGGGCAGAAAAACGGGTTCTCCTCCACCGTTTCCCAGTTCCAGCGCGCGCGCTCGATCTCATGCGCACCCAGCGCCACCATCGCGCCGCGGATCACCACCTCAGGCCCCAGCACCTTGCGCGCCACGGCCCCGGCCGCCACGCGCATCGCCGTCTCGCGCGCCGAGGACCGCCCGCCGCCGCGCGGGTCACGATGGCCGTATTTCATGTCATAGGCCACATCGGCATGGCCCGGCCGGTAGCGCGCCGCGATGTTGGCATAATCTTTCGAACGCTGGTCGGTATTCTCGATGAGCAGCGAAATCGGCGTGCCGGTGGTGCGCCCCTCATACACGCCCGAGAGGATTTTCACCTGGTCCGGCTCCTGGCGCTGGGTGGTGAAGCGTGATTGCCCCGGCCGGCGCCTGTCCAGAAACGGCTGAATATCAGCCTCTGTCAGTTCAATTCCCGGCGGGCAGCCGTCCACCACGCAGCCAATCGCCGGCCCGTGGCTCTCGCCCCAGGTGGTGACGCGGAAAAGCTGCCCGAAACTGTTGAACGACACGGTTCAGCCGAAATCGTTGGCGATGGCCAGGTCCGGCGCGGTCGGATTCTTCATGCCCACGATATGGTAGCCGCAATCCACATGGTGTACCTCGCCGGTCACACCTTTGGAAAGGTCGGAGAGCATGTACAGCCCCGCGCCGCCGACTTCCTCCAGCTCGATATTACGCTCCAGCGGCGCGTTATACTTGTTCCATTTCATGATGTAGTTGAAATCGCCGATGCCCGAGGCGGCGAGCGTCTTGATCGGCCCGGCCGAGATCGCGTTTACGCGGATCTGCCGCACGCCGAGGTCGGCCGCCATATAGCGCACCGATGCCTCCAGCGCCGCCTTGGCGACGCCCATTACGTTATAATGCGGCACCACGCGCTCAGCCCCCAGGTAGGAGAGGGTCAGCAGGGAGCCGCCATCCTTCATCAAAGCCGCGGCGCGCTGCCCGGCGGCGGCGAAGGAATAGCAGGAGATGTCCATTGCCTGCTGGAACACGGCGCGGGGGGTATCAATATAGCGCCCGCGCAGAAAGTTTTTGTCCGCGAAGCCGATGGCATGCACCAGAAAGTCGATCTTGCCCCATTTCTCACCCAAAGCGTCGAAGGCGATGTCCATGGCGCTGTCATCGCTCACATCGCAGGGCAGTAGAAAATCCGTCCCGATGGAATTGGCCAGCGGGCGTACCCGCTTTTCCAGCGCCTCGCCCTGATAGGTGAAGGCAACCTCGCCCCCCTGCGCGGCCACCGCCTGCGCGATGGCCCAGGCGATCGAGCGGTTATTGGCTACCCCCATGATCAACCCGCGCTTGCCCTGCATGAGCGTACCCTTGGGCGGCGAAATCTGGGACTCGGTATCGGGCATGGGCGCTATCTCCGTCTGGGCATTCGTATCGGTGCCGGTGGTGGCATTGCAATGTGATCGTTTTAGGTTGACCCACCCTGGCGTCAACCTCAATCGTAAATTGCTCGCTAACTATCTGATATTTTGCTGATTTCTGTTTGCGATTGTAACGCAACCGCGATTCGACGGCGCCCACCCAGGCTCTTACACTATCCGGCGCTTCACAAGCGCATAAATTTGGAGATTCTGCATGGACCAAGACCCGTTTACCAAATTTGGCACCTGGCTGGCCGCGGCCGAGGCCAGCGAGCCGAACGACCCGAATGCGATGGTCGTGGCCACGGCTTCCGCTACTGGCCGCCCGGCGGCGCGCGTGTTGCTGCTGAAGGGGTGGGACCGTGCGGGCTTTGTGTTCTATTCCAATCTGGAGTCACGCAAGGCTGATGAAATGCGTGCGAACGCTCAGGTCTCGCTTTTGTTCCACTGGAAGAGCCTGCGCCGGCAAATCCGCATCGAAGGGCTGGTAACCCAGGTGAGCGCGGCGGAGGCCGATGAATATTTCGCCTCGCGCCCCCGGGTTTCCAAGCTGGGCGCATGGGCCTCGGCGCAATCGCGCCCGTTACCCTCGCGCGAGGTTTTCGAGGCCAGGCTGGCCGAGGTGGCGGCGCGTTTCCCCGGCGAGGATGTCCCCCGTCCTGAACACTGGTCCGGCTGGCGCCTGGTCCCCGATTACGTCGAGTTCTGGCAGGACCGTGAATTCCGCCTGCATGACCGTGAGGTGTTCATCCGCCAGGGCGGCACCTGGCAAACCGGGTTGCTCTACCCTTAAGAGAGCTATTCCCGCTTCATCTCCAGCGCCCGGGCATAAATCTGTTTCTTTGCCAGCCCGGTCGCGGCGGCCACGGCGTTCACTGCATCCTTCAGGCTCATCTGTGCCAGTGCTGCCGCCAGGGCGCCGTCCAGCGTCTCGGCGGAGGTGGGCTCATCGGGCGCCGGGCCGATCACCAAGGTGATCTCCCCGCGCGCCGCCTGGGTTTGGTAGTGTGCGGCCAACTCCGGCAGAGGGCCGCGCCGGACCTCCTCGTAATGCTTGGATAACTCGCGGCACACCGCCGCTGGGCGCGGGCCGAATATCTGCGCGGCATCGGCCAGGAATTCCGCCAGCCGGTGCGGCGCCTCGTAGAAAATCAGCGTGGCGCTCAGCCCGGCGGCCTCGGCATTGCGCAGCCGGGTGAGGGCGGCCGTGCGCGCGCCGGATTTCACCGGCATGAACCCCGAGAACAAAAACGGGTGCGGCGGCAGGCCCGAGAGGGTGAGCGCCAGCACCGCCGCGTTCGGCCCGGGAATCCCGCCCACGAGCAATCCCGCCTCAATTGCTGCGCGCACCAGCCGGTAGCCGGGGTCGGAGACCAGCGGCGTGCCTGCATCCGAGATCAGCGCATAGCGCGCGCCGTTACGCATGGCCTCGACCAGCCCCGGCACCCGCGACTCCTCGTTATGCTCATGCAGCGCAATCAACCGGGTTTTGATATCCCAGGCACGTAGCAGAACCGCGCTGGTCCGGGTATCCTCGCACAGAATCGCGTCAACTCCTGCCAGGGTATCGCGCGCGCGCGGTGAAAAATCTTTAAGGTTGCCGATCGGGGTGGAAACCAGCACAAGAGCGGCGGCTGACGCGTGTTGCGGCGCCATAGAGAGAGGTTCGGTCCTTGGTTCGCAAGTCCTTGGTTCAAAAATATCCGGTTCGCCGTTCGCATCTGCTGTCATCTGGGGCCCTCCTGGCCACGCTGGCGCTCCTAGGTTGCGCCGGTCAAGCACCGAATTCGCCATATGGCTATAGCCCCACCTTTCTGGGCGCAGGCCCCGCGCCCACGCCGCTTGCCGCGGCCGGGCCAAGCATAGGCAAGACCAGCGGCAATGTATTGCTGCTTCTGCCGCTCAGCGGTCCGCTCGCGCCCGTAGGCCAGGCTATGGAAAACGCCGCCAAACTGGTGTTCCCGCAGGGCAGTGCGCCCAGCCTGGATATCCGCGATACCGCCGGCACGCCCGATGGCGCCGCGGCCGCCGCGCAAGCCGGCATCGCGGCGGGTGACGGCATCATCCTGGGACCGCTGACGGCGGTGGAAACCCGCGCCGTCGCCCCGCTGGCGCAAAATGCTGGCGTTAACATGCTGAGCTTCAGCAACGACCCCACGCTGGCGCAGCCAGGCATCTGGCCGCTGGGCATCACGCCTGGCCAGCAGGTGCGGCGCGTGGTGCAGGCCGCGGCGGATGCCGGGCGCACGCAGCTTGCCGCACTGCTGCCCGATTCTGATTTTGGCCACAGCCTGGCCAGCGCCATCAGCGCCGCAACCGCCTCCCTTAGCGAGCCGGCTCCGCAAATCACCTTCTACCCGCAGGATTTCAACGGCCTGAACCGGGCGGTGAACCAGATGTCGGACTTTGCCGATCGCGGCCAGGGGCTTGAGGACCAGATCAAGGCCGCGCAGGATCTCGGTACGCAGGCCGGCCGGCTGAAGGCGCACGAGTTGCAGCACCAGCAGATCCCGCCGCCCAGCTTCAACGCCCTATTCATTGGCGCCACGGACGGCAACACCCTGGCGGAGCTGGCGAATTTCCTTCCGTATTACGATGTCAACCCGCCGCAGGTGCAATATTTGGGGCCTGAGTTCTGGTCCACCCTCGCTGCGCAGATGGCGCATCAATCCGTATTCCTCGGCGCGCTGTACGCGGCGCCGGACCCGGCGGCAGCGGCGGCGTTCGACGCCAAATACCAAACGGCATACGGTAGCGCGCCACCGGCCATCACGGATGTCGCCTTCGATGCCGCGGCACTGGCCAAAATGGCGGCGTCCTCGGGCGGGTACACCAGCACGGTCCTGACCGCGCCGGCCGGCTTCATCGGCACTGACGGTGTGCTGGTCTTAC
The DNA here is from genome assembly GCF_028687955.1 of Acidocella sp. Lineage (GTDB taxonomy): Bacteria > Pseudomonadota > Alphaproteobacteria > Acetobacterales > Acetobacteraceae > Acidocella. The sequence continues at coordinate 35,353 of NZ_JAQTZC010000002.1, forward strand.
AGCCGGACGGCCAGGTGCGGCGCGGGCTGGCGGTGTTCAAGATCGCCCCTGGCGCGCCGGTCATCGCCTCCGCGGCACCCACGCAGCTCAGCCAGCCGGGCAATTGATGTCCGCACAGCCGCTGGACCGGGCGTGGCCGGCCGCGCTTGCGTTTTTTTTGGCGCTGGCGATTTTGCCGAGCGTGGCATTTGGCCTGCTTGTGGTTGTTGGCGCTTTGCATGTGCTGCCTGCCTTTCTGGCCTGGGCAGCCTGCACGGGCGTGGCGGCCGGCTTTGGCGTGCTGCTGGGGCGCGACATCATGCTGATGACCGCGCTGGTCCGCGCCCTGCAAACCCGCCCGGAGGATATGCCGCGTAACACCTCCTTGCTGGTGCCGGGCATGCGCCTGCTCGGCCAAGAGGCGATCCGCCTGATCCACGCCGAACGCCTCTCTCGCGCGCGCCTGGTCGCCAGCGCGACCGAGGACCGCGCCTTGGTGGAGCGCCTGCCTGACCCGCTGATGAAGCTGGACACCGCGGGCAATCCGGTTTGGCGTAACGCGAGCGCGGTGGCGGCCTTCGGCACAGAGACCGCGGCCCTGCTGCGCCACCCCATGTTGCGCACCGCCCTGGCGGATGCCGGGCAGACCAACGCCCCCGTGCGCAGCCGGTTGACCCTGTCGGTGCCGGTCCCGCGCGACCTTGACGTGACCGTGATCCCCGTGAACGGCCCGGTATATGTGCTGGTGACGGACCGTACCCATGAGCGCGCGCTGGAGAAGATGCGGGCTGATTTCGTCGCGAACTCCAGCCACGAGCTGCGCACGCCGCTTGCCAGCCTGATCGGCTTCATCGAGACCCTGCGCGGCCCGGCGGCCGACGACCCGGAGGCGCAGAAGCGTTTCCTGAGCATCATGGCCGAACAGGCGGCGCGCATGCAGCGTGTTATCGGCGACCTGCTCAGCCTCTCGCGGATCGAAATTTCCGAGCACCAGCCGCCGGAGGAGCTGCTCGATATCCGCCCGCTGCTGGAGCGCATCATCGCCGGGATGGAGCCCATGCTGCATGAAGATGAGATGCGCCTGGAAGTGGCGATCCCGCCGGACCTGCCTGTCGTCCCCGCCGATGCCGACCAATTGGCTCAGGTGTTCACCAACCTGCTCGACAATGCGATTAAATACGGCAAACGTGGCGGCTGCATAAAACTGGTGGCGGCGCGCGCCGGCACGGATGCGCGTTTTGCCGCCAATGGCGTGCTGGTGAGCGTAGCGGACGACGGCGCCGGGATACCTCGCGAGCATATCCCCCGGTTGACCGAGCGTTTCTACCGTGTGGATAAAGGGCGTTCGCGCGCCGTGGGCGGAACCGGGCTTGGCCTGGCCATCGTCAAGCATGTCATCAACCGCCATCGCGGCCGGCTGGTGATCGACTCGACAGAAGGCCGTGGCACGGTCTTTACCGTCTGGCTGCCCACGCGAATCTAGACGGATACGGCTGCACGCCGCGCAGGATGCCCAGTGTGTAATGCCCAGTGGGTAAAGCTCAGTGCGTGAGGTTTAGCACCAGAACAAGGCAAAGGGTAAATATGGCAATATACCCGACACCTACCGCAAAGCAGGTCCAACCCCCCAGTGGGTCTCTGTCATGCCGCGAATGTCCTGCCATGACCATGGCACATATTCCTTCAATTTCCTCTGGCCCGTGTGCGTTTTTCCGCCTGTTGCCGTACCCATCATACGCCGGGTGCCGAGAAAAAATAAAGAATATTCACCGCCGTATGCCTGCAAAGGCCGATGACTTGCCAGCAGCATCGCCGTTGGCGGCCGGGCCCGCTTTCCTGGTTTAATCCGGGGTGTCGCTCTCGCCATCACCTGTATCGGCGACGAGCAGGGCCTCCGAAATCACCACCGCCTGCTCGCGGATTTTTTTCTCGATGGCGTCCGCCATCTTCGGGTTTTCGCGGAGGAACTGTTTGGCGTTCTCGCGTCCCTGGCCGATTCGCGTGCTGTCATAGCTGAACCAGGCACCGGATTTCTCCACCACCCCGGCTTTCACGCCCAGGTCCACCAGCTCGCCCATTTTGCTGATGCCCTCGCCGAACATGATATCGAATTCCACCTGCCGGAATGGCGGCGCCAGCTTGTTTTTCACAACCTTCACGCGGGTGTGGTTGCCGGTCACTTCCTCGCGGTCCTTGATCGAGCCGGTGCGCCGGATCTCCATGCGGATTGAGGCATAGAACTTGAGCGCGTTGCCGCCCGTCGTCGTTTCCGGGTTGCCGAACATCACGCCGATTTTCAGGCGGATCTGGTTGAGGAAGATCAGCATGGTGTTGCTGCGCGAGACCGAGCCGGTGATCTTGCGCAGCGCCTGGCTCATTAGGCGCGCGTGCAGGCCGACATGGCTATCGCCCATCTCCCCCTCAAGCTCGGCGCGCGGCACCAGTGCTGCCACCGAGTCGATCACCAGAACATCGATGGAGCCCGAGCGCACCAGCGTATCGGCGATCTCCAGCCCCTGCTCACCGGTATCGGGCTGGGAGATCAGCAGATTGTCGACATCAACCCCCAGCTTGCGCGCATAGGTGGGGTCCAGCGCGTGTTCCGCGTCAATAAAGGCGCAGGTGCCGCCGCGCTTCTGCGCCTCAGCGATGGCGTGCAGCGCCAGCGTGGTCTTGCCGGAGCTTTCCGGCCCGTAAATCTCGATCACGCGCCCGCGTGGCAGCCCGCCGATCCCCAGCGCCAGATCCAGCCCGAGCGAGCCGGAGGGGATGACATCAATCGCCTCGCCAGTGCCCTTGGCCCCCATGCGCATGATGGAGCCCTTGCCGAAGGCCCGTTCGATCTGCGCCATGGCGGCGTCCAACGCCTTGTTTTTTTCCATGTCCGGCTTCCTGGTCATTGCTGTTTCCCCACCGTCCGACACCGAATCGACTGCCGTCAAACGGCGTTTTGGTCCTGACGCGGGTGCAACCATAGCGTGTTTTCCTTGGAATGCCAAAATGAAGATCTGAAACGCAGGTTGCCAGGGGTAGAACAAAATAGCAACATTAAAATTAACTTTTCGTTCTCTTTGTGTTCCGCCGGCCGGAAGCCCTCTATTCGGTTTATTCGAACCGGCGGATCAAAGTTTTCCTCTCTACAGGCTGCCGCCGCGCCGGCCGATTGCCGCCCCCAACCGCAGGCGCAGCGAGTTTAGCTTGATGAAACCGGCGGCGTCCTGCTGGTTATAGGCGCCGGCATCGTCCTCGAATGTCACCATCCGCGTTGAGTAGAGCGAATGCGGGCTTTCGCGCCCGATGACGATCACATTGCCCTTATAGAGCTTCAGCCGCACCGTGCCGGTGACTGAGGCTTGCGACGTGTCGATCAACGCTTGTAGCATCCGCCGTTCGGGCGAGAACCAGAAGCCGTTATAGATCAGCTCCGCATAGCGGGGCATGATGCTGTCCTTCAAATGCCCGGCCTCGCGGTCCAGCGTGATGGACTCGATGGCCCGGTGCGCCTGCAACAAGATCGTCCCGCCCGGCGTCTCATACACCCCGCGCGACTTCATGCCGACGAAGCGGTTCTCCACCAGGTCCAGCCGGCCGATGCCATTGGCCTTGCCGTAGGCGTTCAGGCGCGTGAGGATGGTGGCCGGCGAGAGCGCCTCGCCGTTCAGTTCCACAGCGTCACCATTGGCGAAGCCGATGGAGATTTCGGTGGGCTGGTCGGGCGCATCCATCGGGCTGATGGTGCGCTGATACACAACCTCCTCCGGTTCCACGGCGGGATCTTCGAGGATCTTCCCCTCCGAGGAGGAGTGCAGCAAATTGGCATCCACCGAGAACGGCGCTTCACCGCGCTTGTCCTTGGTGATGGGGATCTGGTTGGCCTCGGCGTATTCGATCAGCCGGGTGCGCGAGGTGAGGTCCCATTCGCGCCAGGGGGCGATCACGCGGATATTCGGGTTCAGCGCGTAATAGCCAAGCTCGAAGCGCACCTGGTCGTTGCCTTTGCCGGTTGCGCCATGCGCCACCGCATCCGCGCCGACCATCTCGGCGATCTCGATCTGCCGTTGCGCGATGAGCGGGCGGGCGATGGAGGTGCCGAGCAGATACTGGCCCTCATACACCGCATTGGCGCGGAACATCGGGAAGACGAAATCCTTCACGAAGGTCTCGCGCAGATCCTCGATGAAAATCTGCTTGATGCCGAACATCTCGGCCTTGGCGCGGGCTGGCTCCAGCTCCTCGCCCTGGCCGAGATCGGCGGTAAAGGTCACCACCTCGCACTCATAGGTGTTTTGCAACCAGCGCAGAATGACCGAGGTATCCAGCCCGCCGGAGTAGGCGAGCACAACTTTTTTGACTTTATGTTCCATGAGGACGCCTTGTATTAACTTGGGGCTCGTCTGCCAAGCAGGGCCGCGCTGAACATCCTCACCCCTGTGAGTTGCTGTTCCAGATAAGTGCCGGTGGCCAGTTTCTCGGGCGCTCTCGCGTCGCCGGTGGGCATCCACACCGGCGAGAAATCAGCGGTGCGGAAAATAATGTCCCAAAATGTGAATACCCCGCCGTAGTTGAACGAGGAGCGCCCGGCGGCGCGCAGCGCGTGGTGCAGGCGGTGGAAGCGCGGCGAGACCAGAACATATTCCAGCGGCCCGAACGAGACCTTGATATTGGCGTGCGAAAAACTCTCAATGAAGCGAAGCAGCAGGATCAACAGCGGGAACTGCAACGGCGGAATGCCGATCGCCAGCCCGATGGCGAAGAACCAGAAGAAGGAGATCACATCGTCAAACAGATGGTTGCGGTCATCCGACCAGAAACTCATTTGCCGTTGTGCATGGTGCAGCGCATGCAACGCGTACCAGGCGCGGAAGCTGTGCGAGAGCCGGTGGCGCCAGTAGTCGGCCAGATCCAGGATCAGTGCGTAGCACAAAAAGGCGGCCAGCGGATGGCCAAACAGCGCGGGGAACATCGTCTCCAGCGTTGGCGGAATATACCCCGCACTCACCAGCATGCCCGAAAACCACGTCTGCACCTGATAGAATATCAGAAAATTGACGATGGGGATCACGCCCACCCGCGAGACGAAAGTGTAGAACACGTCCACCGCCACGGCTTTTTTGTTGTCCCAATGCTCGATGGGGAACAGATGCTCCAGCGGCCAGCAGATCGCGTAGGTCACGATCACCGCGAACATGCCGTAGACGCACACCAGCGCCCAGTCGAAGGAGAGGTCCCCCCACTCCATCCAGCCGAAATGATAGAGAACGGGCAGGATCGCATACTGGTCGATGCCGCCCGCGATGATGCTGAAAAACCGGTCGATACCCATGATATGGCCTACATTCACAGCGCTTAGTGATAGCCGGTTCCGCCCTGGTTTGCGAGGTGCTTTCCCAGTGCGGCGGGCATATCAGCCCACGCGCATGCCGGCCAGCACGGTTGCCAGCACGCTGAGCAGCACCAGCAGCACGATAATTGAGACCACCCAGCGCAGCGTGAGATAATTGGCGGCCACCACCCCGCGGCCGCGCCCGATCGTCTCCACCACGATGGTAACGAAAAACCCCACCAGCAGCAGGAACAGCGCCAGCGCCGGCGCCTGGAAATGCAGCATGACTGAGAGCGCCAGCCAGCCGATAACCGCGGGGATGATGCCGAAGATGAGCAGTTGCCGCTCAGAGCCCAACACCGCCGGGCTGAGCGGCGCGCCGTTTAGCGGATGCGCGCTCTCGCGTAGGGCAAAGCCCCAATGCACCGCGCCAGTGAAGGAAAGGATGACCGCGCCATAGCTGATCAGCACCTCGATCGCGGTTTTAGACCCCAGCGGGTCCAGCAGCACCACGGCGCCGAGCGCCAAAAACGGAACGGCCCCCGCCAGGGTGATGAGGACGGCCACGCTAAATGGTTGTTTGAACATGTTGGCTCCTTATTCTGGCTTGTCGATGACGTAACCCAGCCGATCAATGACCGGACGAAGGCTCTCCAGCACCGGCTCCAGATGCGCCAGATACGGCCGGTAGCGGTAGCGTGACCTGTCATAGAGTTTCTCCGTCACCTGCGCGTAGCTCGCGGTGCGGGCGTAGCGGGTGTTCTGCTCGAAGCTCAGGCAGCGCGGGTCGAAATCGACGCCGATGAACGCGAGAATCTTCCGCACATTCGCCTCCTGGTCCACCACCATGTCCTCATAGCGCACCGGCAGGTAGCGCATGTTCACATTCTGGCGGTAATGCGCGATCAGCTCCGCAACCAGATTATAGTGCTGCGCGATGCTCTCCATTGCCGCCGCGCAGAAAAATCCGTGCGTCAGGTGGTTGGAGTAGACAGAGAGCAGCACGTCCAGCGGGTGGCGGATCACATGGATGATTGGCGATTGAGGAAACAGCAGCGCGATGAGGCCGAGATGCGTCTCATTCAGCGGCATTTTGTCGGTAAAAAAATCAGCGCCCTCCTTGAAGATACCGCTCTTGGCGGCGCGGTTCAGGTAATAGTCACGCAGCTCGTTCAGGCCCTCGCGCTGGTCGCCCATCCAAAGCTCGGCCAGCGCGTCCGGGTAGTTGAGCGGGCTGGCCAGCAGCCGCGGCATGATCTGCGTGATGTCGTTGATATAGGGCAACTCGTCCCCGGCCGAGATGCGCGGATGCACGGTCAGCGTCTGCTCGATCAGCGTGGTGCCCGAGCGAGGAAACCCCACGATGAACACCGGCTGCGGAAAATCGCGGCGAAGCTCGGCCACCGGCAGGGTTTTCAAGCGCCGTGCACTGAAAAACCCCTTTAACCGGCCGGCGAGGTCATTGGCCGCTTCCGCCATATAGGGCCGGGCGCCATGCGCCATTGCGCGCTTCTTGGCGGAGTCAAACGCGGCGAAAGCTTCGTCATACCGGCCAAGCTGGTCGAGCAGGCGGCCCTTCTCCGAGAGCTCAGCCGGGCCAAGCCGCAGCTTCGGCGCGGCTTCGGTGCCCTCCTCAGGCTCGTGCAGAATCGCCAGCGCGGCCTCAGTTTTTTTCTGGCGGGCGAGCACGGTGGCGCGGGTAAGCTGCACGCTGGGGTTGTCGGGCAGCAGGCGCTCGGCCTCGTCGAGCAATTTCAGCGCCGCATCAAACTTGCGGTCGGCCTCCTCCATCTTGGCGAAGCCCAGCACGGTTTGCAGCACATCGGGCTTGCGCTCCATCGAGCGCCGGTACAGCGCCCGCGCCTCGTCGATTCGCCCTTGGTTCTTCAAATTCCAGGCCAGGTTGGCAAGCGTGATCGGCTCCTCCGCCTCGGCCAGTTCCAGCACCCGGCGGTAATGGTATTCGCCGATCAGCGGTCGGTTTGCCTCGGTCAACACCAGCCCCATGAGATTATGCGCCTGCGCGTTTTGCGGGGCGATGCGGATGGCGTTGCGGGCGTGGATTTCAGCTTCCGCCAGCGCGCCTTTGCCGAGCAGCATCAGGGTCAGCTCGTTGGTCGCCCCGAAATTGTTCGGGTTGATGGCGACCACGCGGCGGATCAGCGCCTCGGCCGCATCCATGCGGTTTTGCTGGCGCGAAAGCCGGTAGAGAAACAGCAGCGCGTCCTCGCGCCCCGGCGCGAGTTCCAACATATGGCGGACATTGTTTTCAGCCGTCTCGATGTCCCCGGCTTTCAGCGCCGCTTCCGCCTGGGCGAGCATTGGCACGAGGGCATTGGCAGCTTCGGGCGGGCTAAGCGTTGAGAGATCAAGCCCGCAGCAGCGGACGCGCCGCAGGCCGGAGCCGCAAGGGCAGAGGGTGAAATCAACCATAAAAGGAGTGTAACGAGGAGGTGGCGAGGCGGCTAGTGTCCTGCCCCTGAAGTCTGCTGCACCGGGCAGCGAACGGAAGGGACGAGCAGGCCACGGTTGATTTAGTGTCCTGCCCCTGAAGTCTGCTGCACCGGGCAGCGGACGGAAGGGACGAGCAGGCCACCGGCATCTTCTCTAACGAAGACGCCGTGGTCAGGCTCATCGGCGCTTTGCTCCTGGAGCAAAATGACGAGTGGGCAACCCAACGTGCCAGAGATGGCACACTGATACCAGCCCGCCAAGAGCTTGACTCTCTGGGTTTGGTGGCAGGCTGGTATAAGCTCTTGATTTTGCGCGCGGCCGCCCCACCAGCCCCGCGCGCATACCTGTCAGCCTTAAGGCTGACAGGTATGATAACGCAGCCATTGCTGCGCAGCATACCGCGCGCGGTATCCTGCGTCATGAGTGTCGATTGGTCCTAGAGCCATATGCGTTGGGATTGACCCGCAAAGCGGATCACTCCGAACCTATCGCGCCCGAAAAACCACGCTCAACAGATACACCACACCGCTGAGCGCCGAAATCCAGAAGCTCGCCGGCCAGTCCGTGTAATAGCTAAGCGCAATTCCCGCCCAGGCTTCGGCCAGCGCAATCCCCGCCGCCAATCCCAGCCCCGGCAATACGCGCATGCTCAGCCGCTGCGCCGTCGCCGCCGGGCCAACCATCAGCGCAAATACCAGCAATACGCCCACAATCTGCGCACAGGCCGCCGTGGTCAGCCCCACCAGGCCCAGAAACACAAGCCCTAGCCCGCGCAGCGAAACGCCCTTCGCCTCCGCCAACTCCGGGTTGAGGCTGGCAAACAGCAATGGCCGCGCAATCACCCCCAATATCCCCAGCGAGAGCGCCGCCAGCCCGAGCAGCGCGTAAATCGTCGGCAGATCCACCCCCAGCACGTCGCCAAACAGCAGCGCCGTTGCCGCCGTGGCATAGCTGGTGAAAAAATGCAGGAACAAGAGCCCCAGCCCGAGCGACATGGTTAAAATCACCCCGATGGCGATATCGCGCTCGGCCAGCCTTTCTCCCAGCGCGCCCATCAGCACGCCGCCCAGCACCGTTACCCCCAGCATCCCCGCCAGCGGCGAGACGCCCAGCAGCACCGCCCCCGTGGCTCCGGCAAAACCTACATGGCTCAGCGCATGCCCTGCAAACGCCTGCCCCCGCAGCACCAGGAAATAACCGACAAACCCCGCCAGCACGGCCACAATCCCGGCCGCGAGAAACGCATGGCGCATAAAATCATAATCAAGCATGGTCACACATATTATGCGCATCGGGCCGGTCGGAGAGCACGAAAATCCGCCCCCCCGCACGCAGCACCTCAATTTTGGAGCCGTAGAGCTTTGAGAGGCCCTCACTGGTGATCACCTCGTCCACCGTGCCCAGCGCGGCATGTCCGGCTGAAAGGTAGAGTACACGGTCCATGCTGCCGAGCAGCGGGTTTATATCATGGGCGGCGAACAGCACGGTTAGATTACGCGTGCGCCGCAGCCGCGCGATCAGCGCGATCATCGCCGCTTGCGCCGCCGGGTCCAGGCTTATCAGCGGCTCGTCCAGCAGCAGCAGCTTCGGCGCCCCCAGCAGGGCAGTGGCCAGCAACAGGCGCTGGCGCTGCCCGCCGGAGAGCCGCGCCAACGGCCGCGCCGCCAGCTCCACCCCGTCCACATCCTCCAGCGCCGCCATCACCTCTTCGCGCAGCCGCCTGCCGCTCAGCGGCAAGCCAAACTCATGCCCGCGCGCGGCATTGGCCAAAACATCGAATCCGCAGATGTTGGAGGGGGGCAGGGTGCTGCGTGTCTGCGGCATATAGCCGATATCCTGGTTGCCCCGCCGCGCCGGCGCGCCAAATACCTCGATGCGCCCGGCACTCAGTGGCTGCAACCCCAGAATCGCGCGGAACAGCGTGGTTTTCCCGGCGCCGTTCGGCCCCAGCACGCCGACAAACTCGCTATCGCGAAACGCCAGCGATATATCGCGCAGCACATCCTGCCCGCCGCGCGTAATGGTGACATTTTGCAGTGAAATCATCCGCCACCCAGTGCCTTATCCACGCTGTCCAGTCCACTGCTCAGCCATTGTTGATAATCCATCCCCGCCGGTTCGGTTTCGCTCACCCCCACCACCGGCACGCCGGAGCGCCGCGCCAGCGCCCGCAGCGAGGCGGTCAGATCATCCGTAACCTGCGCGTTATAGAACAACACCCGCACCCGCCGCCGCCGCAAATCATCCTCGAACGCCGCCATGTCAGAAGGGGCCGGTTCCGTGCCGTTCATCACCGCCCGTTGAAAACGCTGGTTGCGCATCACCAGCCCGAGCGCGCGCGCCATCAGCCCGAACACCGGCTCCGTCGCGCTGACCGGCGTCCCGGCGTATTTCGCCCGCATCGCCGCCACGCGCGCATAAACCGGCGCCAACGCATCCAGCAACCGGGCGCCATTGCGCTGATACACCGCGGCGCCGGCGGGATCCTTCGCCGCCAGCACCGCCACCAGCCGCGCGATGAGCGCGGGTGCGACCGCCGGGTCGTACCATAAATGCGGATTATCCCCCGGCTTGCGCCCCAACAGCGTGGCGACATTGATCACAACCCGCCCCGGCGCGGCGGAGGCCGCCAGCAGCGGCCCCATCCAGGGGTCATAATCCGCGCCGTTGACAATCACGACATCCGCCGCCGCCAACTCCCGCGCCACCGAGGGGCTGGCTGAGAACATATGCGGATCTTCATTTGGGTTTTTCAGTATGCTGGTCACGCGCGCCAGCCCGCCGCTTATCTGCCCGGCAATATCCCCATACATATTCTCCGCCGCGACGATGCGTAATACCGAAGCTGCCCGCGCCTTGCGCGCCAGCGCCAGCCCGCCCAGCCCAGCCATCACATCCCGCCTGAAAAGCCTCATTTCATTTCCCCCCGTCCGCGCCACCGCCGCAACGCCTGGCGCACCGGCGCCATCGTCCGCCACATGCGGCTGCTTTCAATCGCCCGCGCATGCGCCGCCAGCCGGTCAATCTCGCGCTGCTGATGCTCGATAAACGCCCGCAACGTCACAATCGCCTCATAGCGTTCCACCGCTGAATCAATCCAGTGCCGCAGCTCCGCCGCGCGGGTGCGTGCCGCATCCTCCAGCGCCGCCAGCGCACCGCCAAACAGGGGCTCCGCCACGGCCAGATCAGCCGCAATCGCATCCAGCCCATCGCCCGGCGCCTCACCGGCCGCCGCGGCGATGTGCCAGCGATACGCCTCGCGCACCTCCCAGGGCACAGCCGTGTTTCCCAGCACCTCGTCCGCATCGCGCTCATGGTGGCGCAGGGCAGGGGACAAAAACGCCCGCATCTCCGCCGCCGCAACCTCCGGCGCGCGCGGCCAGTCCATCCCCAGTTCCCGGCCCAGCCGCTCAACCATGCCCGGCGCATCGGCCAAAACCTGCTCATAGGTCACGAATGCGCGCCGCATCCCTCGGCTGTCCTGCTCGGCGGCCAGCACATGGCGCAGCCACAGCAGCAGCGCCTTGCCTTCGCCAACCCCGTCGCGCACACGCAGCGAGGCCGCAACCTCCAGCGGATGGCGCACCGCTAGCACCACCAGCGGCTCAATGCCCAGCTCCGCCAGCACCGGGCGCCACAGCGGCAGCAACCGGCACAGCCTGGGGTCTTTCACCAGCAGCAGCGGCGCCGCGCCATATTCACTGGCCAACAACGTGCCCAGCCGCGCGCGGAACACCGCCGCCGCATCGCTCGCGAACCAGCCCGCATCCATCGCCCGCAGATCATGCCAGGAGCCGCCCGCCGCCGCCAAAATCTCATCATGCAGCGCCAGCAGCGCCCGCGATTCCCAAAACCCGGTGGCGTTCACATCCGCCGCCGCCTCAACCAGCGCCTCCGGCAAGGCCGCGCCGCAGAGGTTTAGCAACCTGGCCAGCGCCGATGTGCCGCTGCGATGCATCCCCAGCACCAGCACGGCCCGCCGCCCCCTTGCGCTCATCGCAGCAAAGCCTCGGCCAATTCCTTCCAGCTTGCCGCATCGGGGGTGAGCAGCAGCCCGCCGCCGGTGACCGAGGGGGTATATGCCGAACCATCAAACCGCCGCCCATAGCCGCCGGCCTCCTGGTGCAGCAAAAACCCCGCCGCATGGTCCCAGGGCAGCAGCTTGCGAAACATCTGCGCGTGGCAATGCCCGGCGGCCAGCATCCGGTATTGGTGCGCGGCGCAGCGATAATCCGTCACCGCCGCCATCCGGTCCAGCCGGTGCAGCACATGGCTGCGCAGCGGCTCTTCCATGTACCGCCAGGACATCGAGCCTGTCATCCGCGCCACGGGAACCGGCGCCGCCACCCGCAGCCGCCGCCGCGTGCCATCGGCCGCCACCATCCAGGCACCGCCGCCCAGCGTCGCGACCGCGGTATCATCGCTCACCGGATCATGGATGAACCCGGCCAGAATCCGGTCTTCCTCCACCAGCGCCGCCATCACGCCAAACAGCGGCAGCTCGGCGGCAAAATTCGCGGTGCCGTCAATCGGGTCGATAATCCAGACCCGCCCCGGCCGCGCCAGGCGTCCCAGCAGCGACTCATCGGCCGAAACTGCCTCTTCGCCCAGCACGTCATCGCCTGGAAAGAGTGCCCGCAGCCCGGCATCCAGCGCCCGTTCGGCCGCCTCATCGGCCACCGTCACAGGGTCCAGCGGGCCGGATTTGCTCCGCACATCGCCCGCCGCCAGATGCTTGAAGCGCGGCATGATCTCAGTGCGCGACACTTCGCGCAGCAAGCTGATCACATCCTCGATCACAGCCGCTCGAACCTGGCTTTATCGGCCGCCGTCATGCGCACCCGCAGCTTCACCAGCTCCTCGCCATCCACGCGCGCCAGCACCTCGCCATTGCGGTACAGCCAGGCGATCCTGGCGCCATCGCTCACCAGCAGTTCCATCTCCAGCACCTCCATCCGCGCCGCCAGCCGCGCGTCGACCCCGGCGCGCAGCCGCTCCAGCCCTTCGCCGGTGAGCGCCGAGACCGCCATGCCCTCGCCCTGGATCACACTGCCCACGCCGCCCAGCAGGTCGGCCTTGTTCAGCACCTCCAGCGTGCGGTCCTGCCAATTCTCATCCAGCGTGCCGTCCTTGGCCATGCGGTTCAGCACCGCGCGCACATCGGCCGCCTGCGCCTGCGTATCCGGGTGCGCCACGTCGCGCACATGCAGCAGCACATCGGCTTCCGCCACCTCCTCCAGCGTGGCGCGAAACGCCGCCACCAGCTCGGTCGGCAGATCGGAGATGAAGCCCACCGTATCAGAAAGTATGATCTGCCGGCCCGATGGCAGCACAATGGCGCGCATCGTCGGGTCAAGCGTTGCGAACAACTGGTCCTGCGCCATCACCTCAGCCCCGGTCAGCGCATTGAACAGCGTTGATTTTCCGGCATTGGTGTAGCCCACAAGCGCCACCACGGGGTAGGGCACCTTCTTTCGCGCGCCCCGGTGCAGCCCGCGCGTGCGCCGCACGTCCTCAAGCTCCAGCCGCAGCCGTGTAATCCGATCGCCAATCAAGCGCCGGTCCGCTTCGATCTGCGTCTCCCCCGGCCCGCCTAAAAACCCGAAGCCGCCGCGCTGGCGCTCCAGATGCGTCCATGAACGCACGAGCCGCGAGCGTTGATACTCCAGATGCGCCAATTCCACCTGCAACGCCCCCTCACGGGTGCGCGCGCGGGCGCCGAAAATATCCAGGATCAACCCCGTCCGGTCGATCACCTTCACCCCCCAGGCCGTCTCCAGGTTGCGCTGCTGCACCGGCGTCAGGCTGGCGTCCACCACGGCCACATCCACCAGCGCATCGGCCAGAGCGGCACTGGCCATTTCCACCTGCCCCTTGCCGAACAAGGTTGCAGGCGTAACACTACGGGTGATGAACACATGTTCATGCACCACCACGAGGCCGATGCTCGCCGCCAGACCCACCGCCTCGGCCAGCCGCGCCTCCGCCGAGCGCGAAGCAACGCTCAGCCGTGCAGCTGATTTATCCCAAGGCAGAAGTATGGCCGCCCTCTTGGGCGGCGGCGCCGTCTCTTTCATCTGCCGCCCAGCCGCCCCGCTGTCCTCGCGCGAGGTCAGTTGTCCATGTCCGGGTCGTACTGCGGCTCGGGCGCGCGGTTCAGCTTCAGGGTCCCGGTGGTGTCCACGGGCGCCGCCGCAGCGCCTTCGGCCTTGGAGGCATCGAACAGCATGATCGGCGCCCCCGGCATCACGGTGCTGATCGCGTGCTTATACACGAGCTGGGTATGCCCATCGCGGCGCAGCAGCACGGAGAAATTATCAAACCAGGTGATAACACCCTGTAATTTCACGCCATTCACAAGAAACACCGTCACAGGTGTCTTGCTCTTGCGGACGTGATTCAGGAACACGTCCTGAACGTTCTGAGACTTATCGTTGGCCACGGCGGTTATCCTTTTTTTGTCGTCCTGCGGACGATGACTGAGTCGGGTTATCCTAAAAGCGCAAAGTTTACCGGTACCTGCGTGGCGCGCGGCACCGGCTGTTTCAACTATATCCAAATTGTGCGTCGCGACAACCAGCGCAAGGGGCGGCAGCGCCGTTAAATCGTGCTCCAGAGTAACGCGAAGTTGAACACCAGGATCAACCCGGTTACCAGCCAGCCCGCCCCGCGCAGCCAAACCGGCGGGCGGAGCGCCTTCAGCCGTACCACGAAAAACATCAGCGGCAGCATTGCAAACGGCAACTGCAATGAGAGAACAACCTGGCTCAGCACCAGCAGCTTGTTCACCGCCGCCGGCCCGGCCAACACCAGCACGCCCACAACAGGCAGCACCGCCAGCCCGCGCGTGAGCAGCCGGCGCGCCGCCACGGGCATGCGCATGCGCAAAAACCCTTCCATCACCACCTGCCCGGCCAGCGTGCCGGTCACCGTGGCGTTAATCCCCGAGCCCAGCAACGCCACGGCGAAAATAATCGCCGCCGCGCGGTTGCCCAGAATCGGCGAGAGCAGCGCGAATGCTCGCCCCAGATCCTGCACATTCGTCTCCCCATGCGCGTGGAACACGCTGCCCGCCATCACCAGAATCGCCGCGTTCACGAAAAACGCGAACACCAGTGCCGCGCAGCTATCCACCAGCGCCCAGAAAATGGCGCTGCGCCGGGCTTTCTCGCCCTCATGCACATGGCGCGTCTGCACCAGAGCCGAGTGCAGATACAAATTATGCGGCATCACCGTGGCGCCGATGATCCCAACGCCGATATAGAGCATCCCTGGATTGCTCAGCAGCGTCATATGCGGCGTCAGCCCCGCCAGGATTGGCCCCAGCGCCGCATGCGCCATCAGAATTTCAATGAACAGCGCCATCGCGATCACGCTGCACAGCCCGATCACCGCCGCCTCCAGCAGCCGCATCCCCGAGCGCAGCAGCATCAGCACCACAAACGCATCGCCGATGGTTAAAACCGCGCCCAGCAGCAGCGGAATATGGAACAACAGGTTGAGCGCGATGGCGCCGCCGATCACCTCCGCCACATCGCAGGCGATAATCGCGCTCTGCGCCGCCACCCACATCACCGCGCCCCAGAACGGCGGCATCGCCGCGCGCGTCAACTGCGCCAGGTCGCGCCCCGTCGCCAGCCCCAGCCATGCCGCCAGCGCCTGCAACACCATCGCCATCACGCTGGCCAGCAGCACCACGGCCAGCAGCGCATAGCCGTAGCTAGACCCAGCGGCGAGGTCCGTCGCCCAGTTGCCCGGGTCCATATACCCCACCGCGATGATATACCCCGGCCCGAACGCCGCCAAAAACTGCCGCCATTTCCCCGCGCCGGCCGGCGCGCGCACGCTACCATGCACATCCGAGAGCGAAAGATCGGTTGCTTCGGTCTTGATGTTCATCAAGCTCTATTATGTAGCCTTGGCTACACTTTTGCAAGCGCGCCTTCAATGTGTCATCCTTTCAATGCGCCACCTGGAGATCGCCCGTTTTGCTGAAACCTTGCCCCCCGCCGCCCATGCCCGCAGAGCCCACCCAGGCGCGGCGTTTCAGCAAGGCTCGCGCCGCGCAGAGTTATGCGCTGCTGGAGGATTATGTGGAGCTGATTGATGATTTGCTCACCGCCACCGGCGAGGCCCGCGCGACTGACATCGCCCGGCGCTTAGGCGTCAGCCACGCCACGGTCATCAAGGCCATCGGCCGCCTCAAGCGCGAGGGCCTGGCCACCTCGCTGCCTTATCGTGGCGTGTTCCTCACCCCCGCGGGTGAAACACTGGCGGGCAAATCACGCGCCCGCCACCGCCTGGTGGTGGCCGTGCTCACCGCCATCGGCGTGCCACCCGAAGCCGCCGAGCAGGACGCCGAGGGCCTGGAACACCACATCTCCCCCGCTACGTTGAAGGCTTTTGCCGCGTTTCTCAAGCGCCAGGGCTGAAACCCCGGCGCCGCGCGCCCGCCGGCCTGTTATACCAGCCCGCCCATGCCCGGCGGTGTCAGCCCACCGGCACCAAACCGCCGGTTTGTACGTTAAAATGCATCCCCGCCAGAGTCAGGCTGCCATCGGCCACCCGCGCCGCAATCCAGGGAAATGTCATCAGATTCTCAAGCGAATCACGAATCGCCTCATGCTCGCAGGCGTGGCACAGCGAGTCGAAATCCGCATCCCCGGCCTGCGGCGAATCGCAAACCCGCTGGCGCGCTTTATGCGCAATGGTCATCCAGGAGGCGATAAAATCCCCCTGGCCGGCGCCGGGCCCCTTCATCAGCGCGCGAATCCCCCCGCACTGGCTGTGGCCCAGCACCACGATGGTGCACACCTTCAGCGCCGTCACCGCGAATTCCAGCGCGGCGGAGGTGCCGTGGTTGCCGGTATCGGGCGCATAGGGCGGCACCAGCGCGCTCACGTTGCGCACCACGAAAATCTCCCCCGGCGCGCAATCAAAAATCACCTCCGGCGCCACGCGGGAATCCGCGCAGGCGATCACCATCGCCGGCGGCGACTGCCCGTCGCGCGCCAGCATCGAGAACAAAGCCTTGTGCCGGCGCCAGTACCCTTTGCGGAACCGCGCATATCCGTCCATCAACGTCTTCATAGTCCGGCTTCCTTTGCCTTGTTCCAGAGCGCGTCCATCTCCGCCAGATCAGACATTTGCGGCGTCTTGCCCGCGCGCGCCAGCGCATCTTCCACAAAGCCAAACCGGCGGGCGAATTTCGCATTCGCCCCCGCCAGGCACTCTTCCGCGTTCAGCCCCAGCTTGCGCGCCAGATTGGCCATCACGAACAACATATCCCCGAGTTCATCGGCCAGCCGTGCCGGGGCCGCGCCGGGCAGTTCGGCGCGCAACTCGCGCACCTCTTCCTCCAGCTTGTCCAGCACCGCCTCCGCATGCGGCCAATCAAACCCCACCCGCGCCGCCCGCGCGCAAAACTTATGCGCCCGCGCCAAAGCGGGCAGGGCGCTCGCCACCCCGCTCAATGTCCCGCTTTCGGCCTTCTCCAGCCGCTCCTGCGCTTTTTGCGCCTCCCAGGCGGCGCTCTGCGCCCCGGCATCGCGCGCCGCCTCGCCGCCAAACACATGCGGATGCCGCCGGATCATCTTCTCCGTAATTCCCGCCGCCACCTCGTCAAAGCCAAACCACCCGCGCTCGCTGGCCATCTGCGCATGGTAGACCACCTGAAACAGCAAATCCCCCAGCTCATCGCGCAACGCTTCCGGCTCCCCGGACTCGATCGCCGCCCGCACCTCATAGGCTTCCTCGATCGTATAAGGCGCGATCGTCGAAAAATCCTGCTCCTTGTCCCAGGGGCAGCCCGTAACAGGGTGCCGCAGCGCGGCCATGACATTGATAAGCTCGAGTACGCGCGGTTGATCGGTCATGGCCAAGTTGTAAATTCCCCAGCCGCAAATGGCCAGGGCCGCGTTGCTCCCCCCGCCGATCAATGCTTCACTGCCCCCGCCGCCCCTCAATTCAGGAGCCCGCGATGACCAGTGCCTATAATTTCTCCTTCGAGACCCTCCAGGGGCAGCCTTATCCCCTGCGTGCGCTCGCCGGCCGGCCGCTGCTCATCGTCAATACCGCCTCCCAATGCGGCTTCACCCCGCAGTACAAGGCGCTGGAAGCCCTCTGGCAGGCCCATAAAACCAGCGGCCTGGTGGTCATTGGCGTCCCCAGTAATGATTTTGGTGCCCAGGAGCCCGGTTCCGCCACGGAAATCGCCAGCTTCTGCGAACTCAATTACGGTGTTGACTTCCCCATGATGGCCAAGGTCCATGTCAAAGGTTCTGATGCCCACCCGTTTTTCCAATGGGCGGCGGGGCAGGGGGGCTTTCTCGCCAAACCCCGCTGGAATTTCTACAAATACCTCATCAACAAAAACGGCGGGCTGGAGGACTGGTTCTCCAGCCTCACCCGCCCCGACTCACCAAAATTCAAGGCGGCAATTGCGAAAATGCTAGGTTGATCATCCGCAGCACCTCGTTCCACAACCCATACGCATCAAAATCATCCTGCCTCACCCAGGCAAGCTCGCTCACATCATCGCCCGCCGCCGCCTCGCCGCCCACATAGCGCGCGCCAAAGTCGAGGATGGTGTAATGATATTCGATGCGCCCCCCGGCATCGTAATGGATGGAATCCACATGCCCGAGCAGCACCAGCGCCCCGCATTCCAGCCCGGTCTCCTCGCGCAGCTCCCGCCGGGCGCAATCCTGCGCGCTCTCGCCCAGCTCCTGCCTGCCGCCGGGCAGCGACCACGCCCCCGCCGCCGGCGGCCGCCCGCGGCGGACCAGCAAAACCTCATCGCCGCGCAGCAACACAATTCCAATGCCCACGCGCGGATGTTCCGGGTAGCGCCTCATCCTGCCCGCACGGTCAAAATCGCCTCGCGCTGATCGAACAAATTCAGCAACACCCGCACCGCCTGCCCGCGTTCGCTCTCCAGCCTCGGGTCGCGCTGCAACAGCAGCACCGCGTCCTGGCGTGCCATCGGCAACAAATCCGCATGTTTCTCCGCATCCGCCAGCCGGTATCCGGGCAGGCCGGACTGCTTGGTGCCGAGAAAATCCCCCGAGCCGCGCAGCCTGAAATCCTCATCGGCAATCACGAACCCATCCTCGGTATCGCGCAGCAACGCCAGACGCTTGCGCGCGCCCCCGCTGATCTTGTCATCATGCAGCAGCAGGCAAAAACTTTTCGCATCGCCGCGTCCCACCCGTCCGCGCAGCTGGTGCAACTGCGCCAGGCCAAACCGCTCGGCATGCTCTATCACCATGATATTCGCCGCGCGCACATCCATCCCAACCTCGATCACCGTCGTCGCCACCAAAATCTTGCAGCGCCCGGCGCCAAAATCGTCCAGCGCCGCATCGCGCACCGCCGCCTCCTGCTGCCCATGCGCCAGCGCCACCAGCGCACCGAAGCGTTCGCGCAACTGCGCGTAGCGCACCTCGGTCGCGGTAATGTCCAACACCTCGGATTCCGTCACCAGCGGGCACACCCAATACACCAGCCCCCCCGCCGCGATCGCCCGCTCAATCGCCGCCAGCACCTTCTCCAGTTCCGAGACCTTGTGCAGCGTCGTGGTGATTTTCTGCCGCCCCGCCGGCTTTCCGGTAATCCGGCTCACCTCCATCTCCGCCCAATGGGTCAGCAGCAGCGTGCGCGGTATCGGCGTTGCGGTCATCACCAGCAAATCGGCGGCATCTCCCTTGGCGCTCAGCGCCAGCCGCTGGTCCACACCAAAGCGATGCTGCTCATCAATCACCGCCAGCGCGAGGTCATTAAATGCCACCTCTTTCTGGAATATCGCGTGCGTGCCAATCACAATCGGCAAACGCCCATCCGCCAGCGCCGCCAGAATCCGCCGCCGCTCAACCCCCTTCACATTGCCCGTCAACAACGCCACCGGCACCGGGCAGAGTTTCTGAAACGTCGCATAATGTTGCTTAGCGAGAATCTCGGTCGGGGCCATCAGCGCCGCCTGCGCGCCTGCCTCCACCGCGCGCAGCATCGCCAGCAAGGCCACCAGCGTCTTGCCCGCGCCCACATCGCCCTGCAACAGCCGCAACATCTGGTGCG
>NZ_JAQTZC010000003.1 GCF_028687955.1 Acidocella sp.
GAGGTTGCAGCCTGGCCATTGCCGCCGACCAGAGCATTTTTGACGATCGGCACGTCCACTGAGGTGTAAGAGCCCCCGGAGTGCGCAAGCGCCATGCCGGCAGACAGAAGAAATACAGCCGACCCCGAGAGAAGAATGTTACGCATGATAGTCCTCCGTTTTTAATTTGTGAAAGAATAAGTATCTGAACTCTTATGACGGTTGACTGCGCAACTTCGCCATACCCAACAGAGAGCAAATGCCATGCCAAGACATCAGCGGTGTGAGGCGTGTGCTATTTTTTCAAGTGATTCAGTCTATTACAGCAGATGCCTGAAGCGATCTGCGCGGTTTTTTCATGTATCATGCTTTGTAAACACTGTTGCAGGATACTGTATCAGTTACACCGTTCATGAAACGCCCGGCGGCTATGGCGGATGTTGTTTGGACCCCGCATAGAAATGAACGCATGCATTAAAGAAACTATAGTTTACAAACCGTATTCAACAGGCTAATCTTGGATTATAAAATAGAGAGGAGGCTGCAATGGCCGTTAAAGCCTATTACTCTTCTAATAAAATAAAAATTCATCCCTTTGAAACGGGGTTCATCAAGAGGTTGAGGTTTGTCCGCCGTCTTAATTCTATTCTGGCCTATATGGCGGGAGGCGCGCTCACCCCGCTCGCCGCGGTTTGCCTGCCGGCGTCTCTTGTTTTTACGGTTTCGGGCAGCGGCACCGCCGAGGCCGCGCCAAGCCAAGCGGATAGTTTGTCCGCGCTGCAAGCGGCCATTGCCGCGCAAGAAGCCAAGTTGCAGCAGGAAGAGTTGCAACTCGAGCAGCAATCACTTGAATTGGATCAGCAGCAGCGCCTGCTCGATAGCCAAATGGCCAAATTACGCGGGACAGGAACAAGCGCGGCCAGCCCCGCGCCGGTGGCGGCCGATACGACGGCCAACAGCGCCGCCACTGCTGCCGCCCCAGCTACGCAAACAGGGCCTGCCAACGGCACCGTGGGCGAGGAACAGCAGCAGCAACAACAAACAAATCAGCAGGAACAAACAAAAATTATACTTCAGTCATCAACCGTGCTTGCCAACACAGGAGGGGTTTTAACCCCCAAGGGCCAGTTTGTTATCGACCCTTCAATTGAATATGACTACTGGGCACAAAACCAGCTGGCGTTGAATGGATTTACCATTATTCCCGGCATAACCTTCGGCAATATTTTCATTGCGCGTGTCGATCAAAACTTTCTGACCGCATCTGTCACGGCCCGTTATGGTCTTACAGACCGGCTGGAGATAAATGCAAAAATTCCGATGGTCGTAGGTTATGGCACTTTCACCGCCCAGGCAGCCGGACCGAATGCCCAACCGATCAACGCTAGTGCTAACAATATCAATATTGGCGATATCCAATTTGGCGGGTCATACCAATTCAATAGCGGAGACAATGGATGGCCTGTTTTCGTTGGAAACCTGACCTTTAAAACCGCCACCGGCGTTAGCCCCTATTCGGTTCCCATTTACACTGTATATGATAACGGCGGCACTTTTCTTGGGGGCATCCAGAAAAAGCTCCCGACAGGAACAGGGTTTTATTCACTTCAACCCAGTATGACGATATTCTACCCGACGGCACCCGGCGTGTTATTTGGCAATCTCGAATACATTTATAATTTCAGCCGGACATTCAATCTTCTGAGCAGTTCCGGCGGAACGGCACGGGAAAATCTGGAGCCGGGCAGCGCGGTCGCGGCTACATTTGGCATGGGGTTTGCGCTGAATGACAAGGCGTCGATGACCTTAAGCTACCAGCAGGAGCATGTGTTTGGCTCCTCGGTGAACAACCGCTCGATTCCCGGTTCCGCCTATGATTTTGGCACCTTCAATTTTGGCCTGGGTTACGCGATTAACGCGCGGACCAACTTTAACATCGGCGTTGGGATCGGCGCCGGGCCGAATGCGCCGGTCGCTAAAATTCTGTTTGAGATACCTGTGCGGTTTTAGAGCCGCGCTGACATGAGATGGAGGGCATGAGCAAGACGAGCGACGCCCAGGCTGGCATAACTCGTTGATTTATCTTCTGGATAGTGGTGGGCGCGACAGGGATTGAACCTGTGACCCCCACCATGTCAAGGTTGATAAATCGGGGTATAATCTATTGAAATCATTCAAACATTGTTTTTATCTGCCCAGATTTTGCCCATTTGCAAATCCTACCCTACCCCGCGAGGATTCGCTCGGCAATCTCCGGGCCGCGTTTGCCCACCTGTCCCCACCACACCGAATTTTTCAACTCGGCAGCGGCCGAGGTCCAATCTCCGCGCTGCATCGCGCCGAGGAAATTGTGGAACCCGACCAAGCGACCCCAACCCATGTTGAAATCGAGGTTGATCATCTGCGCCTGGCGCACCGGGCTCAGGTTGCGCCACCAGGGGATCTGTAAATCCAGCCGTGCCGCGCAGGCCGCCACATCGTCCTGGCACAGATAAGCAGATTCCGCAGTGCTCAACCCGTTGACCGCCAGGTTGCGGCCGATGCCCACCGTGGGGTTGCCTATGACATGGCTGCCTGCACGAATCGGCAAGCCAGTGGCGTCGTCATACACAAAAAAGCGCTCACCTTCATCACCGATGAGCTGGCGCACCGTGTAATCAAGGTCATATTTTTGGAACATATCAGGGCACCAATGCGGGGTTGACGTAGAATAGCACCTGCGCGGACGGGGCTTTGCCCGAGGCCAGCGTGGCCGAGACCGTGACCACGTAGCCGGTGGCTGCCAGGCCACCCGAGAGCGCGAAACTGGCGGCGAGGCCCGAAATAACCGGCGCGCTTGCCACCAGCGAGCCGCTGGGCGAGATCGCCACCGTTGCAGTAGCCAGCACAATATCCGTGCCGCCCGCCAGCTCGCGGCTGAAATCCACTGTATAATCCAGTGCCTCGCCCACGTTGGCGTTGGGCCACGCCAGCGGGAGCACGCTTGCCGCACGGCCGCGCGGGGCGAGACCAACCGGCGTGCCGGCATAAACAGTGCGCCCTAGCGTGCCGCTCATTTCCGCATTTCCTTAATCGCCGTCATAATGCGCGTCTCCATATTAAGGTGATCGGCCTTGGTAGGCAGGCTGGCGACGGTGCGGATCATATCCTCGCGAAAATCCCGGCTGTTATCGCGCTCGCCATTCAGCGCGGTCCACAAATCCCGGTCACCGGAGGCAGCGGTGGACCTGGCCGATTCGATTTTGGAATAGACATGCAAAAACAAGGCGCCGATTCCGGTCATCATCGTGCCCATCACGCCAATGAACCACTGAATCAGCGATTGGTCCCCGTTGCTCAAATCCTGCATCTGCCCCTCTTTCGTTTAGGCGCGCACGAGATCGAGCGCATAAACGCCCACCACGAACCCGGCCTCGAAATAGCTTCGGTCAATGTAAAAATCCTGGCCCCAGCTGGTCACGTTCGTAATCGCGCCGTCATAGCCGTCCGCCCACACCGCATGGCCGCCCCAGCTACCAGCCGCGCCATCGGGCAGCCATACGCGCTGGTTTTGGTTGGCGGTGGAAAGCTCAACACAGAGCAGCACACCACCCCGCGCGCCAATGGCGGCGCGGATCTCGCCCTCGGCCGTGGGGGCGATCTGGGTAAGTTCGCGCAACCGATACCCGGCCAGCGCGTTTTCTTGCCACCAGGCGAAGCCGGTGTCCGGGTTGGTGCCGTGGTCACTCGCGGGGTGCAGCGGGGTATAGCCCGTCATCCCGGCATAGGCGTTCACGGCCACTGCATCAGAAAGCGCAATAGTGATGCCGGCGCGATAAATCAGCGTCTGCACCGCGTTGGCGCAGGCGGTGGGGAAACAATCAGCAAGCTGGTCATTCCGCCCCGCGACACGCGGCGTGGAAACGATGCGGCTATATGCGGGCGCATAGGCCGGGGCGCTGCCCATGGCGGGCGCGAAAGGCTGGGGGCGCCAGTCACGGCGCACCCCCAGCTTCATGGCGGCAAGTTGCGAGGGAATGAGCATCAAACCTGCGCCATGATGTGCACCAAAAACCAAAGGGCCGCGGCGCCCAAAACCAGCAACGCGGCCACAATGATCAACAGGATTTTGAGCATCAGCTCAGCGGGATCGGGATAGGGCCGGGCACCACGCCAACCGAGGCGCCAACCGTGGCCGGAGCCGTCGCGGGCAGAGGCAATGCCGCCACGAATGCGTCCACAAGCCCAAGCCCGGCCTGGATCGCCATGGAGGTCGCCGCTGGCAGCGGCAGCACGGCCGTTACCTGCTGCGCCGCGATAAGCACCGCCTGCGCGTCCGCCTTGGCGCTGGTGGCCGAAAGCTTGCCGGAGGCCAGCGAGGTAACCGCTGTGTCCAAAGCCTTCACCGCCGTGGCGGCGTTGGCCTGGTAGGCGGCGGGGATGACCTTGATAAGCGCCGGGGCGAGCTGCTGCACGGCGGTGTTGATCGCCTGCGCCTCCGCCTGCACCGTCGCCAGGGCGTTGGAGCCGCCCAGGCCGCTACAGGCCACCAAACCAGACATTAAAATGGCGGCACAAGCCGCCATCGATATACTACGAAACTTCATCGAAAAATCCTTCAGCTTTGAGAAACCGGAACCGCCGGTACGGGTTTGGCAACTTCAGGTGCGGCCGCCGCCGGTGCGGGCAGCACCTTGCGCGCGACCAGAAAATGCACGCCCGCCGCCAGCACGGTGGCCAGAGCGGTCGCGACATCAGCGGGGAGCGAGATGTTTTTGAGCGAGAGCACCCACTGCAAAATAACAATCGCGGCGAGCGAAACAGTGCCGCTCGCCGTGGCGGCGGAGACGGTGGTGGTGTTTGGCATTATAACCTCCAGTTATGAGATCGGAACAGGCACGGGCGCCGCGAGCGATTCGGCATACGCGGCGATGAGATGATCGCTGATCGGGTCCAGCGCCGGGCGGCCGATCTGGCGCAGGGGGCGGTCCTGCTTGCCGCCAGGCGGCAGAAGGGGCACCGGATCATCGCCATTGCGCCAGCGGTTGCCCGGCACACCGGCGAGGACTTTGCCCAGCGTGTTATCAACGCACACGCGGGGCGCGCCGAACGTCTCACAGCGGGCGGCGATAAGGCCGTGATGCACCAGCAACCCGGCCGCCGCGACAGCGAGCGCCCCGCCGAGCGAATGGCCGGTGAGCACGAACGGCGCATCCGCGCGCAACACACCTGCAAGGCGCGTCACCGCCGCCAGCGCGCCGGTTAAAAACCCGCGATAGCAGGGGCCGATATGCGGATTGTTGACGGTCTCAATATCAAAATCCCGTAGCCAATCCTCGATGCAATCCCATTCCGTGCCGCGGAACGTCACCAGAGTGATGCCGCCGGTCATTTCGAGATGCACATGCACATCCCCGGCCACCACAAAGGTGGCCGGAGCGCTGTAAGCCTCGGCCGCCGCCGCGCAGAGCGCAACGGTGGAGATCACCACACCACCGCCAGCACGGCGGCATTGGTGGTGGCTGCGTTTATCGCGGCGGTGAGCGCCTGGCGCTTGCCGATAGCCGCCCCAGAAGCCGCCAGATAGGCGCTGGCCTTGGCGAGCACCCCGGCCGCGAGGCTGGCGACGGTAGCACCCGACGCCGCCGCGATGGCAGAAAGGATCGGCGTGGGCGCGCTGGCCGACGCAGTGACGGCCTGCGCCTCGGCATACTGCTGTGGCCACGTGGCCACCTCAAGGTCCGGGTACGCCGCCACAATCGCCGCCAGCGCGGCCTGGCACGCGGTATTGACGGCGGCGATCTGCGCGGCCTGCACGGCGGCGAGGGTCGGCACAACAACCGGCGCCGCATACGGCACCAGCGCGCCGGCCGAAACAACCCATTGACCGGATGTACGCGCCTCCCACTGAGCCGGAGTGAGCACCAGAAGATCGGTTTGCGGTGGTAAATTTGGATAGTCGAATTCCGCCGTATCGTACCAGCCGATGACTGGCGCGGGCGAAAGGGCCGGGTTGTATTGTGCATATTGCATTTTAATATCCTTTCGCCGTGACCAAGCAAGTTACGAGCGTGCCGGTGGTGCCGGTATTATGCATCGCGATGGTTGCGGCTGTTGTCGTGGGCAGGGGCGAGGCAAGCTCTGGGATTGCCGCTTGCTGCGCCCCCGTTGTCTGGCTGTTAGCGCCGGAGCAATTTTGCCCCGTGACTTCGGTGCAGGCAGTCGGAAACGCAATCGGAAATGTCCAGGTGGTTCCAGCGTTTGACCCAGCCCCAGGATCGGCCAGCTGTATATAAGCCCATTGCTCGATTCGCCCGTCAGGCAGCTTACGATAACCCGATGAGCCAACTGTTCCCGCCGCCGCAGTAGGTGACGGAAGCGTGATCGACGCAGAGCCGCTATGCGTGAATTGCCCCAGTTGCGCCGCGCCCAATACCGGGGCCGAGCCCGCGAGCACCCGCCAATAGGTCAGGCTGTTATCGAGTATCAGCGTTACAAAATCACCTGGCGATGGTAGCGTCAGAATACCTGTGCTCGTGCTGTTCGCGTCGATAATGGAATTGCCGTTCGGATTGATCGAGACGACGCCGGTCTCGTTGACCAGAGAGACGGCATAGCCAGCCGCTATGCCGCTGTTAGGCAGCGTGAACGTAAGCGTGCCATCACCCAGCAGCACTTTACCCGCATCAGACGCCACCAAGGCATAATTGGCGGTTTTTACTTCCACACCGCCCGCACCAGCGGCACTGGCAAGCACGATATCCCAAACACTCACGCCGTCGCCCGAGATCCACAGCGGCGAGCCGGGCGAAACCGTTGCCGAGGTCGCACCGCCGGGGGCATCGGTGTCGCTGCCGGCATCCTGCACCGTTACGGTGTTGGTGCTGGTATCAGTCCGCACAAAAATGAATTCCAGCGGTAATGCGCTGGCCGAGGCCACGGCAGGCAGCGTGAGGGTGATAGGCCCAGCGGCGGCGTTGACCATCACCAGCCCGGCGTTATCAGCCACCAGCGTGGCGTTAGAGGAAATCGCCATGCGGTTAGCGGCGCAGATGCGCTTGATCGCCTGGAGCTGCTGGTTAACCAGCGCTTTGTTCGGCGTGATGCCCGCGCCGACCACCACATTGCGGATTTCCTCCACCAGCGTATGCAAAAACCACGCATCAACCGTGGTAGGCGGTATGCTGGGCGGCGAACCATCAGTATAATACCCTTCGGTGCCGACAGCCGGCATCGGCGGCGGCGTGGCCGAGGCCGACGCGCTGTCTGGTCTAAAAACCATAGAAAACTCCTTAATAATTTATGATGAGGATGGAGTACGCGGGTTTAATCCGGTTCAGCACGCAGCTCAGTTGCGTGCCCGAATAGGCCACCAGAGGGTCACCGCATTGCGATTGCCCAACCAGGAACGGAAACACCGCCAGCCCCGGCGCATTAACCTGCCAGACGAACAGCCACGCCGCGCCGTAAAGCGGTGCGCCGCAGGTGAGCACGCCGCATTGCGCGGGGGCAAAGGTGGTGATGGTGATAGTGTAGCCGAGCGCGGCGGCGACGTTGATAAAATACTCCGCCGTGCTGCCGCCGTTGCTCGCCATGCGCGCCAACACGGCCGCCTGGCGCTGCGGCACGGTGGGGTTAAGCGGCGTGCATGGGTCCGGCAGGCCGTATTCCGCCTCCCAGGCCGCCAGCAGCTCTTCCGAAAGAAACGGCATGGCCTCGCGCTCGCTCAAATCCGCGCAGCGTGCATGCAGCCGCGCCAGGCCAGCGGTGGAAGCGTGCACCAGGCCGGTGAGCATTGCATCCGCCTCGCGCGGCCAGGCATCGCCGGGCGGCAACAGGGCCTGGGCGGCAGCCAGAAAATCACTCTGGCCCGCGAAGGGAATAGTGGCGCTCTGGCTCATGTGAAGGTGGGCGCCGCGAGCTGCACCATCTGGCCGTATGGTGCCGTAACGTCCGCCGCCGGGGCCGTGAGGTCAAACGTGCCCACACCCGGCGCGTTGCCGATGGCGGTGGCGATCTGCTCCAGGTAGATGGTGCCGCCGGTGGCGTAATCCTCCAGCTGCGCATCCCAGCCGTAGCCGCCGGGCGTGGTGGTGTAGTTAAGCGCCGCCACCACCGCCGTGGCGGCCGCCTGGGCCTGGGCCAGCGTGTAGCCGGGCGCAGGCGTTAGCCCGTGGATCGTCACCGCCGTGGCAAGCGCCGCCTGCGCCACGGCGGCATAACTGCCGATGACCGGCGCCGCCGCGTTGATCGCCGCCTGCACATTGGCGATATCCGGCGCGAGCGGAATGGGGTTCGCGCGGCCATCGAGCGCGAACATCACCACCACCGTGCCAGGGCCGTTTTGGGCTGGGTACACCCACACGCGGGTAACGCCCGTCACTGATTTGGCCCAGGCCACGAAATCAGCGTTAGCACCACCCTGCGGCGGGTTACTGAGCCGCGCACCCAGCCGCACCTGCAATTGCGCGTCCGTTTCCGCCGCCACGCCGCCGCTCAGGCCCGGCGCCACCACCACGCCGTTGGCATTGATGCCCGCCACGCCGATGAGCAGCGTCACCGGCGCGTTGGCGGGCAGGTTACCGCCAGAACCGGCGGGCGAGACCACCACCGGCGCGCTTACCGTGCTGCCAGTCCACACACCCGCCGCCGTGGTGGTGAGCGTATAGGTGCCGGTGGAATCCTGCATCTGCACCCCCAAGGGCAGCGGCGTGCCGCTGGTGCCCTGGAACGAGACAGTGCCGGAAGCCGCATAGGCGGGCTCACGCTTCAGGCCCACGCCGCCGGCATAAACATCCAAATACGGCGCCTCGAGCAGTGTGGGCAGCAGGCAGCGGTTGGGGAAGTTGGCGAGGTAGGCATATTGCCCCGCCGCGAGCTTGGCGAGCACCAGGGTGAACACAGGAATCACCCCCACCGGCAGCGTAACATCCGCCCCCGGCAGCGCCGAAAAATCCGCCGCGATCTGCTGCACCAAATCCGCGAAGGCGGGCACGGGAAAGGTGGGAACGGGCGTGCTCATGCCGCCACCGCCTGGCCCTGCCAGAGCACATTAAACACGGCCGAGCCCCCGGTCTGGTTGATCGTCACCGCGAGGTTCATGGTATGCAGCCCGGTTGCCGTGGCCACCACGCTCACGCTGCCCGCTATTCCAAAATCAATCATCCATTGCAGCGCCTCCATCGCGTAATCCTGTGCCAAATTCAGCGTTTTTTGTGTGAGCACGGTCCGGCGCAGCAGCCAGAGGCGCGAGCCGAGCTTGAAGCCGAGATACGCATCACCCCACCAGCCGCGCGGGCCGTTATCATCAGGCAGCACATCGCCCGGCGCTGCCTCACGGTCGCTCAGCAGGCTGATGATGACGGCGGTCTGCAACCCCGCATCGATGGCGATATCGCCCCAGGCCGTAGAGATATCCGCGCATAGGAGCGTGTTGCTCCAGGTGAGGGCGATGCCGGTCATTATCGTTGCACGCTATAAAGGTAGAAATTGCCGCTGAGAGTGCCGCTTGACACATAAATACTCACACCCGTAATCGCGACGGGAGGGCCGTGCTGCCCATTTAACAACGTGTTAAAGTAGGAATCCACCCCCGCAATGCCATGATATTGCACAACACCAGGATCACCCAAAATATCAAATCGCCCCGCAGAACCAGATGGCGATGACGTCGAAGATGTCCACATCGGGAACGCAGTTGCTCCTGTCGCCGCCCCGCTGCTGCCATATGCGCGGAACACATTCCAAAAATAATGGGCTCCTGTGTCAAGTGCCCCAGCCACGTAAAACCCAATAACAGGTACGACACTTGTTGCGGAGAGATTATCCCACTCGACGAAATATCTATACCCAGACACAAGCCCCGAGAAATTCACGGCTGACGCGGCGCTCACAGTCTGCGATGAAACGAGTGCCACCGCACCTCCACCGCCACCACTCGCCGAAACCGTCAGCGCCGAACCGCCTGGCGTGATCGTCACACCGCTGCCCGCGACCAGCGTGGAATACAGTGTGCCGCCGTAATCAATGCCGCCCGGCGCACTAAGCGTATCCCCCGTCAACGTCATTCCCGCGCCGAGTGTGAAAGCCCCTTCGACGCCGTTGATGCTGGTCAGCCCCACCAAATCCAGCGTGGTGCCGGAGAGCGACAGATTCGGCCCCAGCGTCACGGGTTCAGGTGCGCCGCCAAGCGTTGACGGCCCGAACAGAATTTCACCGGATGCCGCCGCGATTTTTGGTTGCGCCGCGCTGGCGAGAGTGCCAACCGTTGCCAGCGAATTTGCCAGCGGCCCGCTGGGCGACATCGCCAGCCCGGAGGTTGAGAGCGTGAAATCGCTAGAGAGCGTAATAACGCCCGCAGCCGTGACAGTGCCCTGTTCAAATTCAGCGCCCGCGCCCGAGGCAATGCTCAACGTCACCGGCAAACCCGCGCCGCCTGTTAAAACGCCGCCGCCTTCCACCACCAGCGTCGGGGCTCCTTGCGCGAATGTGCCCTGCTCCCAAACCACCGCCGCCGCGCCAACTGGCGTGCCGTTGACATAAAAGCCTTCACCGGCATCAATCGTGCCGGTCATCGTGATCCCGCTAACCACCTGATATATTCCCTGTCACATGTAGGTTTCCAGTGATGCTGACATCGCCTTGGAAGTTGACGAGCGGGGCGATAAGAATAATCTCCGCGGGGTCCACGATCGTCACGCTACCCACGCGCAACAGCACCGTTTTGCCATTGCGCGAGAGGCCGATCTCGCCGGGTTGCAGGTCCGCCACCGTGTCCGCCGTGCTGTCGCCGCCCAGGGCCACCACATGGCTGCGCAGGCCGTTGGTCTGCAGCAGCACCACGTCGCCCCCGGTGGGGTTGGCGACGTAGCCAGGCGGCAGCAAAAGCTCCACGTTGGCGAAGGTCTCGCCGTCCAGCCCTGTCACCTGCAACAACGCCCGCGCCGCCATACGCGCCAGCACCACTTTTCCGCGCGTGATGAGCGAGGCGAACCGTTCGTGGTTCATTCGTCCACCCCGTTCCAATCATACGCCACGCGCCCCTTGCGGCCTTTTTTGCGGCGGGTTTTCAGCAGCGCCGGGCTGGGGATCGCACCATCCACCGGGCCAACGGTAATCTTGGTGTGGTGGCCGCCATCGAGCGAATAAGTCCATTCCAGCTTGAGAATGAGCAAATCCTCATCCATGCCCATGCCCGGCGCGCGCACCGGCACCATCTGGTTAATCCGCCAGAGCGTGCCATCAGGCTGCACCCAGCCGGGCACAGTGATCTCGGCGGTCAGGCTATGGCCGTAATGATAGCTGCGTTGCCAGTTGGCGCGCAGCTGCATCTGCGCCTGGGTGAGCTGCCCCTCGGCCATGATGATTTTCGGGCGGTAGATCGGCACGCCAGGGTCCACCGCCACGGCGCGCTGCTGGGTGAGCACCTCGCCGCTGCTGGGGGTGATGAGCGAGGGCGTGGCATCGCTGCCCGGTGCCGCGTCACCAGCGCCCGATGGAAACCCCGAGGCCCCCGCCGCCGCGCAGATACCCGATTGCCCTTTGACGATGTAGATCGAAAAGCGCTCAGCGCAATCATCGGTCACCGTCGCCTCGATGATGCCGCCCGGCACGCCTTCAACCAGCGCCCCGGCGGCGCGGTCCGCGCCCGCGTTGCCCAGCACCAGCGCACCTGTTTCGTCGTCATAGGCCAGCACGCCGCAAATGGTCGCGAGCCTATCGATAAAGCGGAAGGCGGTCTCGCCGCGCTCGAGCGTGGAATCCGCCAGCGCGGTGTTGGCCAGGGTTGTTTGCAGCTTGGCCGTGAGGCCGAAAATCTGGCACACGGCGCGGGCAATGGCGGCGAGCGTGTAGCCCTGATACTGCCCGGCCGGAATGTCCGGCGTGCAGTCCACCAGCTGCGCGGTGGCGGAGCGGCCGGTGATGATCGCCTCATGCTTGCCCACGCCAAAACTGGCGCGGTAGCCAAAAATAAAGCCGGTGAGCAGCGTTTGCCCGGCGTGGCGCAATACCACCGGGGTGAACGGGCGCAGCGGCACCGGGCTGGCGGCGCTGGCGAAGCGTTCCGGGCAGGTGAGCGAGAATGCCGAGGCGCAGGCATCCATGCCGCGCGAAACGCTCACCTGTGTCCATCCGGTGTAGCTCACGCCACCGGCTATCAGCTCGAGATCGGTGTTCATGCCTGCAACCAAACCCCGGCGGTGGGCATGAACAGCGGGTGAATGGCCGCATTGAGCGCGGCCAGCGCGTCACCCTGGGTGCCGTCCTGCATCAGCAGTTGCGCCAGCACCACGTCCGGCAGGCTCACCCGGCGGGAATAGGTGGCGAGGCGCGGCAGGTTCTGCGCGCGGGTGATGATATCGCGGTTGGCCAGCGCGCCCAGCGCCAGCCAGGCGCGGTACATATCCACCTGCCCGGCATTGACAATGGCAGCGCCCACACTGTCCATCACCGCGCCGAGCTGCGCGCGCGCCGCCTGCGCCGCCTGCGCGGTGCTGAAGCTGGTTTGCGCATACAGCGCCGCCAGGGCCACCCCGGCGCTCTGGCGCACCAGCGCCACCACAGCCGCCTGGGCAGTGGCCAGCGTGGCGGGGTAGAGCGCGGGCGCGGGCAGCGTGGCGCCCCATGTGGCGAGCGCCGCCAGCCCCAGGCTCGGGTCCGCCGGGTATGCCTGCGCCGGAGTGATGCCGCTCACCGGCGTGGTCTGCACCAGCGCGGGGTTGATCTGCGCCACCGCGTTGTCACTCACGCTCAGCAGCGCCTGGCTCACCGTGCCGGCGGTCCCGGCGGCATCGCTGGGCGCGGCGGCGAAGGTGGTGGAGACGCCCGAGAGCAGCACCGCGGGCAACGCCGCCACGCTGGCGGCAGCCGATGAGAGCAAGGCTGCGGCATAACCAGCGATGGCGGCCTGCTGCGCGAGCGGCCCCATCACCGCGCTGTAGCTGGCCACAATCTGCGCCGCCACGCCGTTGATGTTGGCCAGCAGGGCGCTGGCTGTATCCGCATTGGCGAAAGGCGCGCTGGCGGCGCCGTCATCCACCGCGAAATTGATCTCGATCTCGCCGTAAGCGCCCAGGGCTTCATCGTCCTGGTAGCTGTAGGTTGAAACGCGGACGTTCAACGGCCCCTTGGTTGGCAGCACCAGCGTCTGCGCGGTGGCGGAACGGTCCAGCAACGCCACGAACGCCTCGCGCTGCGCCAGCCAGCCGTCGCCGATGAAATACGCGGTGACAACGAAGGATTTTGGCAGCGGCCCCTGGTCTTCAAAATAGGCGGAGGCAAGCGGAATTTCCTGCTCGATGAGGCGGCGGCCGCCCTTGGCCTTCTGCACCTTCACATAAAAGCCGACGCCCGCGAACGTGGCGGGGCGGAGCGATAAAATCCAGCTCATTGGTTGCGGTGATTCACGATGGTGCCGTTGGTGCCGGTATGCACCACGGGCTTGCTGGCATTGCCGGCGGTGGTGGTGGTGACGCTGCTGCCCGGTGGCAGACCTTTGATGTTGATCTCCAGCGTATGCCGCCCGCCACCAGCATCATCGCCCAGGCCCTTGTTAAACCCGGCGGCGAGGCCGCCAAAGCGGCCACCGCGATTGGCCGTTGCGGCAGGCGAATCCGGTGCGGCGCCCCCGCCATTGCCGCTACCCTCGGCCCATTGCAGCCCGGCATCGAGCTTATCGATGGTTGCGATGATCGGTCCGAACACTTTATCGAACTCGCTGCCAATGCTGGAAAAAATCACCTGCAGGCCAGCGTCAAACTCTTTCCAATGGTCCCAAAGCTCATACACCGCGGCCCCCGCCGCCACCGCCGTGAGCACCATCACGCCCAGCGGGTTGGCATCCATCACCAAATCAAGCGCCGCCACGGCATCCTTGAACGAGGAAATCTCCGGCACCAGCTCGGCAAAGCCGATTCCCAACTCCGCCACCGGCCCGAGTGTGAGCGCCGCCATTTTGGCCCCCATGCCGCCGAGGGTTAGGCCAATTTCCAAAACCGGCGCCAGAAACGACGCAGCCATCACACCACCAGCGATTTCCAGAACCGTTTTTAATCCCCCAACATCATCAATCAATTTTTCAATATGGTGGATAAAAACTTTAGCTTCGGCATTGATCTTTTTAAAATCAATGTCGTGAATATCATCACCAATCGTGGAGATAACATCCTTGAGATCGAGCGCGATCAAATCCCGGTTGCTCGCGACGAAGCTGGCGAAATCAGTCAGCAGCGGCGCCATCACAGGCGCAAGTTTCGCGCTGATCTCGCTGGTCAATCCACGGATCGCCAGCTCAGCCTCGTTCCATGCCGCTTTAAATTGCTCCAACCCCTCCAGATCACCATCACTGAACGAATAACCAAATTTATCAAATTGCGCCTGCATCTCCGCCATTTTCGCGGGTCCTTCGGTGAGGAAGGGCAGCAAATTAACACCGCTGCGCTCAAACAACTGCATCGCCATCGCGGCGCGCGTGGCAGGGTCTTTTGTATCCGCGAAGGCTTTTTCAAGCTGCGGCATCACATCTGCGGCGGATTTTACATGGCCGGACGCATCTTTCAGCGATATTCCCATTTTTGAAAATAACGATGCGGTTTGTTTATCCAATCCCATCGCGGCGCGCCCCATGCGCACGCTGAGCATTTCAAAGCCCTTGTTGAGATCGTCCACACCCACGCCGGCTTGTTGGCCCGCGTATTGCAAACTTTGCAATTTCGGCACTGCAATGCCGCTGATTTTCGAAATGTTGTCCAGCGCCTCGGCAGCTTCGGATGTGGCGTGCGCCATTTCCAGCAACCCCGCCACGCTGCCCGCGCCGCCAATCGCCCCCAACATCGGCAGCACCTCGGCGAGGCGGCCACCCATCTCCTGAATACTGCCGCCCAGCTCAGCGAATTTTGATTTCGCCTCGCCTACATGCGAGGTCAGCTCATGCCACAGCTTGGCGCTGGGCGACATATTGAGCTTGCGCTGGGTGCTGGCTCCGATATTGCCCAGCTTGCCGAGCTTATCCTCCAACCCCACAATCGGGGCGGAGAACTTATCCAGCACGGAAATAATGGTCTCGTAAGTTTTCGCCACTACCTCCGCCTTTCTGCCACGATCCGGTTTGTTTGCCGCACGTATAAATCAAGCTCTGAGAGGCTCAGAGCCATCACCTCGCGCAAATCCTGCCAGAAATTCGCGAGGTCAAAATAGGTTTCTAGGATGTGCTCGGGGTCTCCGCATCCGTGAAAAAACCCACCACCTCGCCCATGGCGCGGGAGAAATCAATCACGCTCATCTGCGCCACGCTTGAGGGCGGAATGGATGCCATATCCGAAATCATTCCGGCGATGGCGCGCGTGTCGATCACCTTATTGCCGGTGCTCTCGACTTTGTAGATAAACCCGTTGCGCGCCAGATCGCCGCCATTCGGTTCGCGAAAGGTCAATTCCGTCACCGTCTGCCCGTGCGCCTCAATCGGCTTGCTCAGCTTCATGGCTTACGCTCCCGCCGCCAGAATTTCAGCACAACGCATGCCCTCGAACTTCACCGGCAGCGAGCCGGTAACGCCATCGAGGTTCGCCTGACCAGAATACCATGCATTGCTCAGCACGTAGGTTTTGCCGTTCACCAGCTCCAGCGTCACGGTGCTGTTGGTGATGCCGGTAAGCGCCTGGATCGAGAGGCCGCCGGAATCGGAGATGTCGCCCTCGATGCTCGGCACGTTGTATTTTTCGGTGTAGCCATGCGGGCCATCGGCGCCGGCCACGCCGGTGCGCTCGATCGTGTTCGGGTAGACCTTGAAACTGCCGCGCAAGAGAAACTGCTGGCCGTCCACTTTCAAAAAAGCGGTGCCGCCGAGTGCATTGGATGCCATTTGTGTGACCCTTTATTAAACAGCTTGCGCCGGGTTGAGGATGAACTGGTTGATCATCGCCATCATCGAGAGGCCGTTGGCCAACTCAGGCCGCCAGACGATATCAAGCCGGTTCGGGTTGGTTGCGTTGATCGCCACCGTGGTGGCCTGCGCCATCGCCGCGGCGTTCACCACCAGGCCGTTGGCCTCCATAATGTGGTACTGCGCGATGATCTCGGCCAGCGCGACCACGGGCGAGACCACCGGCACATTCTGCCCGGCGCGCGTGCCGTCCGGCACCAGCAGCGAGCGGCCAAACTTGGTGACCAGCGCGGATTTGATCTGGCGGGTGATCGCCATGAGCGTGAATAGCGTGGTGGGGTAGCGGTAGCTGGCATCCGGCTGGCCGAATGCGTTGGTTTTGTAGGTGGTCACGTCCTGGCCGACGGTCACGTTGCCGTAGCTGTCCGAGCGCGGCAGCGCGATGCCGGCGGCGTACAGCGTGTTTTCCTGCGCCAGGGTGAGCCAGTTGGCGCGGGGCGCCGCGGTGACGGTGGAGAGTTTGAGGCTTTGCAGTGGCTGGCTGGGCAAGTTGCGCAGGCTCACCGCCGCCGCACCCATCCAATCCGCCACAAAATCCACCGGGTCCGCCAAATAGCCAATGATGCCGAGGCAGTCAGCATGCTGGTCGTTCAGCGTGCCGCCGTAGGTGAGCAGGCTGCTGATGGTGCCGGGCGTGGCTGTCCACACATGGCCGTAGTCCTGGCGGTTCCAGGCCCAGCGGCCGGTGGTGTCATTCATCGCCGTGGTCATCTCGCCCATCTGGGCGGTCTCGCCGTAAGGGTGGCCGATAAAATCAAACTGCTGATCGCCAATGCTGGCGGCGACGGTGCCCAGATCCGCATCGGTGGCGCCGCCCGCCATGGCGGCGATGGTAACGCCAACGCCCGCCGGCAGCACCTGCCCGGCCACGGGGCCGAGCGGGTTGATGGCGAGGTTGATGTTATTGCCCTGCAACCCTTTGTTAACGGCCGTGAAGGTGACCACACCCGCCACGGCGGCGGCGGTGACAGGGATGAGCACCAGCGCATTGATGGCCGCCGCGATGTTGGCGGCGATCACGGTCGCGGTATCACCCACGCTCACGCCCACCGGCACGGTAAAGCGCCCCACGGCGGCGTAGAACGTGCCCGCCGCCGTGGCTGGGCCGGTGATAGTGAAGGTGCCGGTGGCTGCCGCGCTGCCTGCTGCATCGGCCAGAGGCAACGCGTAGAGCGGCCCCACCGGATCGGAATTGAAATAGGTGGCGCACATGCGCGCGAGCTGCGAATTTTTGCCGAACAGGTTCATCGCGGCGGATTGGGAAGCGATGTAGACCGGCACACCAGCGGTGGCCGTGCCGGATGCCTGCATCTGGCCGATCAACAGCGCGGGCTGTTGCGTGTTGCCCTGCACACCGGCAAGCTGGTTGTTGAACTCAACATAAAACAGCGGCGGAATGAAACCGGCCGGGATATTCTGAAAAGGCACGCCAACAGATTGAGACACGATGAAGCTCCTTATGGGATGATGATGGTGGCGCCGATGAGATTATCCGCGGGCAGCGTACCCGGCGGGACGGTGGCGTTGGGCACCGTGGCGTTCACGGTTGCCAGCGCAGGCGCCGCCGTGAGGTTCGGGGCGAACACGTCTGTGCATTGGCATTCCAGCAGCATGGTCACCTGCGCCTCATGCTGCTCATTGTTGCCCGGAAATTCGATGGTGGTGTCGATGCTGTTGATGCGCTCCATGGGCGCCGCATAAAACGCCGGGCTGCTCAGCAACCCTTGCTCGATCTGTACACGCAACGTATCGGCATCGGTCTCTACCTGCTTAAGGCTCGGCGCCAGCACGCGCGCCACGATCGCCAGGTTGATTTTGGCGGTGAACTGCAACGGCGAATCACCCAGCCATGTCCGCGAAATTTTCGGCGTATAGATGGCGATGGCGAACGGATCATCTCCGGTGAAAGCATCATCGCGCGAGGTCTCCACCTGCGCCAGCGCCAGCGTATTGGCCGCCAGCAGCAGCGTTTGCGCGCGGGCGCGCAGCTGGCTGCACAAATCAGCCCCGGCCCCCACCACGCCGAACGCATCGCTCATTGCGTCACCCGCTTGAGCTTAAGCAGCAACTGGCCGAAATTGTCCGCCACCGGCTCAGCAATCTGCCAGAGCGTGCCGTTTACCTGCACCAGCTCGTTGCGTACCGGCAGCGGCGCACCGGCGGGCAGGTCCGCCGCGTTGATCGCCAGCGTGGGCGTAACGACTTGCACCACCTGGCCGTCACCGCTGATCTTATCCTCAGTGGCCACGGCGTTGAAGATGCCGGTGAGCGCAATGGGCGCGCCTGCCGCCGGTTGATACACCACCGGCTGGCCGAACACCGCGATGCACGGCGCCAGGGTGAGGCTGTTGAAATCGATCAACAGCCTATTCCTCGTCCGCCACGGCCAACGCGCCATCATGCGCCACCAGCGTTTTCTGGCGCAGCATGTGGCGCACATCCGCCTCCGGCAGATCGGCGGAGGCAAACACCGTGCCCGCCGCAATGGCGTTGTAGCGCGGCGGGAAAGTGCCGGGAACGTGATAGCGGATCACTACCGCCGCCCGCACCCGCGCGGGCAGATCGTTGGATTCGTCCATGAAAACCCCCAATAAAAAACCGCGCCCGAAAGCGCGGCTATTTCAGATCAAACGAACGGCGTTCGTTATTTTTTGGTGGCTTCGGTGGGCTGCACCTCGGCCGGGAGCGGCACAGGCTCCGCCCGCTCGCCGGAGATGCTGACCGCGCCGATGAGCATCAGCCGCTCGGCCTCGGCGCTCGGCACCGTGAACGTGCTGCCGCGCGGATAGGTCACGCGGCTATCCTTGGTGCCACCGTGGATGGTCATCAAGGCTTTTACTTTGATATCCGCCATTTTTTATCTCCTGGCTTCGGTTTAAGCGACGGTTGCGCAGAAGCTGGCGTTCGGCCGCTCCGGCACCACCAGAGGGGCAGACTGCATCATCATGTAGCGCTGCGCCGGGTCTTCCTTGATCCAGGACTTCGGCGCGAATGCGAGCGCGCCATAGTCGAACTGCGGGTCCATGATGGCGCCGAACATGCGCGTGCCCTGGATATCTTCAGAGCCCATGATGACCTGGTTGCCCGGCATCATTGGCTGCTGCACGCCGTTCACGTCGATATACCAGTCATTGTAGATCCACAGATCGTAATCGCCCCAGGCGCCTTTGTACTGCACGCCTTTCATTTTCGGCTGGCCACCGATTCCGCCTGTCAGATCCACGTTTTTGGTCGCCTTGCGCTCGAACGCGGTGATAAGCGGCACGGATTTCAACACCGGATCATTCAAAAACAACTGCCAGGCGCCAAGCGAGAACACCACATCGGTGGGCACCGAGCCGGAGAGCTTGAGGATCTGCGCGGCCCAATTATCCAGATCCTGGGTGGGCGAGGCAGTTGGCGTCGCGGGTGCCGCAGGATTAACATTCGCCACGGCCCAGGTGGCCGTGCTGGTGAGCGCCACGGTCAGCGTGGAGTCACGGTTGAAATTCACCACCTGGGTCTCGTATCCGTCGCCGGTCACCGTTACGGTGCCGGTCTGCAACGCGGAGCAGGCCATCCACACCAGGCGGCGGTTGATCATGTCCGTCTGGTCCTGCAGCTCGAACTTGAGGTTCGCCATCATGCGCTCGCGGTTGGACATATCGCCGCCAATCCGCTCGCCGATCATGCGGCGCACCGGGCGTTTGAGGTCCGGGGCGCGCTTGTCTTTGATGTAGGCGGGGCGGAAGGTGTTGGTCTGCACCTGGCGGCTCTCAACGAGCTTGCCTTCCACCAGCGGCGAGACGAAGGGGGCCATGCGGCGCAGGCCGAGGTCCACGTCCACCGAAAGAAATTCCTCC
This sequence comes from Acidocella sp., assembly GCF_028687955.1. Taxonomy (GTDB): domain Bacteria; phylum Pseudomonadota; class Alphaproteobacteria; order Acetobacterales; family Acetobacteraceae; genus Acidocella. Next base: position 19,741 of record NZ_JAQTZC010000003.1, read on the forward strand.
TCGCTCTCGATCGTACCCTTAAAAAAGGTATCGAGCATGAAGGTTGGCGTGGTGATGAGGTTTTTAACCACGCCCACCAGCACGTTCGTGTCAAAAATATCCATAAAATTGTCCCTTTACAGAATCGGCGTGGCCACTTGGCCCTGCTTGATGAAGATGGAGAGAGGGCGGAGCGTGGCCTTGATGGCCGGGTAGGCAAAGCCGGTGCCCAACGTCATCTCGTTGACGTTGAATTCGCCGGTCAGATACACCGGCGCCGGGGTAACGGCGTTAAAGCCGGTCGCGGTGGTGTCGATATTGTCAGCCAGCACGGCGACAGGGTTTTGCGAGCCGTCCGCGGCGGCGGAGAGCGAGAGGATGTAGTTGCCGGAGGCGGTGACCATGCCGAGCAGCGCGCCGCGCGTAAGCTGCTGCCCAGCGGCGATGTTCACCGTATCGGTGACGGTGGGGAATACCCCGGCAATCAGCCGATCCGGCACATAGATTTCATTGGCGCTGGAGGGGCCAAAATTGGAAACGAAAGCGGACATATTGAAATTCTCCTGTTATTTGCGGGCAGATTTGCCAGCGTTCATGATTTGCGCCACCAGCGCATCCGCGCTGCCCGGCGCCGGGCCGGCGGCGGCGCCGGCATTCACCGGCGGCACCACGCCGTGCATCATCTGCCCCAGGCGCCCGCGCGCGGTGCCGGCGCTGCGCAGGGCCGCCACGGCTGCCGAGCGCGAGAGCGAGGTGTTGAAGGCCAGCTCGCAAGCCAGCGCGACGTTGGTGCTGGCGGATTTGTCGCGGAAGATAGCGGCGCAGCGGGCACGCTCGCGCAGGCGGGCGGCGCGGGCCTTGGACTTGGGCTTCATCTCGCGGTTGTCCGAGGTATCGTCGCCCTCGTCGTCATCGCCGGCCTGATCGGGATCGGCGTTAGGGTCCGCATCGGGGTCCGCGTCCGGGTCCGCGTTAGGGTCCGCATCGGGGTCCGCGTTAGGGTCCGCATCGGGGTCCGCGTTAGGGTCCGCATCGGGGTCCGCGTCCGGGTCCGCGTTGGGATCGTTCGGCTTGGTGTCAGGATCATCCTGACCTTCCACCGGCGCGGGCTTGGCCGGTTTGGCCGGTGCCGGAGCGGGCGCGGGTGCGGCGGCGCGGGTGCCGAGGCCCAGGAAATGGGCAAACGGGCTTGTCGCCGCCAGGAGGGCGGTTTTTGTCGTCATCGTAATCTCCAATCGTTAAAGCTGTTGTACCAATTGCCGGAAAGCCGCATCCGGCGGCATCACGGCATCCGCCAGGCCCGCGGCGACACCATCCTGGCCCATGAAACAGGCGGCCTGGGTGGACCTGATCCGCGACACAGACACGTTGCGGTTACGCGCGACCGTGGAGACGAACATCTCGCCCACCTCGTTCACCTCGTTCTGGATCTGCTTTTGCGCAGCGCCGAGCGGCATATATTCGTTGCCGTCGGTTTTATGCTCACCGTACTGAATGAGCGTGACGGTAATGCCCGCCTGCTCGATGGCCTTGGAATAATCGACATGCATGCACACCACGCCGATGGAGCCGGTGCCGCCGGTGCGCGGCACCGTGATCTGGTCGCACGCCGAGGCGATGGCGTAAGCGGCGGAATAGGCGCTCTCATCGAGAATTGCCCATAGCGGCTTGATGCCGCGCGCCGCGAAAATCTCATCGGACAGATCAAACGCACCGGCAACCTCGCCGCCGGGGCTGTCAATATCAAAGGCGATCGCCTTTACCGCAGGATCTGCCAACGCCGCAAAAAACGCCTGGCGGATGCCGTCATAGCCGGTCATCCCTGAATAGCTGCGCAGATACCCCAGGCGATGCACGAGCGTGCCGCGCACCGGAATCACCGCGACGCCGCCCACGGCATCATAACCACGGTCATTCGGGTCACCCTCACCAAAAGCTTGCTCCGATGTCTGCAAATTACCAAAACTCAGCGATTGGAAATCATGGTTGCCGCCCACGATGCGCGAGACGCCCAGCCGGTCGGCAATCGCGGAAACGATGATTTCGGCTTTTTGCGGGTGGATCGCCACCGGGCGATTAAAAACGCGCGCAGCCAAATGCGGAAAATTATTCATTGCGGGCGCTCCGTTTTCGCGGCGATCTCGGCCCCGCCCCAATCGGGCAGCGCCAGTTGAAGTGTCTTGAACATATCGACCTCACGGGCGCGCTGGGCGAGCACTTCTTCCCAATCCAGCCCTTGCTCGGCGCATTCCTGCTCCAGCGTGGTCAAACCCGCGTCCATGCGCAGCACGGCCGCCTGGGCTTCCTTCACCGGGTCCACCCAACCACGGGGCGGACCCATCCAGCGGCAGCGGGAATAGGCGGCGCGGGCCTCCAAAAAGTCCGGCGCATTGGCGGGCAGCGGCAGCTCGCCCCAGTCCATCGCTTCCTCAAGGAATGCGCCGAACACCGGCGAGGCAAACCCGGCCGCGAAGTCCTGGCGGCGGCGCGCCATGGTTTTCCAGCTTTCCAGCAGGGCGGCGCGGGCGGAGGAATAATTTACCTGCGACCAATCCTGCGAGAGCTGCTCATAGGTCATGCCCAGCGAGCTGGCGACGTTGCGCAGCATCGCGGACTCAAAGGCCGGAAAATTCGCGGCGGGCCGCGCGGCGTTGACCATTTGCAGTTTTTCGCCGGGGAACAGCGTGGCGATGCGTGAGCCGTTGAGCTGATATTTCCGATCGTTATGGAAACCGGCGCGCTGCTCCTGATACGAGCCGACATCGCCCACCAGGCCGTCCGCCACCAGCGCCGGGTCCATCGGGCTTTCAACGAAGGCGGCGAACATCGCGTTGATCACGGCGGCCTGCAATTCGGTGTCGTCATACTTCGCCAGCATCTTCATGCGCGCCAGCACGGGGGTGAGAATGCCACCTGCGGCGCGGTGCTGCCCGGCGCGGTCGGCATCGTAATCATGCAGCACGATCGGGCGCCCGAACTCAGATTCGCGGGGTAGCCGGTCCCAAACCAGCGATTTTGCGGCATCGTACCAATCGCCCTCATGCGCGCGGCGCACATGGTAGGCCAGGGCGGCGCCGTAATGGTCAATCTCAACGCCGCCGCGCAGGTTTTCGGTATCGAACATCATGTCCGGATTGCTCAGGCGGTCCGGGTCGATGATCTGCAGGGCGGTGGCGTAGGAGGCGCGGCCAAACCCCATGCGTTCGGGTATCCAAAGCAGCACCGCGAATGCTTCGCCGTCCACCAGCTTATGGCGAAACGCGAGGCGGAAAAGCTGCGGGATGGTGAGGCGGCGCGCCCCGTCGCAAAAGCGGCTGGGGTCATAGGCCCAGGTGCGCCACAGCGCCTCGGCGGCGCGGCCGAATTCCTCGGCCCATACGCTATCGGCCGCACAGCCCATCTGCGCGAGCGCGCGCCAGTCCGGCTGCGAAACCACTTTGAAATCACCGCCGATGGCACTGTCCAACAGCCGCGTAACGCCGCCGCTGGCCCAGCCATCGTTGCGCACCAGGTCGCGGATGCGGCCCACGATGCGGTCTCGCCACGGGTTGATCTCGACATCCGGCGACCATAGGCCGGGATGCCAGTCATCCATCTCGGTGGTGGCGTATTTGCCCGCATCATACGGCACGCCGCCGTTGCGGGCGCCGGTCATCGCCTGGAGCTTGGCGGCACGGATCGTCGCGGGCTGCACAACATCGCCCGCCGCGTCAAAAATCGGCATTAAAATCCAAACCTTATGGGGCGGCGGGCACGGGTGCCCAGGGCATAGGTGAGCTGGGTGATCCACATTTGCAGATCGCTCATTTTGGCGCGCGTGTAGGTAACTTGGCGGTGGCCGGAGCCCTCGGCATATTGCACGTTAACCACCTGCGCCCCGGTCATCAGCACGTTCATGGCGTTCTGCGCGCCGCTCAGCCAGAGCTGGAGCGTGACCTGGGGCACGCCGGCCAAGGCGCTTGGCACCGGCGGCGGAGCCTGCACCCAGACGGTGGTGCAGCCGCTCATGCGAGCCTCTGCGAAAGCGGGATGCGAGACGCCGGCGCCCGTGCCGTCTCAGGCTGCACGGGCGCGCTCGGGCTGCTCTCGGGGGGTGCATCGAGGGAAACCAAGTTAAAATTCTCGGGGCAATCGCGCGCCCATACCGGCAGCGCATCCCAGCGGAAGCGGCTGATGCCGAACAAAAACGCGAGCACATGCGTGCCCACCATCAAATCCAGCGCCTCGTTGGGCTGACCTTCCTGGCGGCGCGCCCAGCGGCCGGATTGTTGACGGTCTTCCGCCACCAGCTGCTCGAACCACGGATGCGGCGGCTTGTCGGCAGCCAAGGCGCGCGGAAAGCGGACAGACCAGGGCACATCCTCGGCCAGGATGAGCTGGCCGTTAAGGTCATCCTTGAAATTGTTGGGGTTGAACACGCCAAGCGGCACTTCACCGCGCGCCTGGGCGAGACGGTCCCCGCGCTGAGCGTTGGGATAGACCACCTGCAGGCGCGGCGCCTGGAGCGTGGATGCGCCCTTCATGGGCAGCACGGACCAAGCGGGGCGGCCATCGATACGGCCGAGCATGCGCAGCCCCCTTGCCGCTTTCAGGCGGCGCCAGGCATCATACGCCTGGGTGGTGACACCCGGCGCACCGGCGGAGTCAAACCCTACCACCAGCGCCTTCATGCCACGCCCAGGCTGCCCGGCGAGCGGCCATGCCGTTGTGGTAGCCAGCTTGAGCATATCGTTCCAATCCGCCGCCGAGGTGCCTGGAGAGGCTTCTATGCGGCGGAAATCAACCACGGTGGAGCGGCCGCCATCGCCCCAGCCGCGCGCCAGCAGCTCAAACCGGCTGCCCTGCACGTCAATAAACACCGTGATGAAGCACACCCAGGCGGGAACCACGCCCAAAACCAGATCCGCCTCGGCGCGGTCGGCCAGCATGGTGGCGTCGATGGTATCGGCATTTTTCTGGCGGGCAAGCGGCATACCCCATTGCTTGGAGATGACCTCCTTGAGCGCCCGGCGATCGTTATCGATCGCATATTTGCGTTCGGCGCGCACGCGGGCCACGGCCAAGCCGCCGATGCCGCCAAAAATGAAGGGCGACATCGCGCCCACAATCCAATGCCCGGCGATATCGCGCTTGACCAGCGCGCCGGTCACGGTGCCATCCTCATCGATCTGCTGGCCCTGGCCGATCCAGCGGCCGGTGAGGTTCATGGCGTAGCGCTGGCTGTCCTCGATGAGGCAGCCATTCACCGGGCAGAGCAACCGCGCCATGTCGCGGATCTCATCATCGGGGGCGCGATCGTTATAATGGATCGTCATCACCCGTGCGGCCGTGGGGTTGGGCGAGCTGTAGCAACCGCATTCCGGGCATTGCCAGACCCAGATGCGGCGGTCGCTGTCGCGGTACAGCTCCATGATGCCAGCATTCCAATCCTGCGGCTCCAGGCCCTCGGCGAGATCAGGATGGGAGAGGCACAGCAGCTTGGAACGCTCACCAAAGGTCTGGCGGCGCACATCGAGCAAGGATTTCGCGTTCGGTACGCCCTTACAAATGGCGTCCCACTCGTCGCCCAAGATACGTGGGGCACTTTTGGCAATAAAATTTGACATGATGCCGGCGAGGAATTGCACGGACATCGAGCCGAAACGTTTAAAAAACAGGCTGTTGTTCGAGAGGATGGCGCGCAGCTCCGGGTGATCCTGGATCATGCGCGTGATGTTGATTTTCGACTCGGTGGTGACCTGCGGCTCAGAGCCGGAATACCAGAGAAAATCCGCTGGGTCCGAGATCACAGAGGCAAATAACCAGTTGCGGCCGATTTCGGATTTGCCGCACTGGCCGGGGCCAGCCACCACCTGGGTGGGGTATGCGGTTTCAGAGAGTAAATCCATCGGCTCCATGAGAAAGGGCGCCTGGTCGTGGTTCCACCGGCCCACGTAGCCGCCGCCTTCGTTGCTCAGCCAGCGGTGCGCCGCCGCGCAGTCCGCCACGTTGACAGGCTCGGCCGGCAGAAACGCCTTGAGCGCCTCGGCGACCAGGTGCGCGCCGGAAGCAAAATTACCCGAAGAGAGAGCGAGGCTCATCGCCATCCTCCTTCGTCGCCAGGGCCGCCGTGGTGTCGCGAACGAACGCCGTTCGCGCTTCTGCAAACTCACGCTCTAGCACGCGCTTGACGGCTTCCGGCAGGTTATGGGCCTTACAGACACGATCGAGCGCGCTGTTCTGCATCTGGCCGTAGCGGCGGAACGCTTTTTCGAGCGCGTCGCGGACCTCATGTGTGGGAACCAGGAAGCGGCTTTCCTTCAGTTCCTCACGCTCAGCGGCGCGCAGTTTGACGGCTTTGAGCTTGTCATCGAGGGAAACCTCGGCGCCGGTCTCATCGCGCCGCGAGATCGGCAGGGTGAGCTGGGCCAGAGCCTCGTTGCGCTGAGCAGCGAGGGCGAGCTCCTCATCGCGCTTGGCCTGCAGAAAGGCGATGACGGCGCCAGCATCAAACCGCCATTGCTTCCCCATGCCGCCGCGCTCGATCACAGGCAGGTCAGGATAGTCCTGGATGAGCTTGCGGGCGGTCGGCAGGGAGCATTGGAGCTGCTGAGAAAGCTGATCCAGGTTCACCTCGACCATCAGCACAAACCACAACAAAAAATGGATTTTTCAATCCGCAAAGCGCGACCAAAACCGGGGTTTGAATTACCCCGGTGGGCGGATTTGGGCAGGAGGGACCCGCGGCTTTTCATAGAAACGAGTACAGTGCGATCTTGAGTTCTTCGGGGAAGATGCGTGCTGCATCTGCCTGCACCAGCGCATCGAACGGGAGCCTCACCCGATACTCGGGAGTTTTCTTCACAAATCGCATCAGGCAGACCACGCCGGTTTCTGTCCTGCGGTAAACTCCCGGCTTGAGATCGTTGACGTTATCGCCAACGCGCACCGCAAAGATTTGCCCCACTTCACTCTTATGCGCCCAGCCTTTTGTGCGGTTGGCTCGATAGCCACGTTCACCAAAAGCCCGCAATACCGAGAGTATTTTCACAACCTCGGCGCTTTGCTGGTTGCCATACTGGTTCATCGCGGCACCTTTACCCGGCACAAGAAACCCGCCGGGTTGCAGATATTGTGCCGAGGCCAACGCCTTTTCCGACCGCTTCTGGCGGCGTGGGCCGCCGTCCACTTCTGGGCCGAGGAAATACTCCGCCGGCGTGCCCTTGCCGCCGAACTCGCGCAGCAGCACGGCGGAGGCCATTGTCTGCTTGGTTGCGGGCACAGCGCGGGCGGCGTTAATGGCGTAGGGGGTTGGCCGGTCGAAGGCTTTTTCGATATGGCCTTTCATCAGGTCGCGGCATTTGTTGGCGGTGCGCGTGAGCGCCACAACGCAGGCAAACGGCATCTTGGTTTGGAACTCCGCCTTCAAATCCTCCCGCAACGCCTCTGCGGTGTCCCTGAACGAAATAAAGGCCACTCAAGCTCCCAACAAAAAACCCGCCGAGCTTTCGCTGGCGGGTTTGGTTCAGTGGCGCATCTCTGCACCAGAGCCGTTTTCATAGCCGTTCGTGAGGCGTTTGAGAAGCCCCTCGTAAATTATTTTTATCCCCTGCGCGTGCCTCCGCTGCACGCCCTTATAATCCATGTGCATCACCTCACCCAGGCGCCGCCAAGGGTACATGTGCACGCCGCTCAGCGGATGCACCATCAACCGGCATTGCACGATCCGGCGCACTTCCACCTTGCTTTCCGGGATCAACAGCACCCAATCGGGCAGCACTTCGTCCATCACGCGAATATCTTCCATCGTGGGGGCGGGTGCGCGCAGAACCGGCGCGTTGGTCCAGCTGAATGCGTCCCAGATGCTGCGCACGATCTCATGCTGCCTTTGTGCCAGCCCTGGCTTGTACCCCTTGTCAGGCATCGCCAGAAGCGTCTTTCCGGCACGTTCCAAACGGGCGATAATGTACTCCTCGCTGGCGGTCACAGAAACACAATCGGTCACAGGGCGGTCACAGCTATTTGTCACAGTTATTACCTTTATATATCAATAGTTTAGTAAAAGCTGTGACCCTGTGACCGCCTTAACCTGCTACAAAGAAAAAAACAGTGGTCGAAAACCGTTTTCTTAGCGCGTTCGTTTTTAGGGGTAACAGGGTCACAGCAGCCAAAATCAAGGCGTTAAGCGGTCACAGCTCCGGTCACAGGGCGGTCACAGCCTCTTTCAAAACGGTCACAGGTCACAGGTTAATCTTCGGAATGGCCATCTATATCGGCCCAGGAAATCCAGATCGCCTTTCCAGGCCCGATTTCACTTACCCTCACGTTCTCACGCGCCTTTTTCGCCGACGGCAATCGCCTCAGCTCCATAATCCAGCGCCCACCGTCATAGGGCGTACCTGCGAAGATCGCTTTCAGGGGTTGCCACCTGTCATCAATCCATAAACCGTCACCCTCGGCCAATCGCGGCACCGCGCGGCCCTGGCGGTCCACCAGGTCGCAGGCGCGCACCGGACGAATCCCCCAGCGCGATAATACCCGCACATACTGCTCGCGCAATGCGGTTTCTTCCGATAGGTCGCCGAAACATAATCGGAGAAGCTTGGCGATTGAATCCTCATCCGTGCTGCGGTCCAGTTTCACCACTTTGGAGAGCAGCATCGCCAGTACGGCGCGCGGCGCGCTATCTTGCCGCATCTCTTCCGCACCCACGATAAAACCAGCGACCATCTTCACCAATTGCATCGCCGTAATGGCATCGGGCAGGCCATTTTCGGCCAGCACCCAATAGCCGGCCAATATCGCGCCGAGCTGGTCCATCTCGCGCGCCACGCAGCCTGCGGCGCCCAAGGCGGTGCGGAATGCGCCCAGCGAATCCTTGTAGCGGTTAAATCCCTGCAACGCCCTGGCAAACAACGCAGGCCCCGCCGCCTTGGCGCGCGCGATGGCGGCATTCATCGGCGCGGTGTTATCCTCGCCCTCATCCGGCCGGAGCAGCTCCACGATAGCAAAGCGCGAGCGATGCTGCGGCTGCATCTCCGGCGGATTGATGCTGGCCATGATCGCGCTGCCGACAACCTCAATCGTCCGCACGCCGCCGTCCACCGTGCCGCGATGGCCTTTTGTGCCCTCGCCGCTGCTTGATGAGAGCACCATATCCAGCAGCACCTGCGCGCCCTGCCCACCGGCACGGTCTGAGCTTTCATCAATGAAAATCGGCAGCGCCCGCCCGGCCACCGCGCCCTCCACGCCGGCCTTGCTGGTCTCGTTGGTATAATGGCTCAGTGGCACCATGCCGTGCAGCAGCTCAAGCAATTTGCTCTTGCCGGAGTTGGAACCGCCGCAGATAAACCCGTTGGCGCGCCAGCTCAGCGCCGCGGCGAGATATCCCTGGCCAACCAGGCCGAGCGCGATGATCTCGCCGCCCTCGATCGCCAGCTTCCAAAAATTGCGGATATCATCGGCGAAATCCCGCGCCACCAGCACGTCCGCCGGTTTTGCCGCTGGATAGGCCATGCGCGGCGCGGTGGCGAAGATCTGCCCGGCCACTTTCTGCCCGGCGGGGAATTTTTCACCCTCGATGAAAAGCGCATCGCCGCAATGGGCCACCGGCACGCCGTTCTCGCCCAACCAAACCCCAGGCCGGCGGATGATCACATGCTCGCCGAACATCCCCGCCTCGCGGCAGGCGGACATCAGATACTCGCATGCTTTCGAGATTTTGAAGCCGTTAGGCTGCCCCTCGGGCGTAAAAGCCTTAAAGCTGCGCTCGAGCCATGCCATATCGCCCAAAAACAGCGCCGCCAGCTCTGCCCGCGCGCCCAGCTGGCGAGCCGACAAATCGCGCTTCTCGCCAACGATGTTGAGGAACCAGAACTTGCCGTTAAAATGCCCCAGCGGCGTTACCGGGCATGCAAGCTCTGTTTCATCTTCTGGCATCTGGTTATCCATGTTGCGCTTGCGCCTTGCCTGGGCGAGCGAAACCGGCGCCGCGCTCATGCCGCCACCAATATCTGCGGGCCGTCATAGGCGCGCTTGAGCTTTTTTTGCAGCGCCTGGCCGTGCGCCACGTCATCGGTGACAATTCCACCCGCGCACTGGCGCAGCCAATGGATATTCTCTTCTTCATCGCCCAGCAGCACCACGCCCGCGCATCCCGCACGAAACCAGGCATCCACCCCGCGAAACACCCGCACCGGCGCACCGGCATCAGCCGGATGCTGCGGCGAGCCGAGCACGCAGGTATTGCGCAGCAGCGTGCCGTAGCATCGCGCGAAATCCAGCGAGTACGCCACCAGATCAATAATATCCGGCCCAAAAACCGCGTTGGCGTAGCATTCCAGCGCCGGGTCATCCTCCACGGCGTTTTTCCACTCCTGCCAGTCGAGCGTGCCGAGCAGCGCCAGCTTGCGGGCGGAATACCCGGCGCGCACCGCCAGCAACCACACCCAGCTTTTCTGGCTCGCTTCATCCGGCCTGGGGTGAAGCTGCCAGATCACCGCGCCATCATCAGCCTTTTCCACCACCACCTGCGCCGCCACGGCGAGCGAGGCGAACGCTAGGGTGGGCGCATACACCGCGCGGCCATGCGGAAAGCGCCCGGCCTGCGCCTGCAGAACAAACCGCCCGCGGCACCACGAGATTATCCGTTCGAGGTCTTCCATCACGCACCCCGCCCGCGTTGCAGCTCGAATAGCGGCAGACCCAAGGCCACGCGCTTGGTGTTAACCACCTTCATGTCCAGATCGCTCTCGAACCCGTTGCAAATCCCGCGTTGCGCCGCCCAGGCGCGCGCTTCGTCAATGGAGACGCGGATTTTATGGCCGCTCAGCGGCTTGGCGGCGGCAGGCGGCGGCGCGGGCGCTGGCGCGGGCGCTACCGGCGGCAGCGGCGCCACAGGTTCCGGCGCTTTGGCAACCACCTCCGGCACGCTCGCCACCACCAGCGGCGGTTCCGCAACCACTTCCGGCACTTTGGCAACCGCCAGCACACGCGGCGGCAGAATTCCTTCAAGGCGGAGCTTGTGGAATTTAACAGATACGGCATTCGCGGTGGTCACCGGCGGCCCCGCCAGGCAATTCACCTCACTCATGATTGTATGCCAGTCATGCCCTTCCGCGCGCATCTCAATCAGCAGCGCCACACGGTCATCAGACCATTTATCGCGCGGATGCTTCGCCCCTGGCTGCGAAAAGACCGCCGGAGCTTTTGGCTCCGGCGGCAAGTTCAGGGAGGAAACGCCAGCAGCGGGCGCGGCGGGAGACTGGCCGTTGGAGGCAACCTCCGCATCCGCGCCGTTCCGTGGCGCTGGCCCCACGGAATTTGGTTGCACCGGAGCCGGACCATGCAGGAGCGACGCCGCCATGGATTTAAAAAGCAATTCCGCCGCCAGCCCAAACTCCAGCCGCACATTAACATTCACCTCGATCATGCCGCACTCCTCACTGTCGCTAATTCTTGATGTTGCCTGCAATACGGTTTGCCGGGCACGCCGGGCGCCTCGCAAAACCTAAACTCCGGCTTGCGCGGGTCGCCAAAGGGCCAGCAGCACGGCCTGGGGCGCATGGTGCTGGCCACAACTTCAACCGGCGGCATGGCGCGCACCGCCTCCACCGGCACGGGGCGGCGAACGCGCTCCACCATTGTGCCAGGAAGCCGCTCGATCTTTTTAACCGGCGCCCGCGCACCATCGCGCTTTATCGGGCTGCACCGCGCGGGCAATTTCAGCCGGTGCGCTTTGCCCAGCACGGAATTCTTGCTGGTCCCCATTTTTTCGGCGATTTCGCTGCCCGTAAGCCCATCAGCCCAAAAAGCGCGCAACCTGCGCACATTGTTTTCATCATCCCAGTTTATGCTCACGGCCGCGCCTCATCCGCGCGGCCCACATATTCCAGCGCCTCGCGGGAGGCATCTATCAGCTCGCGCAGATCATCCTGCAGCTTGCGGCGCTCCCGGTCCGAGATGCGCCGGTGCGAGAGCGCGGTGGAGATATCGCCGAACAACACCCCGGCATCCTGGCCGATCCGAGCCATCAGCACCGCAAGGTCGCTCTTGGCGCGCAACGGTTCCACCACCACCAGCGCACGGCCTTGCATCGCCGCCAGGGCGCTGGTGGCGTGCGGGCGGCCCGAGATCAACTCCAGATCAAGCACCACATCCAGCGGCGGCATCTTGTCAGATTCCACATTGCCGTAATCGGAGAGATGGCTGGGGCTAACGCGCGTGCAGCTCGCCGCGCAGGCGAGGCCGCCGAGGTCCGCCACCACCCGCTTGAACGCCGTTTTCAAACCGTTCCGCATCTGCAAATCGCACTGGCGCGTCATCCCCGCTTCCCTTCACGTTTAATTTCGGCGGCCACGCTCTCCGGCGTGGATACACGCTCCCAAACCGGCCGAGCCTGCGCATATTGCGGGGCATCGGCACCGGGCAGCACAACATAACCGGGCACTTGTGGCATGGTATCCAACCCGGCGCGGAAATCCTCAAGCCAGCGCAACGCCGGGCCGGGATACTCATCCTCAGCCGCCGCCACCACCGCCTCGGCGCACCGCGCCACCACGCCGCGCACAAGCTGGCCGATGGTCTTCATGCCGCCACCACCGGCAACATAGTCACCCCAGCGAAAGCTGGGGTCTCCCCTTGCCAACCCAACCGCAACGCAGGATTGTTGCGCCGCCGGTAATCAGGCCGGGAAGGAGAAAACTCATGAAGGTTATAAAATCGTTTTTTGTTGCCGCCCTGGCCCTTTTGGTTATCGTGTTTGTCGTCAGCGCCATCGGCGGAAACAACCAACCCGCAGCCAACCAACCCAACAACCAAACTGAACCGGCGGGGGCAGCTCAAGCCATTCAGCAAACGGCGGCGCCAGCCGTTCCGGTGCCGCCTATGGAAGCTAAAATTATAAGCATCGTGAATGACTACGCCGCCAAATACGACGCCGCCCCCAACCAAATGGCTCAAGGTGCTCTTCGCCCTGCACGCGCCCGCGAAATCTGCCACGTCATGGCGGCTCTCAATGGCGCCGCAGACCCATTTCAACTGAACAACTGGGTAGGCATAGTGCAAACCCTGAGTTCCAACAATGATGGCAAAGGCGTTTTGGCGATCGCGATCAGCGGCAATACCATCTTCACCACCTGGAACAACGATTTGTCCGATATCGGCGACAACACCCTCATTCAGCCAGGAACCGCCCTGCTCACCAAAGCCTCCGCCCTCAGTGTGGGGCAGCAGGTCTATTTCAGCGGCAGGGTATTTGTAAACAAAAAGGATTGTCTTGAGGAACAAAGCCTTACCATGGACGGTGCCATGAAAAATCCAGCCTTTACCTTCAAATTCACTGACGTTCGTCCGGTCTCGGCCAACTAGCCCCACGCCTGCCCGGCCGGGAGTCTTGCCACTCACCAGCCGGGCGTAACGCATCCGCATGACGGGGTGAGGAAATCCCGTCACGGTGCGTTCCATGTTATTCACAAGGCTGATCCCACTATATCGAGACCGGAGGCGCTCTCCGGTGCCCAGTTCACCCCGAGACGCTTGGCGACGCGCCAGACGGAAATATGGAATGCCGCCGGTATTTCATTTCGCGTGCCCCACATGCTCACGGCCTTGGGAGACGCCCCTATTTCCGCGCCTAATGGCCCCGGACCGCCCAATGCTAGAATGAGGTCTCTGATCTCCATGCCGGTTTTAAACCACATAACGTGGATTCCATGCAACCATTATGTGGAGAGAGTTTTATAAGCATACGGCCCACAATTGGTGGCATGACAAAAGTGAAAAAACCGCAAGACATCATGATGATGGCAGGACTCAGACTCAAAGCCGTGCGCCTCACGCTCGGCTTTGACCGGCAGGACACGTTTGCGGCAAAACTTGGGTGCACGCCCACACGTTACAACAACTGGGAGACTGGAGAACGCTTCCCGGCGCCGGAGGTCATGGTTCGTATTCTCCAATTGTTCGGGATCGGGCCAGATTTCATCTACGGCGGCTCCATGCGGGGCATACCTAACGACTATTCGGATATCCTTGAGCAAAAATGCGCCGAACTTGGCGCGGTCATTCACGCGCCAACCGCCGAATGGCCGATGCAAAAACGTCCTGGGCCCCCTCGGCTGCCAGGCGCAGTGCCCAAGCTGCGTGCAAAACCCCACGGAACCCTGCACGAACCGAGAAAAACTTAGGGCGTTGACCCACTAAACCACATATCGTGGATTTTTCTTGACATGAGTTCCACATAACGTGGATAACGCTTCCATCAACCCGATGGAGGCATCATGCTTACGCAATCTCCCCCCGCCGCGAACGCCGGTCGCCCGCCTTGCACATTCAGCGAGACGATGGAGCCCACCCGCGTCATGGTGGTCAATTTCCACGGCGAGCCGCTGGGCATGGGCCAGTGCCTTGCCCGTCACCTGCACATGGGCGCGCTGCACGGCTATCTGGTGGCGCTGGATGATGGCACGCGCCTTTCGGTAACGCCGCACAACATCCGCGACCCTGAGAACGTGGTGATGCCGCCCATCCAGAGCTGGGCGCTGAACCGCATTGCACGGTCGATCCCCACCGATGACACGCCGCCGAGCGCCGCATGATGCACCAGCCGCCCGATAAAACCGGCCGCCTGCTCAAGGCGATCGAGCAGGCGCTGAAAGCCCGCCATGAGCGCGTTGAGGCGGAGCGCAGCGTCACCAATCTGCGCGTGGCCGAGGGCTTCGCGATGTTTCACCTGGGCCTCGCCTACGCCACTTGCAACGATGAGATGCCGTCCGAGGATCTCCCCGAGCCTGGAGGCGTTGCCTGATGATCTTTGAAACGCCCTTCAGCCGCGTCATAGACCTCTCGAACCTGCCGTGGGGCACCGGCCATCTTATCCTCTGCTCGCTGCGCAACCCGCGCTGTTCGTCCGATCTGGTGCTGGTTCTGGCTGATAGTATCGCCGAGCTGCGCGCCCACCTCACCACCAACCCGGTGTACGCCCAAGCCTGCGCCCGTACCGAGGCCGCGCTGCGCGACCTCGCCCCGCTTTACGCCGGAGGCACCGATGCAGCCGCGCTATAAATCCGTGGCGCTCCTGGGGTTCGTCTTCGGCCTCGCCTTCATGGCGGTGGCCAAATACCTCATCGCCGCCGCGATGGTCTACGATGCGCTGGTGATGGCGCTATGACCCACAACGACAAAACCGCCGCGGCGGCAGCGCTCACGGCGCTGGGCATTCTCGCCCTGAGTATCGCTCTCTTCTGGTAAAACCAGCCGTTTTTTTCAACCGCCGCGAACGCCGTTCGCGTGAAAGCGCCACATAATGGCAACCATATCATTCGATGTTTCCGATTACCTCTACGAGCTGACAACGCAAGAGCTTCTAACGGAACTTACGCGCCGGACCGGCAGAAGCCTGGTAGCTTGCGGCTTCACTTATTCAAAAGCCGACCTGATCGCGGCGATCGACGCCGGCGACGGGACACACATCAACATCGTGATCGATAATCTCGACCTCTCGACCTGAAAGCATCAGCCATGGCCCCCAAACCCAAACTAACGCCTGAGCAAATCGCCGCCATCGCCGCGCGCCTGGAGGCGGACCCGTCGCTCACCGCCGCCGCCGAGGCGCAGGCCGCCGGCGTGCATGAGGCCAGCCTCTCGCGCGCGCTGGCGAAACACCGCGCCACGCTGCCCGGCGCTGCTCCTGGCGCGTCCATCGTGGAGCTGCACCATGCATCTCTCCATCCCTCGGCCTATAACCCGCGCAAAACCTTTGATGACGACAAAATCGAGGAGCTGGCGGCGAGCATCGCCAAAAGCGGGTTATTGCAAAACCTTGTGGCGCGGCCTGCCTTTGCGCCAGGGCAATTCGAGATCATCGATGGAGAACGCCGCTGGCGCGCGATCAAACTGCTGATTGAGCGCAACGGCCATGCCGATCTCATCCCGGTCAAAATCATCGAGACGGATGCCGCAACACACCAGATGCTCAGCCTGCTGGCCAATCTGCAGCGCGAGAACGTGCCGCCGCTGGAAGAGGCGGACGGCATCGCCGCCCTCCACGCCATGGACCCGCAGACATGGACCACGGCCGAGATCGCCGCCAGCATCGGCCGCAGCCAGCGCTATGTGCAGCACCGTCTCGCGATCGCCAACAATCTGGTCGTTCCCGCCAAGGTGCTGCTGCGCCGGGGCTATATCACCATAGAGGCAGCGCGCCTGCTCGCGGCCGAGCCGCACACAACGCAGCTTACCGCGCTGGCGGATTACGATTGCGCCGAGATCACCGAGGCCACCGAGTTTGACGATGCCGAGACTGATTACACCATCACCACCGAGGAAATCGCAGGCGCCATCTCCTGGATACACCGCCAGGCCGAGCAAGAGAAAGCCGACGCCGCCAAAGCCGCGACCCCGCCGCCCGAGGCGCAGATGCGCCTGGATGCCCCCGGCCGCGCCGAGCGCGCCGACGCCGGGGATGCCGGGGATGACGATGCCCCCACCGCCGAACCCGCCGCCACGGCACCCGCCGAGGATGAACCCGCCGCCGAGCTGTTCACCAGGGCGCATATCTACCACGCCCACCAGCGCAAAACCCAGGCGCTGCAACGCGCCGTGGCCGAGGCGCACACCCATGCAATGCGCCTGGTTATCATGGCGCTGCTGGGTCCCCAGAGCGTGGTGCTCCTGAGCCGCAAATACGGATGGAGCGATGACATGCCCGAGGATGACGAGCAGATCGAGAACATCATCACCAGGCATCTCGCGGGCGTGGAGCCACCCGAATATCTGGGTGAGACCAAGCAAGAGCTGGCTTTGTGGAAGCACCTCTGCGGGTTGGAGGTGCTGGCGCTCACCGAGCTGTTCGCCGCCGTGGTGGCGCGCCAGGTGCATACGCCATCCGGCCACCAGGCGTTGCTGGGCGATAACCCCCTGGCCGAGGCCGTGGCCAAAACCCTCGGCGTGGCCGGTGATGAGGCGGACCACGGGCTGACCATCCGTGATGAGCAGGACCTCGCCGGCCTGCGCAAACCCTTGCTGCTGGCCGTGGCCGAGGCCACCCACACCGCCGGCATAACCTCCAGCACCCGCACGGCGGACGTAACCAGCGGCATCCTCGGGCGCCTGCTGAACCACGACTACATCCTCCCCACGCTGAAATTCGCCAGCACCAAGGCGATAGAGAGCGCGATTAAGAAGATGGTGGCGTGATGAATAGCCCGCTCATCAACACAACGCCGGAGCATTGGACGGCTACGGGAATTTTCAGTTTCCGCCGTGGATTATTCGGAGGTGCAGTCCTGTACATTGAAGAGATCAAAAGTGAATTTCGGCCTAAGTTTTCCGGCCATACCCCGGCCAACTGGATTTTGGCCCACCGCTGGCGCCGCGCCAAATTGCATGAGGCGCGGTCCATCCACTCCCGCAAAACCGCTCCATTTTTTCACCACAAAATTCAAGAAATGGTGCCGCGCATGAGCACCCAAATTTTACCAGAGGCGCTATTCTACGCCGCGCTGATAGACGCAAAAATCTGCCCGCAGACGCTCGAAGAATTACGCAGCGTTGTGCCGGGAAGCTGCATGCGGCGTAAGCTGGATGCAGTATTAGCGGCGCACAACCACCTCGTAGCCCAAGCCGTGAAAGCGGCGCGGATTGAGGCGCTGCGGGAGGCTTCTGAAATAGTGGGTATGCCGCTCCCGGAGCGTATTGCAGCGTTTCAACGCCTAATCGACAAGGAGGAAGCGAAATGATCACCTCCGGTTTCCCCATCGCCCTATCCATCCGCCAGCCCTGGGCATGGCTCATCGTCAATGGTCACAAAGACCTGGAAAACCGCGACTGGCCCACCAAATTTCGCGGCCGCGTGCTCATCCATACCGGCAAAAAATATGATGATGGATTTACCACTGACGCAAGAGGCTGGCCATGGGCCTTCATCGATCCGCCGCAACACTTCGATCTGGGCGGCATCATCGGCGAGGCCGAGATCGTGGATTGCATCACCGCCAGCAGTTCGCCTTGGTTCCAAGGTCCATACGCCTTCGTGCTGCGCAACGCCAAACCGCTGCCTTTTGTGCCCTACAGGGGCAAGCTTGGTTTTTTTGAAGTGGAGATGATGTTGTGAACGACGAACAAAAAAAACTTGCGCGCCACGCTTTGGGACTTCGAAACGGGCAAAAAACGTCCTGCCGCAACCATTTTGTGGCAGGTGTCGGCCATACAGATTGGTCGAATCTCATGGAGATGGTAAAATCCGGCGATGCCATCATGCGAAAAGGGTCGGTATTGTCCGGCGATGATCCAGTCTTTTTTATTACCGCTCAAGGTGCAAAAGCCGCGATTTTACCGGGCGAGAAGCTTTGCGCAAAAGACTTTCCCAATGCCTGACCGCCCCCGCCGCATTCGCCTTTCCCGCGCCAAAGGCTGGAAGATGCCAGAGAACACCGTGAAGGTTGACCGCACAACTCCATGGGGCAATCCCTTTGTCGTCGGGGAGTTCAGCGTCGCCGCCGACTGCGTGGAACACTATAAAATGATGCTCGCAGGCTATCTCACCATTAGTTGCAGCGCAGAGGTTTATCACGCACAGCGCGCCGTCCGGGATCATGCCGCCAAACACCTACCCACGCTGCGCGGCAAAAACCTCGCTTGCTGGTGTGCGCTCGGCGCCCCCTGTCATGCCGACGTGCTGCTGGAGATCGCCAATGCCTGACCGCCCCCTAACCCTGGAGCAAGCCGCCGCCTATTTCAGCGTCTCTCCGCGCAAATTGCGCGAGCTGGTGCGCCAGCATCACCCAAGGGTGTTGCGTCCTGGGCGTGATCTGTTGTTCGATGCTCAGGCGATCAACGATCTAACGGAGGCGATGCGATGCCACTCAATTTGCGCAAACGCGGTGAAATCTGGCACGCGCGGGGCACGGTCCGTGTCGGCACGGACTCAATCCACATCGCCGAATTCAGCACAGGAGCGCGTTCGCGAACTGCTGCGGAAGCCATCGCCGGAGAACGAGAAGCCCAGATCCGCCGCGAGGGGCTTGAGGGCGATCGAGGGCGGCAAGCGCGCCTGACTATATCAGACTGTTTTGCCGCCTACCTCACCCGCCCCGGCGGCATCAAATCCTACGACAAATCCCGCATCGATGATTTCAACGAGCACCTCGGCCCCCGCAAGCTGGCCGAGGCATCTGCCGCATGGGCCGAATGGGTCGCCACCCGCGGCGCCAAAATGGCGCCGGCCACCGTCGCACGCTGGCGCGCTATTTTCATGGCAGCCCTGCGCACCGGGACTGAGGCGCTGGATGCCCCGCTGCCCAAAATTCCCGCCGTCACCGGCAAAACCGAGCAGACCCTGCGCACCCTCACAGACCAGGAGCGCACGGCCCTGCTGGCCGCGTACAACCCCGCCGCCGCGCCGGTGTTCCTCACCCTCGCCTACCAGGGCCTGCGCACGCAGGAGGCGCTGCGGCTAGACTGGCGGCATGTGTTCTGGGTCAACGCCGGTAGCCTCTACATTCCCCGCAGCAAATCGGGCAAACCCCGCAGCGTGCCGATGCACGCCAAGGTGCGCGCCAGGCTATACCAAATCTGGGAAGCCGCCGGCAAACCCGAATCCGGCCCCGTGTTCCTCTCCAGCCGCCGCGAAGCCGCCCAAACCCCCGAGCAAGCCACCCGCGCCGGCAGCCAGCAGCGCCCCCGCCTGCCCTATGCCGACACCAAGGGCAAAGGCGGCAACCCGCTTAAACGCGCCCACCAAACCGCATGCAAAGCCGCCGGCGTGCAAAACTTCCGCATCCACGACTGGCGCCACGACTGCGCCGCCCGCATGGTCATGGCCGGGGTGGACATGCTCACCATCATGAAACTCTTCGGCTGGAGCGACCTGCGCATGGTCCAAATTTATGCCAGCATCACCTCAGACCACATGGCCGAAGCCGTGCAGAAAATTGCTTAACTGCCGCAAATAATGCTTGCGCTATGCGCTCATTGAGCGCATACATAATTCACCGAGCCGGTTTGGTTCGGACCGCGCCTCGGGGACCAGGGGCAGAGATGTAAGATGCACATCATTCTTCCCCACGCTCATTTCGACGCTGCCCACCTTGAAGCCGTTAAAGCCGAGATGCTCACGCTGGGCGCTCCCGCCATCCTGGCTATCGACTGCGGCGATCACTACGTTGCCCTGGAGGGTGCCCACCGCATCCGCGCCGCGCACGACCTCGGCCTGACCCCTGTGATTATCGAGGTCGAATACGATGCCGACGCAGAGACGGATGATGTCGCTCCCGGCTCCTACCAGGACAACTACACCCTGGCCGAGATCGTTGGCCGGGCGCACAAGTCCGTCCCAATGGAGTTTTGAGCTATGACAAGTCACCCCAATCGTTCGCGCGGCCCGTACACAGCCGCAATCGGAGGAAGCTCTTGGTCTCACGGGCCAACCGCTGAGTTTTCCACGATCCGTGAGGCCCGTGCCTGGGCCGAGGAGTACGGCAACACCGCCGATTACTGCACCATCACTGACAAAAAAGGCCGCGTTGTTGCCAGCCACCGTCAAGTCAACGGCCACTGGTATCGGGTGGCACCATGACCCCCGCCGAACTCCACGCCGCCCGTACTGCCTTGGGGATGACCCAGGGCGCGCTTGCATCAGCTCTGGGCGTCGGGCGCCGCACAATCCAGCAATACGAGGCCGGTGATCGTGCAATACCCGAGCTGGTGGCGCGAATTGTCCGCGCGGCCATAAAAAACCGAGAAATACTTAACGCGATTGCGGCCGCATAAGCGGAACACCCCATGAACACACTGCCCAGATTTTGCCCAGATGACAGCGTGGAATCATGTTCTGTTCCGCTATTTCGCGTCTTGATTCGCCAGGGAAAGCCCCTGGTATAACGTCATAAACCATTGATTTCTTTAAGAGGATTTGGTGGGCGCGACAGGGATTGAACCTGTGACCCCCACCATGTCAAGGTGGTGCTCTACCGCTGCGCTACGCGCCCATATCCGCCGCGGTGTTTAGCCGTGTTGCGTTTTGGAGGCAAGTGCCCTTGTGACGGATGGTTCAGGATTTCGGATGGAAACGCGGATCGCCGGTGCGCGGGCGCGGGTAAAACGGCGGGCAGGCAGCCGGAAACCTGGGTTGGGCGGTAGGCGAGAACACGCACATGCCCCGCAGGGCCGGGGATGTTGAGGGTCTCAAAATTGTTTACATATCCTCGACACGCTCCACGCCGGGGATAAGTTTCATCGCCTGCGCCAGCCGGGCGGTGACGTTAAAACCGCCGGGGAGGATGACATCGAGATTGCGCTCCAGCCCGGTTTTAGGAACCAGCGTGACGCGGCCTCGGCCTTTGCCCTCACGCTCCAGCAGGGAGCGGATATGCGCCAGGGCCTCGGTGCGGTCCAGCCAGATGCGCAAACTGGCACCAGCCTTGGCGGCGGCATCGTCAAGCGGGGTGACATCCACGGCGGTGATGCGCAGCGATTCGCCTTCGATCTTCACATCGGCGGTGACCAGCAGGGCCGTGCCCTCGACCAGGATTTCGCGCACGCGGCCCAGCACCTCGGAAAACAGAGTGACCTCGAAGCTGCCCTCCATGTCCGAGAGGGTGAGCCAGAGCATACGGCTGCCGGTGCGGGTGATGCGCTCCTTTTTGGCGCCCACGGTGCCCGCGAGTTTAAGCCGCGTGGCCCCCGCCTGTGCCCGGCGCTCGATACTGCCGGAGGCGGCCACGCCGAGGCGCTTGAGCGCGATGGCATACATATCCAGCGGGTGGGCGCTCACATGAAAGCCGATGGCCTCGGCCTCGGCGGCCAGGCGGTCGGTTTCGGGCCAGTCCGGGATGCTGGGCAGGCGGATGCTCTCAGGCTCCACGCCGCCGAACAGGCCGATCTGGCCGGATTGCTTCTCCTCCGCCTGCGCCTGCGCGGTGCGGATGATGGCCTCCGCCGCGCTGAACACCCTGGCGCGGTTGGGCTCAAGGGATTCGAACGCGCCGGCCTTGGCGAGGATTTCGACATGCGCGCGGGTCAGGGATTTGGGGTCGATGCGGGCGGCGAAATCGGAAATGTCCTTGAAGGGCCTGTTGCCGCGCGCCTTGGCGAGATCCGCCATCGCGGCGATGCCGACCCGCTTGATGGCGCCCAGTGCGTAGCGGATGGCGAGGCTGCCATCGGGCAGGGTTTCCGGTTTGAAGTCGGCGCCGGAATAATTGACATCAGGCGGGAGCACCTGGATGCCCATGCGCATTGCGTCGGCGCGCAGGATCGCCAGCTTGTCGGTGTTGGTGATGGATAACGACATGCACGCGGCGAGGAAGGGAACGGGGTGGTTGGCGCGCAGATAGGCGGTTTGGTACGAGACCAGCGCATAGGCCGCCGCGTGGGATTTGTTGAAGCCGTAATCGGCGAATTTCGCCATGAGATCGAAGATCTCGTTGGCTTTTTCCTCGGTGAAGCCCTGCTTCAAGGCGCCTTCGCAGAAGATTTTGCGCTGGGCGTCCATCTCGGCGCGGATTTTCTTGCCCATGGCGCGGCGCAGCAGATCCGCCCCGGCGAGGGAGTATCCCGCCATCACCTGGGCGATTTGCATCACCTGCTCCTGATAGACGATGACGCCGTAGGTCTCGGCCAGGATGTCATGAATCGCGACATCCGGCGCGGTCCAGGCGGCGCCGTGCTTGCGGGCGCAATAGTCGGGGATGTTGGCCATCGGGCCGGGCCGGTTGAGCGCCTGGATGGCGATGAGGTCCTCGAAACGGTCCGGGCGCATCTGTTGCAGGGCGCTGCGGTAACCCTGGGTTTCAAAGGTGAACACGCCGCCGGTGTCGCCGCGCGCGATCATCTCATAGGTTTTCAGATCATCCATCGGGATGGCGGAAAGGTCGATCTCGATGCCCTGCTCGCGCAGGAAGCCGAGCGCGCGGTCCAGCACAGTCAATGTCGTCAGGCCCAAAAAGTCAAACTTCACCAGCCCGGCCTGCTCGACGTATTTCATCGAGAACTGAGTGACCAGCATCTCCGAACGGGGGTCTTTATAGAGCGGGACGAGCTGGTCGAGCGGACGGTCGCCGATGACGACGCCGGCGGCGTGGGTGCTGGCGTGGCGGTAGAGACCTTCGATCTGCAAGGCGATTTCCATAAGCCGGGCCAGGCCTTCGTCAGAATCGCGCAGCTCGCGCAGCTTCACCTCACCGTCGATCGCCTGTTGCAGCGTCACCGGCTTGGCCGGGTTGTTGGGGATGAGCTCGGCCACCTTGTTGACCTGGCCGTAGGGCAGGCCCAGCACGCGGCCAACATCGCGCACCGCCGCGCGGGCTTGCAGCTTGCCGAAGGTGATGATCTGCGCGACGCGCTCGGCGCCGTATTCGCGGGTGACGTAGGCGATCACCTCGTCGCGGCGCTCCTGGCAGAAGTCGATATCGAAATCGGGCATGGAGACGCGCTCAGGGTTGAGGAAGCGCTCGAAGAGGAGGCCATAGCGCAAGGGATCAAGATCGGTGATCAGCAGCGCCCAGGCGACGACGGAACCAGCGCCGGAACCACGGCCGGGGCCGACGGGGATTTTCTGCTCCTTCGCCCATTGGATGAAATCCGCCACGATGAGGAAGTAGCCGGGGAAGCCCATCTGGACGATGGTGCCCAGCTCGAATTCAAGCCGCTTGCGATAGGGTTCACGCGCCTCTTCCGGCAGACCCTGCGCATTCAGCCGGGCTTCCAGCCCTTCCTCGGCCATGGCGCGCACCGTCTGCGCCTCGGTGGTGCCGGGGCGGACTTTTGGGCAGGTGGGCAGCAGGGGCTTGCGCGATTGCGCCATCACCGCGCAGGAACGCGCGATGGCCAGCGTGTTATCGCAGGCTTCGGGCAAGTCCGCGAATAATGCGCGCATGGTGGCGGCGGGCTTGAACCAGTGCTCGGGCGTAACGCGGCGGCGCTCCGGCTCGGCCAGCACCCGGCCCTCGGCGATGCAGAGCAGCGCGTCATGCGCCTGGTGCATCGAGGATTTGGCGAAAAAGCACTCGTTGGTGGCAACCAGCGGCAGGGCGCGCGCATCGGCCAGGGTGATCAGGCCGGGTTCGATGGCCTGTTCCAATTTTTCACCATGGCGTTGCAGCTCCACCGCGATGCGGTTGGGAAAGGCTTCCGCCAGGGCGGCGAGATATGCCTCGGCCGCGGCCATCTGCCCCTCGGCGAGCAACCGGCCGATGGGGCCGTGCGCGCCACCGGTGAGCAGAAACAGGCCCTCGGCATGGGCGAGCAAGGTCTCCAGGGTGATCTGCGGTTTTGGCGCGCCATCAGAGAACAGATAGCTGGCGGAGGAGAGTTTTTGCAGATTGGCGAAGCCGGCCGGGGTTTGCGCCAGCAGCACCACCGGGTCCGGCGCCAGGTTGACGCCGCCGCGCGCCAGGCCAAGCTGGCAGCCGATGATGGGCTGCACCCCGGCGCCAGCGCAGTATTGCGAGAACTCCAGCGCGCCGAACATGTTGGAGCTGTCAGTGATCGCCACCGCGGGCATGGAGAGCTCACGCGCCAGTGCGGCGATCTTGTCCGGTTTGATCGCGCCCTCAGACAGCGAGAAGGCGGAATGGACCCGCAGATGGACGAAAGTCTCGTAAGGCATGGCGACTCCGGTGAAGCGGGTCAGCTTCGGCTAAAACAGCGAGCCGATCAACTTAAACCTAGATCGGACGCATACCCAACGCTGACGAAGTAGAGCCCTTCGGCGGGGGCGGTGGGGCCTGCCACGGCGCGATTTTGCGCGGCCAAAACCTCCGCCACGCGCGATTCCGGCCAGGCCCCCTCCCCCACCATCTTCAAACTGCCCACCATGTTGCGGACCTGATGATGCAGAAAACTGCGGGCCTTGGCGTGGATGATGAGATGCGCCCCCTCGCGCGTCACGCTCAGCTCGTCCAGCGTGCGCAGTGGCGATTTGGCCTGGCAGGCTGAGGCGCGGAAGGAAGAGAAATCATGATGGCCGAGCAGTTGCTGCGCGGCGCGGTGCATGGCGGCCTCGTCAAGCGGCTGGCGCACATGCCACACGCGGTTGAGCTCCAGCGCGGGGAACGCAGGGCGGTTGGAGATGATATAGCGGTAGCTGCGCCAGATGGCGGAAAACCGCGCGCTCCAGCCAGCCGGGGCCGGAGCGGCGCGCAGCACCACCACGGGGTGCGGCTTCATGTGGTAGTTGAGCGCCTCGCGCAGGCGGTGGGGCGAGAAATCCGGCAGCTCCATCTGCACGATCTGGCCCAGGGCGTGCACCCCGGCATCCGTGCGCCCGGAGGCAACCGCGGCGGGGATAACACCGTTGCAGAGTTTGGCGCCGGCTTCCTCCATCACCTGCTGCACCGCCAGCCCGTGCTTCTGGCGCTGCCAGCCCATGAAGCCGGTGCCGTCGTATTCAACTTCCAGCGCCCAGGGGATCAAAAGAAGCGGGCACCTTCGGGCAGGGTGAAGCCGCGCAGAAAATCTGCCGTGGCCATGGCGGCCTTGCCGGGACGCTGGATTTCCAGAGGGCGCAGCGCGGTGCCGCCGCCGCAGGCGATGGTCATGGCGGCATCCAGAATATCACCGGGGCGGGTGTCCTCGGTAAGGCCGGGGGCCGTGACAACCTCGGCGCGGAGGAATTTGAGGACAATTTCCCCCAGCAGCGCCAGCGAGCCCGGCCAGGGGTTGTTGGCGCGTATCTGGCGCTCCAACGCAACGGCGTGCTGGGTGAAATCCAGCCGCGCATCCTCACGGGTGCGCTTGCGGGCGTAGCCGCCATCCTCGTCATTGGCCGGGGCGGGCGGTTGCGTCACCGGTTCACTGGGATCGCTGAGTTCTTCCACGATCAGCGCCGCGCCGATCTGCGCCAGACGGTCGTGCAGATCCCCCGCCGTATCACGCGGGCCGATGGCGGTGGCCTGGTGGCGCAGCATGGCGCCAGTGTCCAGGCCCTCGTCCATCTGCATGATGGTGATGCCGGTGAAGGGGTCGCCAGCCAAAATAGCGGCCTGGATGGGCGCCGCGCCGCGCCAGCGCGGCAGCAGGCTGGCATGAATGTTCAGGCAGCCGCGCAAGGGCGCGTGCAAAATTTCGGGCGGCAGGATGAGCCCGTAGGCGGAGACGATGGCGGCATCGAGGCCAAGGGCCCGGAAAAACGCGGCCTCCTCGGCATTGCCTTTCAGCCGCCTGGGCGTGCGCACCGGCAAGCCAAGCTCCAGCGCCGCCTGATGCACCGGGCAGGGAGTCTCGCGCTGGCCGCGCCCGGCAGGTTTTGGCGGCTGGGCATACACCACGGCCACCTCGTGCCCTGCCTCAACCAGTGCGCGCAGGGCCGGAACCGAGAACGCGGGCGAGCCCATGAAGGCAAGCTTCATTACTTGCGCCCCCGCCGCTCCTTTTGGTCCTTCAGCTCTTTGGCCAGCTTGCGGAGCAGAATATTGCGTTTGAGCGGGGAGAGATAATCCACGAACTGCACGCCGTTGAGATGGTCGATCTCGTGTTGCAGGCAGGTGGCGAGCAGGCCGTCAGCCTCGACCTCCTGTTTGGCGCCGTTTTCGTCCTGGTAGCGCACCTTCACCCATGAGGGGCGCACGACCTCGGCATACTGGTCCGGCAGTGAGAGACAGCCCTCCTCGCGGGAGCATTTGTCCTCCGAGGCGGCGATGACCTCCGGGTTGACCAGGGCAAGCGGCGCCGGGACTTTATCGGGCGCCACATCCACCACGATGACGCGCAGCAGCCGGCCCACCTGCGGGGCGGCAAGGCCAATGCCAGGAGCCGCATACATGGTGGCGAACATGGAGGGGATGAGCGCGCGCACCTCATCGTAATCAGCCGGGGTTACCGCGCGGGCGTGCTTGCGCAGCACCGGGTCGGGCACCACGAGGATGGGCAGCAGCGGCGCGGCGGGGGCGGTGGTTTCAGGGATGGCTTGTGTGACTGACATGCCGAGACACTTAATGCCGCGCCTGCCCCGCTGCAACGCCGGGCTTGCGCCGCTTGCGCATGCGGGACTTGCATCCGGCCAGATTTATGACAACATAAGCCTCGGACGCCTTCGGGGTCTGAATTTTGCTTCGCTCACAACTGGGGGGGCCTGCCTTTATGAGTACCCGCGTTTTCACCTCGCCTTTGTTTCTGGGCTTCGACCATCTGGAACAGATGATCGAACGCGCCGCGAAAAACTCCTCCGACGGCTACCCGCCGTACAACATCGAACAGCTCAGCCCGGTATCGCTGCGCATTACGTTGGCGGTGGCCGGTTTCACCATGGACGACCTGCAAATCACCCTGGAGGATAACCAGTTGGTAATTCGCGGCCGCCAGACTGACGACGGACAAGGGCGCGTGTTCCTCCACAGGGGGATTGCCGCGCGCCAGTTCCAACGGGCGTTCGTCATCGCGGAGGGAATTGAGGTGAAGGGAGCCTGGCTCGACAATGGGCTTTTGCATGTTGACCTGGTGCGCCCGGTGCCGCAGCCGGTGGTGAAAAATATCCCCATTTCGCGCGGGCAGGGCAAAACAAATGTGGCGCCGACTCGGGTGGTGGATGGAGACTCGCGAGATTCTTCCCAGGGCTGAACGGCCTCCAGGCGTCCCTAATTAAAACACAACGCGGCGGTAGACTAACCAGACACAGCTTCGCGCAAGATTAACCTGGCTCATTTGAGAAGGAATTTTTCCATGGACATCAAGACACATGACGGAACAGCGAATTTCGTGCCCGGGACCGTGCTCGACATCCACCACATCACGGCGGCCCAGCTGGCTGGGCTGGGAATGGAGGAAATCGCCTTCGTGAAACCGGTGATGACCGAAAACGGCCCGGCCTTTGCCATCCACGCCGCCGACGGCACGCCAATGGCCATCGCCTCCAACGCGCCGCTGGCCGCCGCCGCCATCATCCAGAACGACATGGTGCCAAGCCTGGTGCATTAGGTAATGCCGTGCTGACAATGCAGCATGAACACCGCCCCCTCTCAGAGCGGGCGGCGTTCTCCAGCCAGAGGCAACCGCCGCGCTTATGCCCCAGTCAGGGCGTCTGCGCGCCTGCCGGTTGCGCCGGGAAGGCCACGTAAATTTCCACACGGCGGTTGGCCGCGCGCCCGGCGGCCGTGGCATTGCTGGCCACCGGGTTCTGCGGCCCCATGCCCTGGATGGTAATCCGCTGGCCATTAACCCCGCGCGAGACGAGATAAGACTGCACGCTTCCCGCCCGGTGGTCGGACAGCGGATAGTTGATGCTGCTGGAGCCTGTGCTGTCTGTGTAGCCAACAATTTGCACCGTCTCGGAAGGGTTCTGCTGCACGCCGGAAGCCAGCTGATCGAGAATTGGATCGATGCGCGGGTTAAGCGTCGCGCTGCCAGTGTCGAAACCGGCGTCGGCTGGAATGTTGACCTTCAGGCGATTATCCGCCGTCTGGGTGACCTGCACGCCGGTCCCCTGCGCGGATTGCTGCAATTGCTGCTTCTGCGCCTGCAGATGCTGGTTCCAGAGATACCCGCCAAGGCCGCCGGCCGCCGCCCCGCCCAGCGCGCCGATAATCGTGCCGCGGGCATGGCCGCCACTGGCCAGCGCGCCGATCAACGCACCACCTACGGCGCCAATTCCCGCCCCCGTGGCGGCACTGGTGGCGCCGGGATTGTTCTGGGCATATTGCTGGCTGCACCCCGCGAGCAGCGTGACGCACATAAAGGCCGCGGCCGTCCGGTGAACGGTTCTGGTCATTTGCATCGGCGTTCTCCTGATGAATTTTCAGTTTCATACGTCTCGCCAGGTAATTGCAAACAGCGTAGGGCATGAATTACCGGGCGCATCGGCTCGTCTGCCGCGCCCAAGTCTAAGCCATTTTTTAGTGGTGGAGCAAGCGGTTGGCCGGGGTGTAAGGGCTGCGCCCGCGCCTGCGGCGCCCCCGCACATTGCGCAAATACAAAAAACAGGGTCGTGCCCCCGTCCGTGGTGTAGCATCTGTGGGTAAGTAGCCTGCCGGAGCGACCGCCACGAGTCTGGCGCAGGCGGGCTACCTACCCACAGCGGTGGTCATCGTCGTTCTTCGGTTAAGGTTGGCATTGCAACCGACCAACCATTGACCAGAGGAGATGACAACGATGACCGACCCTACTATGGCCTGCGCGCGCTGCTGGAAAAGAGTTCCGATACCGAGCTTTTGCGCGAGATGGTGGGCTTTACCGCCCAGCGTCTGATGGAGCTGGAAGCGGAAAGCCTGACCGGCGCGCCCTATGGCAAGCGCAGCGGCGAGCGCGTGAACCAGCGCAAAGGGTATCGCGACCGAACCTGGGAAACCCGCGCCGGCACCATCGAACTGCGCGTGCCGAAACTGCGGCAAGGCGGCTATGTCCGTCATCTGGGGTGGGAAAGGCATGTTGCTGTCTAGCCGTTAGACAATATGATAAGTCTGCCTGCGTTAGAAATCAGCTGCAGGGCTATCGAACTGTTTCTCAAGGGAAAACAAAAAATCCTGAGTGATAAATTCTCCCTGATATATCTGGCTCTCCTGGTGGACACTTACTGAATCAAGAAAACGCTGGTCAAATTCACCTTCTGTCTCTTCTCCCAGCTTCGGTTTATTCGAGAAAAATTTTGCGACACTGATTAAATGCTCCGCGCCAACCGCAAAATATGTATGCTCCGACGTACCCGGCGTGAGACCTGTGAGCATTTTTTCATTCCAAATTATTCGGGCTTTAATATCTGCCCATTTGAGGTGGAAATTATATAAGCATGAAAAGTGAGGGGATACATTCGCACCATGAAACCCAGGAGCCCAACGCAAAGGCACCGTGGTCAGACACGTCTTATTCAAGGCTGCCGAACGTAGGCCATAGTGCCGCTGATTTCCCAAAATAGGCGCATTCGAATCAAGCGGCAGATCATCTTCCAGCTCAATCACATCCACTCCGCGCGCTGTAACATAGGGTTGTTTATTTTTTTCAACAAAATCAGCGAGATTCAAAAATCTAGCCGGGTCAGGGAACAAAAATTCATCAACATCGCAGCGCAGCACTACATCGTAGCTATTTAGCAATATGGCAACAAAATCAGCAATCAAATCAACCCGCAGTTTATCATCGTATGGCCTGTTTACCTCCCAGATATTGCCCACTTGAACGTCACGAAACAACGGCTTCATGCCCGCATATGTGATAACATGCAGATTCTCCGGACCAAACAAACCACCATAGTAACGCTGCCAGCGGGGGAAAAAAAACGCCGGCGAAATTGCGTCCGTGATTACCGCAACCTTTTTTACAAGTAGGCCCATTTCTCGCCAGCATTGACTCGATAACATCCTCTTACGCCGCCGCCGCGCTTACGTTCACGCCCTCATAGACCTCCAAAAATCCCGCCACCATATCCGCACGGCTGGCAGGCGGCGTAATCCCGGCTGCCAGGGCGTCCCACAAGCCCTTCTCAGTGCAGGCGCGGCGGATGGTTTCCGCCAGGGCGCGGGCATCGCCCATCTCGAACAACAAGCCGTCCACACCATCGGTAATGCGCTCGGCCGGGCCGCCGGCGTTAGAGGCGATCACCGGCCGCCCAAAGCTCCAGGCTTCCGAGATCACCAGGCAAAAAATTTCCCACCATACTGAAGGCACCACGACCCAGTCCACCCGCGCCATGCGCCCAGGCAATTGGTCATGATGGTAGGAGCCATTAAAAATTACATTACGATCCGCCAGCGGCAACGCCTCTTCAGCGGCAAGAAAATCCTCAATCTCCTGGCGCCGTGCCGGAGTTGCAAACTGGATGTTATCGCCATTGATCTCAACGATAAAATCATTAAATCCGCTGGCGCGAAGCAATGTCACCGCTTGCATCAAAACATGCAGCCCCTTGGCGTCTACCAGCTGCGCAAAAAAACCAAAGCGGTTGCGCCGCCCCCCGGCTGAGGCCGCCGGGGGCCGCACGCCACGTGGTAACAGCCCGTTGGTAACATGCACAAACTTCGAACGCTCCAGGCCCCAGTTCTCAAACTGGTCGATCATGAACCGGCTGGGCGTGGTAAAAATATCAACCACGTCCAGATGCCGCTTCATCCACATTTCGCGCATAAAATAATGTTCCGGCGCGCGGTCCGGCAAACATTGGTGGCAGCGCACAGCAGAGGCGCGCGAACAAAGCGAGGAGTCGGTACGCCGCACCATATGCCCGTTGGCGGGGCAGATGGTCAGGAACTCATGCGCGGTGAATACAATTTTCACCTCTGGCAACACACGGCGCGTTAGGGTCAAAAAATCAATACCGATGGTAAGAAAATGATGAAAATGCACCACATCGGGCTTAATCAGCAGCAAAAACTCTGCATAGGCTTCCGCCAGCAGGACACTGCCGCTCTTCTCCCAAACATAATCATATTCCTGGGTGAGCATGAGATACTCATCCGGCCTGCCATCAAATCCCGTTATGCGCGCGCCACTTTTATAAAGTGCTGGCGAGGAATGGTCGATGGACGCCAGCAATACCGGCTCCACATCTGGCCTTTCGCGCAAACCCTGGAACAATTCATAAGCCACCGTCTGCGCACCGCCCCGCACCAGCTCGGGATGATAGAGGCTAACCAGCAAAACCCTCATGGCGCTGCCTCTCCACCCAGACCAGCATAACTAGGCTGTGGCCCCAGCAGGCCATTATGCACCATTTCGCCCCAGCTACGGCTGAACAGCCAGCGATTAACGACTGATCCACCTTCATGCTGCGGGAGGCGCGCGGAGCCCTTGCCCTCCAAATGCCAGAGGCGGATATCATGCAACCACGGCAGGCACCCGGCCTCAATGCTTTTCAGGCACAAATCCGCATCCTCATAATGGCCAAACACATAATCCTGAGTGAAGCCGCCAAGCTGCTCAAACCAGGCCCGCTGCACAGACATAAACGCGCCCGTGACCGCGGGAACAGGCCGGGGTTTTAAAAACGCCGCCGTCTCCGGCGGGGCGCCCTTGCCGTAATGTTCCACGCGCAAAATACTGGTCTCGCGCTTACGGTGCCCGGCAAAATCAGGCATCGTATCTTCACAAAAATACATGCCCGCATGCATCAACGATCCATCATCATAATACAGCGGCGCGCCAAACAGCGCGGTCTGTTCATGCGGCAGGGCCTCGATCAGCATAGTGTGTTTTTCCGCCCAGTCATTATCGTAGGGGAACACGTCCGGGTTCATGATCAACAGCCGGTCAGAGCTTGCAAATTGGGCGGCGGCATTATTGGCGGCGCCGAATCCAGCGTTGCTGTTAAGGATCACGACACTCATATCCAATCCATAGATCAACGCGCAGCGTTTTGCCTCACGCAACGTCTGCTCGGCAATCCAGGGGCTGTTGAGCACGTAGATGAATTCATAATCCTGAATGCCCGGAATTTTCGAGAACAGCGCTTGTTGCAGGAACATATATTCCGCTTTGCCGTAAAGGCACACGATAATCGAGCCTTTATAGCTCCGCCCTGTCGCGCCAAAGCGCTCGGCATATGGCGCGTTTACCGCGCGGCGGCTAAGCATCTTGTTAAAGTCAATCATCTGTTCGCCGATGGCGGCATCAATCGCCGCCACAGCATCAAAATACGGGTTGCCAAAATATTTCGCTTGCACAAGATGCGTCAGCGTGACCTTGCGCATCTCCTGGTCCTCCACCAGCTCGGCGGTGACCATGAAGCTGAGTTCTGCGCCGGATTTAAGCCGCAGCACCACGCTGCACACCCCGGCCGGCAGCCTTCTGGCCGCGAACATGAAGCCCCACCATCCGTAAGGGTGCCGCCCCCCATTGGCCAAGGCAATCTCTGCGTCCTCCCGGCGTTCACGTGCCAGGCTGTTGCCCTCGAGGGAAACCGACCAGTTGGAAAAATACAGGTCCAGACTGTCCAGCCGATCGCTGGCATCGTTAATCCATCCGACAACATAAATGCCGCCGGAACGAGATACCTGGACCGCATCAACCGCCGCGGCCGGAAGTTTCACTTTTTCGCGACGGGCATCCGGCGAGGCCGTCATCACGATGCGCCCACGCACACCGCCTTGCGGCATTATGAAGGGCCTCCCCTCTGCGCGGCCGTATCTGTCATAATGGTCACGCCCTGAATGGAAGCTCCCACTGGCCACAGCCAAACGAACATCCGGGTTCAGGCGCAGGTAGGTTTCCTCATCAAACGCCACGCCCACGCTGGCTTCTCCTGCCGCCATCACTGCCGGATCATCGATATCTGCCATCTAAGCCCCACCTTTACGCCACCATACCGAGCAGAAGCATAACACCCAAATTACCTATACGGCTAACCATACAAGAATTAAACCGCCTAACGCCCATTGCGCTGGCCTGCCGGACGTTTGGGGTGAGTGACACCTGTTATCGCTATACGCCGAAGCTTGTTGGCGAAACTGAGAAAGCGAATATAATCCTGATGCCGGTGCTTTTGCTTGCACCGGCCGACTACTTTACCATCCAGCACGTTGAGGGCGGCAAACAGCGTGGTCGTGCCATGCCGGCGCCAAATCCGCTGCACCGAACTCATGCTGATACCTTGAAGTTTGGCCATGGCGGGCGAAGCCCCCGGTCATGAAGCGTTCCTGCCAGCGCCAGACAGACGTTTTGCTGGTGCCGCTGCCGCGCATGACCGCGGCCGTGCCGCACCCGTCGACGGTCAGCAGGATGATCTGCGACCGCCAGACGTGTTTTTGCGGGCTGTTCCGATCCGCGACAACCGCTTCCAACTTGGCGTGGTCCTGGGCGGTTACTGTCACTGTGATACCATTCAGCATGCCGCAGATTCGCATCTTGGCATGCTGATTAGAATCCTAAATCGGGCTCAAACGTCGGATTTTATCCCCCAGGTTGGGTTGGGTTGGCGCAATCAAGTATTCACAGTCATGAAGCGATCATTTAGCTCTTTCTCATAGTAAAAGATTGCCTTTCCGGCATTTTCAGCTTGCCAGACCCGACGCGGATTATCGGGATAATAGGAGTAGCCGCCGCTGAACGTTTCGTTCCGGTTTCCAGATGGATCAAAGAAATAGATCGTTTGTCCGCGGGTAATACCATGGCGTGTCGGCCCGATATCCAATGGAATATCATACCGGCTGATGATATCCGCGGCATGACCAACATCGTGCCAGGATTCAAGGTTGAATGAGGTATGATGGATCTTTCCGTTCCCTGGATAAGCAAGAAAAGCTACATCATGAGCCTTGTTGCTGCAGCTCAAGAAAATGCCAAGCCGTGTACCGTTGCTTTCGTCCACCAATTCTTCTGTAACTGAAAAATCAAGCGCTTCAATAAATATCTTGGCCGATCCAGAAATATCCACACCATTGAGCGCACAATGGTCAAACCGTACGGCCCGCATACCACGAGGCTCGACATCCCAAAGATCAGGATTTTTTATTGCAGGTCCATGATCCGACAAATCCATTTCCGCATAAAGTTCGAATACATGTTCTGTAGGCGTATTAAAACGAACCTTG
>NZ_JAQTZC010000120.1 GCF_028687955.1 Acidocella sp.
TTGCGCATGAAGCCCGGGGTCGTCGCCAGCTGGCGCACCAGCTGGCCGTCGCTGAAGCCGCTCTCGCCCTTGCCCAGATTCACCGCCTGCTCCCCCCGGCTCAGGATGACCTGGCCGTCGTTCACCGTCACATACAGGCCACCGCCCCCACCGTCCTGACCTTCACCGAACAGCTCGTCCATGTCCACCGGCATGTCCGGGCGCGGGGCGTCGTTCTGCTGCACCGCCGCCGGGACCACCATGATGCGCACCGGCTTGCCGGTCATCTGCGAGAGCATCGCCGCCTGGTTGACCGCCACCGTGAACGAGCCGCCGGGGGCGACCATCACCACCGAGCCCGACCACACGTAAACCCCGCCACCGTTCATCGGGTCGCCCTCGCCCAGCGCCACCCGGGTGTATAGCCCGCTCACCGAGGTCTGTACGCCCGCATCATTCAGGCGGCCCGGTATGCCCGCTTCGGCATATTGCGACCAGAGGGTGTCCCGTCGCCCCGCCCCGCCCAACGTGGCGAGCGGGACGTTGTCGCCTTCCGCGCAGGGGCCATTGCACCAGACGTCGAATCCGGTGCCGCGAATGCCGATGGTGGCACCCGGCATCTTGAACTTGTAGTTGTCGTGGTTGACGCGACCGATCAGTCCGGTGACCACCCGCACGCCGCCCTTGATGAGGCGCAGGGCGATGCTTTCTTCGGATTTCTCCTTGTCGTATTTGAACGTTTCGACCTTGAACAGGCTGCTCTGCTGCAGGGTGATGCGCCCGCCGTCCCGGAACACCACCACGGCATAGGCCCCCAAATCGCTCTGTAGCGTGTCCCCTTCGTAAACGGGGGCACCCAGTCCCAGTTTGCGCAGTTTGCCGCCCTCTTCTTTGGCGACGACCCCGCCGGAGATGCGCATCACCCGGCCGGCCGGCTTGGGGGTGTCCGCCTTCGGTTTGGCCGCTACCGCTTCGGCACCGTCCCCGCACTCTCCGGCGGCGCACAGCCTCGAGGTGAAGTCCGTGCCGCGGATGCCGATGGTCGCGCCCGCTGCCCGCAGTTGGTAGGCGTCCTTGTTGCCCCGCTTGCCTATCAATCCGGTGACGGTGCGGAAGCCGCCCTTGAGCAGCCGGAACACGGCGTTGTCCGATTGGGGCACGCTCTTCTGGAAACGGTAGGCTTCAATCTTGAGGTTGGACTCCGGGCGCAGGGTCATCTTGGTGCCGTCGTTCATCACGACTTGGGCATAACTATTTTTGCCGGTCACCAGCAGGTCGCCCGCTTCCACCTTCGACTTGGGCGTCAGTACGCGCATGCCGCCGTCGGCCCGTTGCGCCACCAGGGTGCCGCTCATGTAGCGGATGCTGCCGGCCTGCTCGACCGCCCCGGCGATGCCGGCGGCCAGGAGTCCGAGCGTGAGGGCCAAACTCAGGGTGCTGTTCTTCATGTCTTACCTCGTCTTCAGAAGCTGCCGCTCAGGGTGGCGTGAATGCGCCAATCTCCCGCCAGCTGGGTCAGGTCGTTACCCGCCTTCGCGATGCGGCCGGCATCCAGCCTCAGCGCGTAGCGGTCCGTATATGCGCCACGGAGCCCCAGCCCCGCGCTGCTGATCGTGGTCGTCAGGCCGCTGCTGTTCGCGCGTACCGCGCCCGCGTCGGCAAATATCAGGCCGCGCAGGTTGAAGTCCCCGCGCGCGTAGGCCGGCAGGTAGGCTTCGAGGTTGAGCTTGGCGCCCCGCTCTCCGCTCTCGCTGCCCTCGGTGAATCCCCGCACCCCGTCCGCGCCGCCCAGCCTGAACTGTTCGCCGGGTATCAGTTCGTCACGGCTCCATTGGCCGCTGAAGGCGAGCCGGATTTGCCCGTCCTGACCGACCTGCGTGAAGTAGCCCGCGCCGTAACGCGCGACTTTGTAGGCGGGGGTCAGCGTCGAGACGGTGTTGGGGACATAGGCGGCGAAGTCGGCTTTTTTGCCGCCGTTCATGACGGCGGCGTTGACCGTCCAGGAGAGGTTGAGGTTGATGTCACTGCGGGCGAGTTTGCCTTGCAGGGCGTAGCTCAGGCTCACGGGACTGACGACGATGGGGTTGTATAGCGTGACCGGCGGTACCGGGTCGGTCTGCTCGATCTTGCTGAAGCGGCGCCAGTCCAGGCCCAGACTGAGCTTGGGGTCGAAGCTGCCGATGCGTTGGAGCGGGATGTGGTAGCGCGAACTGAGTATGAGGCCGCCCCCCTGGAAGTTGGTCAGCCCGCCTATCAGGGAGTTGACGTTGGAGTAGCCGCCGAAGAATTCCACGCTGTGCCCGCTGCCGTAAAGCGGTACTTTGTAGCCGCCGCCCAGTACCTTCACGCGGTCGGGGTATTGCGGGGAGAGTTGTATCTGCACTTGGCCGACATGGTCGCGGTCGAACAGGTTGGCGTGGCGGTAGGCGAGGCCCAGCCGCGAAATCCCCGTTTCCTTCGAGCCGGTGTTGTCCAGGCTCACCGTCCATTGTTCGGGCTTGAGGTCTTTGACGAGCACGCTCGCGTCGACCAAATCGTCCCGCTCGCCCCCTTTGAGGACGACGTTCAGTTGCCGCGCGGGGTTCTCGTTGGCCAGCCGCAGTTGGCGGGCGATGTCGCGCGCGCGCGGGATGCCGCCGGGACGTACCCCGGGCAAGGCGTTCAATGCGTTCTGCTTGCCGGTGTGGCGGTTGTCCTTGACCGTGACTTGGCCGAAGCGGCTTTCGATGACCTGGAAATGAATCGTGCCGGATTCGAGTTCTTGCTCGGGCAGCAGGACGTGCACCGCCGAGTAGCCGCGATCGGCATACAGCCCTTCTATCGCTTCGAGCGCGTATTGCACGTCGGAGAAGTCCTTGCCGCGACCGGTGTAGGGGCCGACGGCGGCGGCAATCTCGCCCGGCGATAACAGCGTCGCGCCGTCCGCCACGTAGCGGCCGATGTCAAACCGCAACTCCGGCGGCGCTTCTTC
>NZ_JAQTZC010000004.1 GCF_028687955.1 Acidocella sp.
TGGTATAAGCTCTTGATTTTGCGCGCGGCCGCCCCACCAGCCCCGCGCGCATACCAGTCAGCCTTAAGGCTGACTGGTATAACATCGCCCAAGCCGCAGGCATATTCAGCCGGATCATCGCGCGAAACATTGCACGGCAATATCAATTGGCATCGCCGGATGGCGAAACCGATTGACCCAGCCATGCCGGGTAGCGGCCCTGGGTTGTCCTTGGCCGAGGCGAGAGAACGGCTACGCCAGTCTCGCCGGCTTCGCACCAATCGCACGGGAAAGCGGCAACTGGCGCTGCAAACGCTCTACTCAAAGCAGGATGGCATTGGGGCAAAAAAGCCGCTTGATCACAACGGATACTCTAGCCAGGCGCTCCGGCCCGGATAACGCCTGAAATAAAAAACCTCCGGTCAGCGCAATGGGCGACGGCCGGAGGTTTTTTGTGGCCGGATAAACGGTTTAGCGTTCGGCGTCGTCGGATTCTGGCTGCACGTCGATATCGGCGTCGAGCACGTCGGCATCGTCGTCCAGATCGTCATCTTCCAGGATATCCTCATCGTCACCGTCATCGACGACCTCGACATCCACATCGTCCGGGTTAACCGCCGCCGGTTTGATGACTTTCTTCACTTCCTCGGGCAGCGGCGCGGCGCGCTTGAGGCGCGGCTGCTCGGCAGGCTGCTCGGTCGCGCATTTCGGGCAGACCGCCGGCTCTTTGCCGAGATCGAAAAACCGAGCCCCGCAGGACACGCAGGTGTGTTTTGATCCTAGTTCCGGTTTCGCCATGCCCAACCTCTGCTCTGAACGCGATTTCAACAAGGGCGGCGCGATGCCATGCCCAGCCAGCTATGTCAAACCGCTAAGCTTATGCTAAGCGGCGCGGCATGGAGACTCAACCCGCACGGCCATTGGCTGCCAACCGTCCCAAAAACCCGCTCATCGGGGAAATCGCTGTTCCCGGCGACAAATCGATCAGCCACCGGGCCTTGATGTTCGGCGCCCTGGCGGTTGGCCAGACGCGCATAACAGGGCTGCTGGAGGGGGAGGATGTTTTGCGCACCGCCGCCGCGATGCGCGCCCTGGGCGCCGAGATTACCCGCGATGGCGCCGACTGGCTGGTATCGGGCCGGGGAATCGGCGGGCTGACGCCGCCGGAGGATGTGCTGGACATGGGCAATTCCGGCACCGCGGCGCGGCTGCTGACGGGAATTCTGGCAACGCATGATTTTTCCTCGGTGATGACCGGCGATGCGAGCCTGCGCAAGAGGCCGATGGGACGGGTGATAGAGCCGCTCAAGGCTTCCGGGGCGGTGTTCATCGCCCGGGAGGGGAATAGGCTGCCGTTGACCATCCAGGGCGCGCGGGATGCCCTGCCGATTACCTATCGGTTGCCGGTGGCCTCGGCGCAAGTAAAATCGGCGATTTTGCTGGCGGGGCTGAATGCCCGGGGCATCACCGAGGTGGAGGAGCCGGAGCCGACGCGCGACCATTCGGAGAACATGCTCACGCATTTTGGCGCGCAGGTGCAGGTGACGCAGGCCGGGCGGGGGCGTTTGATCCGACTGACCGGCCAGCCGGAGCTGCGCGCGGCCGATGTGGCGGTGCCGGGTGATCCCTCCTCGGCGGCGTTTCCGCTGGTGGCGGGGCTGTTGGTGCCGGGCTCGAAGCTGGTGATCAGCGGTGTCGGGCTGAATCCGCTGCGCACCGGGTTGTTTGATACTTTGCGTGAGATGGGCGCGGCGCTGGAGATCCGCAATTTCCGGATTCAGGGTGGCGAGAGCGTTGGCGATATTCATGTTGAGCATACCGCGCTGGTGGCGGTTGATGTGCCTGCTGCGCGGGCGCCGAGCATGATTGATGAATATCCGGTGCTGGCGGTGGCTTGCGCCTGCGCGCGCGGGGTGTCGCGGTTCCGGGGGTTGTCGGAGCTGCGGGTGAAGGAGAGCGACCGGCTGGCCTCAACCGCCGCCATGCTGCGGGCGGGGGCCGTGCGGGTCGAGATCGAGGGGGACGACCTGATCGTGCATGGCAGCGCGCAGCCCGCGGGCGGCGGGCTGGTGGAGACCCATATGGACCACCGGCTGGCGATGAGCGCGCTGGTGTTCGGCCAGGCCACCCGCGCGCCGATGCGCATTGACGATGCGCGTTTCATCGATACCTCGTTTCCGGGGTTTGTGACGCTGATGCGCCGGCTGGGCGCGGATATTCTGGCGCCATGATCATCGCCATCGACGGCCCAGCGGCGGCGGGCAAGGGCACGCTGGCGCGCCGGATCGCGGCGGCGCTGGGGTTGCCGTATCTCGACACCGGGCTGCTCTACCGCGCGGTGGGGCGGCTGGTGCTGGAGGCGGGGGGTGATCCGGCTGACCCGGTGGCGGCAACGGCGGCGGCGCGGGCGCTGCGGGCGGAGGATTTCGCCAGGGGCGATCTGCGCGATGCGGCGGCGAGCAAGGCGGCGAGCCAGGTGGCGTCAATCCCTGAGGTGCGGGCGGCGCTGCTGGCGTTTCAGCGGCGGTTCGGCAATGAAAACGGCGCGGTGCTGGATGGGCGCGATATCGGGACGATTATTTTCCCCGAGGCTGAGATAAAATTATTCGTGACGGCGAGCCTGGCGGCGCGGGCGGGACGGCGGCATGCCGAGCTGCGGGCCAAGGGCGATGAGGTGACGCTGGAGGCGGTGCGCGCCGATCTGGCGGCGCGTGATGAGGCGGATGCCAGGCGGGCGGCGGCGCCACTGGTGGCCGCGGCAGATGCGATTTTGTTTGATACCACCGAGATGGATGCGGATGCGGCGTTTAGCCGCGCGCTGGCGTTGATAAAAGCGCGCGCCGGGTAGCGGGCGCTTCACGGGGAGCGTTTGTGAGGATTTTTACATAATACCAGCCCGCCACCAAACCCAGAGAGTCAAGCTCTTGGCGGGCTGGTATTATTGCGGCGGCGCGGGGATTGGCGGTGCAGGAAGCGGCGGCGCGGGGGGCACCCAGTCCAGAGCGGGTTTGAGCCGCGGATATTGTTTCGGCTTTGTCCAACTGCCGAGCAACATGGTGTTGATGGTAAGCGGCGGGGTGACGCGGGGGCTTAGGGCCAGGCGCAGGGCGAGGGTATTGCCAAAAACATCGATACTGCCGGTGGCGCTGGCGTTGCCCGCCGGGCTGGTGAGGCTGGCGTTGCTCAAAGTGCAGTTGCCATGGCTGAATGTGCCAGAGAACGCCAGAGCGGTGAAGCTGGTGGCGCCGCTGGTCAGTGCGGTGTGCAGGGCTTTGGCGCGGTCTGGCGTGTGCAGGGCATGGGCCAGCCCGGCGAGGGTGAAGCCGTTAAGCTGGCCATTGCCGGCATCCAGGCTGAGGCTGCCGCCAAGCGTGGCGGCCCAGGTTTTGGGGGTGTAGCCGCTGGCGGTGAGGGCGGCTGAGGCGTTAAAATTTCCGGAGAGCTTGTAGGGGAAGGCCAGCGGCAGGTTGAGCTGCGTGGAGTCGATATGGCTGGCGGTGAACTGCGCTGTCAGCGCCGGGGGCTGGTTGCCGGCGGTGGTTGCCGTGAGGCTGCCAGCCAGCGTGCCGCCTGCGAGACTGGCCTGGGAGAGCGCCAGGGTGAGGCGGCTGCCGGGGGCGAAAGTGAGGCTGGCGGCGGTGGCGCCGAGGATGGGCTTGCCGCCGTAGAGCACGCGGTCCGCCGTGATGCTGATTTTGCCCTGGGCGGCGGCGAGCGCGGACCAGGGCGGCGCGTAACCGGCTGGGATGGGTGGCAGGGCGAGGGTGCCGGCGGCGATCTGGCCGGAGATGATGCCCTTGTTGCTCATGAGCTGGCCGTCTGCCATGAGGCTGCCGAAGGAGAGGATGAAATTTGGCAGGCCGAAGCTGGTTGGAACGGCCATGAAATCAGCCCGCAGCGCGATGGAGCCGGCGCCGGGATAGGTGAGCCCCTGCGAGAGACCGAAGATGTTGAGCGCGGCGATGGCGCTTGGGTGCTGCAAGGAGATGGCGCCCGAGGCGCTGGGCTGGATGAGGTTGATGACCGGGGTGGCGGTGAGGGTGAAGGCGCCCAGGGTGGCGACGGCGCTGGCGGCGAGCGCATTGGCCGGGCCACGGGCGGCCAGGGTGAGGTTGAGGCGCGGTTGCACCAGGGCGGCGGGCAGGTGCGGCCAGGAAGCGGGCGCCAGCGCGGCCAGCGGGGCGGCGGAGGGCAGCGAGAGGAAGCCGCGCGCGGCGGTGATGTTGCCCTGGGCATCCAGCGTGACGCTGCCGGCGGCGAGACCGCCCAGCATGTTGGCGGAGATGCGGCGGATGTTGAGCTGGTGGTTCAACGCGCCGTCCAGCAACAGATGCGTGAGAGGCAGCGGGCCGAGCGTGGCGTGCGCGGCGGTGATCTGGCCGTCGGCGGTGAAATGGCCGGGACGCTGGCCGCGCCAGGATAGCAGGGGGGTGAGGTCCAGACGGTCAAAATTGAGGGCGCCGGTGGCGTGGTGGCCGGTGATGATGAGGCCGCCGGAGAGATGGCTGGGGCCCAGGCTGCCGGTGAGGTTGTTCAGGTAAAGCTGGCTGGTGGTGCCCGAAAGGCCGGTGGAGAGCGTAGCCGAGGTCCAGGCCGGGGGTGGGGCGAGGCCGTAGGCGGCGAGCAGGCTGGGCAGATCCGGGCTGTTGAGGCTGGCATGGCCGGTGATTGCTCCGGCGGTGGAGATTTGCAGGCTGGCGGCCAGGGTGGTGGCGCCGGGCAATGTGGCCTTCAGGGATTGCACGTTCAGGCCGTTGGGGGAGAGGTTGAGGCTGGTGGTGAGCGCGGGAAGGCTCTGGCCGTTGTAGGTGATGTTGCTGGCGGTGAGCGCGAGCGTTGCGGGCAGGCTGGGCCAGGCCGGGAGCAGCTGTTGCAGGAGCAGATGTTGCAGTGGCGTGAGGTCAAGATTGCGGGCGTCCAGCGTGGCGGTGAGGGCGGGCTGGGAGAAATCCAGCGCGGCGCTGCCGGTGAGGCTGGCTTTGGCGATGTTGAGATGCAGGGCATCGGCGGTGGCCGCGGTGGCGGTGACGGTGAGATTGGCGTTGCCGGAGGTGCCGGGGGCGGTGAGGCTGAGCTGGCCGGTTAAGGTGCTGTCGCCGCCGAGGGTGCCAGAGAGGTTGAGGCTGAGCGGGCCGTTGCCGGCGGTGAGCGAGAGCGGCGCGGCGCCGGTGAGGGCGGTGGCGCCCAGTGCGGCCGTGAGGTTGAGCTTGTTGCCTTGCAGATTGCCGGTGCCCGAGATGGTGACGGCGCCGTTGGCGCCGGTGAAGAGATCGGCATCAACATTGGCGAAATGCACGCTGCCGAGGCTGATGGCGCCGTGGTGGATCTGTGCGTGCAGGGCGGCAAGCCAGCCGGGGAGCGCGATGGATTTGGGGCCGCCGGGCAATGGCCAGGGGAAGGCGATTGTGGGGCTCTCCAGGGTGAGGGTTTGCGCGCTGAGCTGGCCGTGCAGCAGGGCGGGCAGGGAGATGTCCAGTGTGAGGGCGCGGGCGGTGATGACCTCGTTGTCTGGCCCGGTGATGGTGATCTGCCCGGCGTTGAGCTCAGGCGAGGGCAGCAGGCTGAGGGTGAGTTTGCCCGCGATGTGGACTTGCCGGCCGGTGAGGCTGGAGGCCAGTTGTTCGATGCGGGCGCGGTGCGCGCTGGAGGCGACGAAGCCGGGCAGCGCCAGCACGGCGGCGGCGGCAGCGGCGAGGAGGCCGAGGGGGATGAGCCAGAGGAGTTTTTTGTTCACGGCAGATTATAGCCGCCGCCGCCGGGAGTTTTGATGACAAAGGCGTCACCCGCGTTGAGCTGCGCCTGGGCGCAGCCTGGCAGGTAGTCGCGCGTGCCATTGGCGCGATCGATATATTGCTCGCCGCGCGCGCCGGGGGCGGCGCCGTGCAGGCCAAAGGGGGCGATGGTGCGCCGGGAGGCGACGATGGTGGCGGTCATGGGTTCCAGGAAGCGGATTTTGCGTACGGCGCCGTTGCCGCCCGTGAAGGTGCCGGCACCACCTGAGCCCTGGCGGATGGAAAACTCTTCAACGCGGACAGGATAGCGCAGCTCCAGGATTTCAGGGTCAGTGATGCGGGTGTTGGTCATATGCGTATGGACGGCAGAGGTGCCATGAAATGAGGGACCAGCGCCAGAGCCGCCACAGATTGTTTCGTAATACTGTAGTTTGGCGCCGCCGAACAGGAAGTTGTTCATGGTGCCCTGGGCGCTGGCGCAGGCGTCCATCGCGCCGAGCAAGGCGGCGGTGAGGGCCTGGGAGACCTCGGTGTTGCCGGCCACCACGGCGCGGCCGGGCGGCGGGGAGAGAAAGCTGTTCTCGGGGATGATGATGGTGAGTGGCTTGAGGCAGCCCTCGTTGAGGGGGATGTCAGCTCCGGTGAGGCAGCGGAAGGCATAGAGCACGCAGGCGGTGGTAACGGCGGGCGGGGCGTTGAAATTACCGGGATCGGCCGGGCCGGTGCCGGTGAAATCAATCGTGGCGCTGGAGGTTGTGCGCTCGATGGTGATTTTGAGCTTGAGGGGGGCGCCGCTGTCCATCGTGTAGGTGAAATCAGCGTCGTGGAGTTTGGCGATGACCTGGCGGATCGCGGCTTCGGCGTTGTGCATGACGTGGCCCATGTAGGCGTGCACCACGTCCCAGCCGTAGCGGGCGATGATGGTTGTTAGCGCATTGGCGGCGGTGGCGTTGGCGGCGATCTGGGCTTTGATGTCGGCGATGTTCTGGTCCGGGTTGCGGGCGGGGTGGCGCGCGGCGGCGAGTAGGGCGCGGAACGCGTTTTCCTGAAAGACGCCGCCTGAGATGAGGTGAAAATTGTCGATCACAACCCCTTCTTCTTCAAGCGTTTTGGAAAATGGCGGGGTGGAGCCGGGGGTGAGGCCGCCGATGTCGGCATGGTGGGCGCGGCAGGCGGTGAAGAAGCGGATTTTTGTCCCCGCTTCGTCGAAGACGGGGGTGATGAGGGTGATGTCCGGCAGGTGGGTGCCGCCGGCGTAGGGGTTGTTGAGGGCGATGGCGTCGCCGGGTTTGAGGGTGGCGGTGCGCCGGGCGATGACATGGCGGACGGAAGCGCCCATGGCGCCGAGGTGGACGGGGACATGCGGGGCGTTGGCGACAAGCCCGCCGGTTGAATCGAATATGGCGCAGGAGAAATCAAGTCGTTCCTTGATGTTCACGCTCTGGGCGGTGTTGCGCAGCACGGTGCCGGCCTGTTCGGCGATGGCCATGAAGAGGTTGTTGAAAAGCTCGAGCAGCACCGGGTCCGGCCGGGAGGGGTCGGCGATAAGGGTGGCTGCGCGCGGGGTGGTGCGGCGCAGGATGCAATGGTTTTGCGCGGTGATGGTGGCGCTCCAGCCGGGTTCGATGATGGTGGTGGCGTTCTGTTCGCGCAGTATGGCCGGGCCGGGGATTATGGTGCCGGCGCCCAGGGCGCCGCGGTCATAAACTGGGGTGGCGAGGGGATTTCCGCCGGTGAAGATATTGACGCTCTCCAGCGGGGCGGGGTGGGGTTTGGCGGAAATTTCCGGCTCGGGAACATGCGCGCCGGGGGCTGTGGCTTCAACCACCACGGCCTCCGCGACGAGGGGTTTTTCC
Organism: Acidocella sp.; assembly: GCF_028687955.1. Taxonomy (GTDB): domain Bacteria; phylum Pseudomonadota; class Alphaproteobacteria; order Acetobacterales; family Acetobacteraceae; genus Acidocella. The sequence continues at coordinate 7,568 of NZ_JAQTZC010000004.1, forward strand.
GGCGTGGTGAAGCCGAAGAGGCGCTGGTGGGCGGCGGCGAATTGCCCGGCCATTTGCGCGTGGGTGGTGAGCGGGACGGGCAGGGCTGTGTCAGTGCCCGCATAACGCAGCAAAACGGTGGTGGCCGTGGTGATTTGCGCGCCGGGGTTCTGGCCGCGCAGGGCGGTGGCGGCGTTTTCCGCCAGGGTGGCCGCGGTGGCGGTGAGGAGGGCGATGCATTCGGGCGTGAAGGGGTGTTCAACCGCCTGGTCGCGGACCAGGCTGAAATCAGCCAGGCCGATGCCATAGGCGGAGAGCACACCGGCGAGAGGGTGGATGAAGATGGTGTCGATGCCTAGCTCGTCAGCCACAAGGCAGGCGTGCTGGCCGCCCGCGCCGCCGAAGCAGGCGAGGGTGAAATCCGCCGGGTTGATGCCGCGTTGCACGGTGATCTGGCGGATGGCGTGGGCCATGTTGGCGACGGCGATGCGGATGAAGCCCTCGGCCAGGGATTGCGGGGTGGTCGGGGCGCCGGTGGCGGTGGCGACCTGTTGCGCCAGGGCGGTGAATTTTGCATGCACGATGGCGGTGTCGAGCGGTTCATCGCCATTGGGGCCGAAGATGGCTGGGAAATGATGGGGGAGGATTTTGCCGAGCAGGATGTTCGCGTCGGTGATGGTGAGCGGGCCGCCCTTGCGGTAGGCGGCGGGGCCGGGGTTGGCGCCGGCACTTTCGGGGCCAACGCGCAGGCGCGCGCCGTCAAAACTGAGGATGGAGCCGCCGCCGGCGGCCACGGTGTTGATGGCGAGCATGGGGGCGCGCAGGCGCACGCCGGCGATCTCGGTCTCGAAGGCATGGGCGAAACCGTTGTCGTAGAGGGCGGCGTCGGTGCTGGTGCCGCCCATGTCAAACCCGATGACGCGGTGGAACCCGGCCTGGGCGGCGGTGCGTGCCGCGCCGGTGATGCCGCCCGCGGGGCCGGAGAGGATGGCATCCTTGCCGGAGAAGTTTTCCGCGCTGGCGAGGCCGCCGTGCGATTGCATGAAATACAAAGGCGCGTGGTTTAAGCCCTGGGAAACCTGGGCGATGTAATGTTTCAGGATCGGAGAGAGGTAGGCGTCGGCCATGGTGGTGTCCCCGCGCGGGACGAGGCGGAGCAGGGGGCTGGCGATATGCGAGAGGGAGATGCTGGTGAAACCGGCCTGGGCGGCGAGTTCGCCGAGGCGCTGTTCCTGCTCCGGGTATTTCCAGGCGTGGATGAGAACGATGGCGACGGAGACGATGCCGCGCGCGCGGGCGGCGCGCAGGGTTTGCAGGGCGGCGGCCTCGTCCAGCGGTTCGATGATGGCGCCGTCAGCGCCGGTGCGGGCGGAGACCTCGGCCACCATTGTGTAGAGCATGCTGGGGCGCTTGATTTCGAGGTCGAACAGGCGGGGGCGGGACTGGTTGCCGATGCGCAGCAGATCCGCGAAGCCGCGGTTGACCAGCAGCAGGGCGGGCGCGCCCTTGCGCTCCAGCAGCGCGTTGGTGGCGACAGTGGTGCCCATTTTGACCTGAACGATAGCCCCGGGTGGAATCGGCGCTCCAGGGGGCAGGCCGAGGCAGGCGGCGATGCCGGCCAGGGCGGCGTCCTGGTAGTGTTCAGGGTTCTCGGAGAGGAGTTTCCGGGTGGTGATCTGGCCCGAGGGGGCGCGGGCCACGATATCAGTGAAGGTGCCGCCGCGATCGATCCAGAATTGCCAGCCTGTCATATATTCCGCCGTGAGAGATGGTGTGGTTGATGTATGATTGCCGGGTTGGGTTCAAGGGCCAGGCTATGTTAGGTTGGGCATATGGCGATTTGGGGCAAGATTATCGGAGGTATGGCGGGCTTTGCCATGGGCGGGCCGGTGGGCGCGCTGTTTGGCGCGGCGATGGGCCATGCCGCCGATGAGGGGAGTTTGAACGGATTCAATTTCGCGGGCCGGCCGTTGCCTTTTGAGCGCGCGCGGGCGGCTGCCATGCTGGGGCGGCGTGACCAGATTTTTGCGGTTGGCGTGACGGTGCTGGCGGCCAAGCTGGCGAAATGCGACGGCCCGGTGGGGCGTGTGGAGATAGATGCGTTCCGGCGCAGTTTTGCCATCCCCGAGGGCAGCGTGGCCGAGGTGGGGCGGCTGTTTGACAGCGCGCGCGAGTCGGCGGCCGGGTTTGAGAGTTATGCCGTGCAGCTCGGCCAGGCGTTTTCGGACAGCCCGGGTATATTGGAGCAGGTGCTGGGCGGGTTGTACCAGATCGCGCGGGCGGATGGCCCGGTGAATGCGGCGGAGGCGGATTTTCTCGCCCGCGTGGCGCAGGGCTTCGGGCTGGATTTGGACGCGGCGCAGCGTGCCGCGCGCGGCGGCGCGATGGCCCCGCCGCCAGTTGAGGATTCCTATGCCGTGCTGGGATTGAAACCGCAGGCCACGAAAGAGGAGATCCGCGCGCGGTGGAAGACTTTGATGCGCGAGAACCATCCGGATACGCTGGCGGCCAAGGCGATGCCCGCCGAAGCGATGAAGAAGGCCTCTGACCGGGTGGCGCGGATCAACGCGGCGTATGACGCTATCAAGCGCGAGCGGAAGCTTTGATTTCAGCGCCTTCGCCGAATTTTGACGAACGGCCGGGCGGGGTTGCGTTTCTGGTGCTGCATTATACCGGCATGCGGACCGCCGAGGCGGCGATTGCGCGGTTGCGCGACCCCGTCGCCAAGGTTTCGGCGCATTATGTGGTGGACGAGGATGGGGCGGTTTATGCCCTGGTGGCCGAGGAGAAGCGCGCCTGGCACGCGGGGGCGAGCTTTTGGCGCGGGGTGAGCGGGCTGAATGATGCTTCAATCGGCATTGAGATCGTCAATCCGGGGCATGAATTTGGCTATCGCGCGTTTCCCGAGCGCCAGATGGCGGCGGTGACGGCGTTGTGCCTGGAGGTGCTGGGCCGCTGGCCTGCGATTGTGGCGCGCAATGTGGTGGGACATTCCGATATCGCGCCGGACCGCAAGCAGGACCCCGGCGAATTGTTCGGCTGGCGCGCGCTGGCGGCGGCGGGGGTTGGGCTGTGGAGCGAGAGGTTCGCGCCGCCGGGCGATTTGCGCGATGATCTGGCGGCGATCGGCTATGATACGCGCTTTGCCGCGCGCGATGTGATTTTGGCGTTTCAGCGGCATTTTTTGCCGGCGCATCTGAGCGGGGCGGCCGATGCCTTGACGGCCGGGCGCGCGGCGGCGCTGCGGGCGCTGATTGACGCGCGGGCCTGAAAAGGTGCTATGAGCGCGCATCCAGACGGTTGGACGGCCGCTGGCGGGGCAACCCGCTGGAGGAAAGTCCGGGCTCCACGGAAATACGGTGCCGGCTAACAGCCGGCGGGGGCGACCCCAGGGACAGTGCCACAGAAAACAAACCGCCGCGGCTTGTCCGGGGTAAGGGTGAAACGGTGCGGTAAGAGCGCACCGCAACCCTGGTGACAGGGTTGGCAGGGTAAACCCCACCGGGAGCAAGACCGAATAGGGGCGGCCGGCGTTGTATCTCAGGATATGAGCGCGGGGGTGTTTTCGACCCGCCGCCCGGGTTGGTCGCGTTGAGGCGGGCCGCAAGGTCCGTCCCAGAGGAATGGCCGTCCAGCATCGTTAAAGATGTGGACAGAACCCGGCTTACAGACCGTCTGGATAGTCTCTGCCGCAGAGTTTAATCCCGGCAAGGAATGAGAACAAAACATAAACATCAAGTCTGAAACTTCGCAGGCGGGGCCGTGGTGAATCTGGTCGAATCGAGGCCGTATCAACTTGATTATCTTTGACGTGGGGGGTTAGAACATGATAGTGGGGAGAAATCCCATGTGATCCCATGCGGGATATGTGAAGCCCCAACGAGAACCCCCAATGTCGCTGTTTTTTGGCAAGCATGAGAATCGATTGGACGTGAAGGGGCGGGTTTCCATTCCGGCGCCTTTCCGCGCGATTCTGAAAAGCGAGCCGGGGGCGATTCCGCTGGTTTTGTGCCCCTCGCATATCAAGGGCTGCATCGAGGCCTGGGCGCCTTCGGCTTATGCGGAGATGGCGCGCAAGGAACTCAGCAAATACGACCGGCTGGACGCGGCCTATGATGAGACCGTCTCGCGCTTGTTCACTGACGCGTGGCAGTTGGAGACCGATAAGGAAGGGCGGATTGTGCTGCCGCCCGGCGCGCTGGCGCTGACCGGGATTAAAGACGCGGTGGCGTTTTTCGGCCGGGGCGATAATTTTCATATATGGGAGCCGGCGGCGGGGGCGGCGCATCTGGCGGCCGCGCGCGCGGCCGTACCGGGGCGGCAGGCGTGAGCGGGTTCACTCACATTCCGGTGTTGCGCGATGAGGCGGTGGCGATGCTGCGCCCGCGCGACGGCGGCGTTTATCTGGACGGCACGTTTGGCGGCGGCGGCTATGCGCGGGCGATTCTCAACGCCGCCGATTGCCGCTTGTTTGCCATTGACCGCGACCCGGCGGCGGTGGCGCGCGCGCGGGAGATGGCCCGGGAGCACCCTGGCCGTTTTGAAATTTTCCAAGGCAGAATCAGTGAGCTTGTAAAATTGTTGGGCGAGGTGGGGGTTGGCTATCTGGATGGCGCGGTGTTCGACTTGGGAGTTTCGTCCTACCAGATTGATGATGCGGCGCGCGGGTTTTCGTTTCGCCAGAACGGACCTTTGGACATGCAGATGGGCAGCGCGCAGCTGACGGCGGCGGTGCTGGTTAACACGCTACCCGAATCCGAACTCGCTGATATACTCTATGAATTCGGGGATGAGAAAGCGTCCCGCCGGATTGCGAAAGCCGTTGTCGAGCGGCGGAAAGTGGAGAAATTTGTGGCAACGGCGGATCTTGCCGGGGTGATACGCAGCGTTGTGCGGCCGGACAAGTCAGGAATCGATCCTGCCACCAGGAGTTTTCAGGCGTTGCGTATTGCGGTGAATGATGAGCTTGGAGATATTGCGGCGGCCCTGGAGCAGGCGGCGGCGCTGCTGGCGCCGGGCGGGCGGCTGGTGGTGGTGAGCTTCCATTCGCTGGAAGACCGCATTGTGAAGAAATTTTTCGCGCAGGAGAGCGGGCGCGCGCCAGGGGCTTCGCGCCATGATCCGGCGGCGATGCAGGGTGGCGCGGCGGCGCGATTCAGGTTGTTGACGGGCAGCGCGGTGGTGCCGGGGGCGGCGGAGGTGAAGGCCAATCCGCGGGCGCGCAGCGCCAAGCTGCGGGCGATGGAAAGGCTGGTGGCATGATCCGGCCGATCACCCTGCTCAGCGCCATCCTGTTTGTGGTTTCGGGCGCGTATCTGTTTTTGGTGAAGCATCATGCGCAGATGCTCGATGACCAGATTGCCGCGGTAACGCAGGCGACCCGGCTGGACCAGCAGCGCATCCGCGTGTTGCATGCGCAGTGGGCGCTGGAGGCTGATCCCTCGCGGCTGGCCCAGCTTTCAACGCAGTTCACCGCCTTGCAGCCAATGAAGCCGAGCCAGCTGGTGACGCTGGCCGCGCTGGGCAGCGTGTTGCCCGCGCCCGGCAGTGCGGCGCCTGGGCCCAACCCGTTGGATGCGGCGCCGGTGTTGCCGGTGCCCGTGCCGATGCCAGCGGCTGTGGCCTCCGCGGCGCAACCGGCGGCGGTGCAGACGGCGGCGGTGCAGACGGCGGCGGTGCAGACGGCGCAACGGGTGGTGCAACCCGTAAGGCGCGCGGTGGTTCATCTGGCCCGCGCTGCCCAGCTTCCCCGCAGAGTGGATAAGGCCGTGGTGCACCTCGCCAGCGCCGATGAGCAGCCGCGCAGTCTGCTGGGCCAGGCGCATATGCCGCATGTGCGCCGCAACCCCGCCATGACGCATGAATATGCCGAAAATCGCGCCGCATACAGCCAGCCGCCGCTGGTGCCGGCGCGGCCGCCGATGGGGGCGCAGGTGATGTCCGTGCGGGCGGTGGCGCAGGCGGCGCCGATGATCGCGCCGCAGGATGATGGGGGCTCGCTGCTGGGGATGGCGCAGAGCGGGAGCGGCAATTGACATTGACTTTGCGGCCTGAGCCGCCGCCGGCGCGCCGCAAGGGTGCGCCGGAGCGCGGTGCTGTGCCGATGATGGAGCATGTGAGGGTCACCTCGCCGGATTTGGACCAGCGGGCGGCGCTGGAGAAGGCGCATGTGCGCTTGCTGCTGGGCGCGCTGATGTTTGCCCTGTTGTTTGGTGTGCTGGCGCTGCGGCTGACCTATGCCACCATCTGGCACCCGATTTTGCCGAGCCAGGCGCAGCTGGCGGCGATGCAGCCGGAGCTGGATGTGACCCCGCCGCCGCCGGGGCGCGCGGATATAACCGACCGCAATGGCACGATTCTGGCGGTATCGTTGCCGGGGGCGGAATTATACGCCGATCCGCGCCAGGTGACGGACCCGGCCGGGGCGGCGGCGCGGCTGGCCACGGTGCTGACCGGGCTGGACGTGCCGGAGACGGAGAAGAAGCTCGCCTCGGGCAAGGACTTTGTGTACCTGGACCGCAAGCTGACGCCGCCGGAGGAGCTGGCGGTGAATCAACTCGGCATTCCGGGCGTGTATTTTGAGGACAGCGAGAAGCGGCATTATCCTGATGGTGATCTGGCCTCGCATATTCTGGGCGGGGTGACTGTCGGCGGAACCGGCATTGCGGGGGTTGAGGAGTATTTTAATAAGCGTCTGACCAGCGATCCGGCGCCGCTGGCGCTCTCCATCGATGCGGGGATTCAGAGCATCGTGCATCACGAGCTGGCATCGGCGGTGAAGGAGTTTAAGGCGCCGGGGGGCTGCGCGATTGTGATGAACGCGCGTACCGGCGAGATTCTGGCGATGTCCAGCCTGCCGGATTATGATGTCAATAATTTTGGCGCGGCGAGCCACGACAGCCAGTTCAACAAATGCGTCAACGGTGATTACGAGCCGGGCAGCGTGTTCAAGCTGCAGACCATCTCCATGGCGCTGGATTCGGGGATGATCCATTACTGGGATTACTTCGATACCACGCATCCGCTGCGGGTAGGGCGCTTTACCATAACGGATTTTGAGCCGGCGCATGTGTGGATGGCGGTGCCGCAGATTCTCAATGTGTCGTCGAACATCGGCGCGTCGCGGATCGCAACGATTTTGGGGCCGAAGGTGGAGCAGGCTTGGCTGGCCAAGCAGGGCTTCCTCAAGCCGCTGGACGTGCAGCTGCCGGGACCGCCGATGCCGCAATATCCGCCGCTGAACCAGTGGGGGCTGGCGACAACGATGACAGTTTCGTTTGGCGCGGGCATTTCGGTTAGTCCGCTGGCGCTGGTGACCGGGGTGCTGCCAATCGTGAACGGCGGGATCAGGTATAATCCGACATTGCTGGCGGTGAACCCGAACGGGCCGCAGCCGCAGGGGGTGCGGGTGATGAAGCAGAGCACATCGGAACTGATGCGCAAGCTGATGACCAATGTGGTGCTCTCGGGCACGGGCACCTATGCCTCGGTGCCGGGTTATGTGGTGGGCGGCAAGACCGGGACGGCGCAGGTGGTGGGGCCGAACGGGCGGTATCTGCTGCATACCAATAATGCCTCGTTCATGGCGGCGTTTCCGATGCAGGACCCACAATATGTGATCTATGTGCTGGTGCTGCAGCCGCATCCGGACGCGACGACGTATGGGTTTACCACGGGCGGGTATATCGCCGCGCCGGCAGTGGGGCGGATTATCGCGCGGATCGGGCCGATGCTGGGTATTTTGCCGGCGGCGGGCGACCAGCTGGCGGCGCTGGATGCCGCCTGGACCGTGCCATTGCAGCCCACGCCGCCGCCGGGCGAGAGCGGGCTGGGGCCGGGTAACCCGCTGCCGCCGGGGGCCAATGCGTTCGCCTATGAGCTGATGGGTAAGAAGCCGCCGCCAACGCCCGCGCAGCCTGCGCCAGAGAAAGCGGCCAAAGGGCCGGCGCCGCTGCTCTCGGCCTCGCACGCCAGGCGCCGTGTGCGTAACGGCGTGATGGCGCCCGTGTATCCATTGCCGGGCAGCCATATGACTGAGCTTGAGAGCGGAGCCGGGCATGAGGAGTCCTGAATTGAAAGGCGTGAGCGGCATTACGGCCGACAGCCGGGCGGTGCGGCCGGGGTTTTTATTCGTGGCGCTGCCGGGGGTGAAGGCCGATGGGCGGCGGTTTATCGCCGAGGCGGTGGCGCGCGGCGCTGTGGCCGTATTGGCGCCGCAGGGGACGCACTGGCCGCCCGGCGTACCCCCGCGTCCGCTGTATTGCGCCGAGGCGCCGCGCGCGCGGCTGGCGGAGCTGGCGGTGGAGCTGGCGGGCAAGATGCCCGAACGGCTGGTGGCGGTGACAGGGACTAACGGCAAGACCAGCACGGTGGATTTCCTGCGCCAGATTTGCGCCGCCGCCGGGCGCCAGGCGGCCTCGCTGGGGACGCTGGGGGTGATCGCGCCGGGGGTGCCGCTTACCGGCTCGCTGACGACGCCGGACCCGGTGACGCTGGCGAATACGCTGGCGATGCTGGCGGCGCGCGCCTTCACGGATGTAGCGCTGGAGGCGTCCAGCCATGGGATCGAGCAGAGCCGACTGGATGGGCTGCGCTTTGCCGCCGCGGGGTTCACGAACCTGACGCGCGACCATCTGGACTATCATGGTTCGATGGAGGCCTACCGGGCGGCGAAGCTGCGGTTGTTCGAGGTGCTGCTGCCGCGCGGGGCGGCGGTGCGGGCGATGGCGGATATGGATGGGGAGACGCTGGGGCGGCTACGCGAGATCGCGGCGCGGCGGGGGTTGGATTTTGCCCCGGTGGAGGTTACGCGGGTTGCCGCGCGCCCGGATGGGCAGGAGGTTTTTGCCGGCGGGCGGCAGGTGAGTCTACATCTGCCGGGGCGGTTTCAGGCGGATAACGCGGTGCTGGCGGCGGCCTTGGCCGAGACCGTGGGGGTGGTGGGGGCGCTTGAGTATTTGCCGCAGTTACAGGGGGTTCGGGGGAGACTTGAACGTGCGCTGGTGCTGGATAACGGCGCGGCGGCCTATGTGGATTACGCGCATACGCCCGATGCGATCGCGCGGGTGCTGAGCGCGCTGCGCCCGCATGCTTTGGGCCGGCTGGTGATCGTGTTCGGCGCGGGCGGCGACCGCGATGCGGGCAAGCGGCCGCTGATGGGCGAGCAGGCGGCGAAGCTGGCGGATGTGGCGATTGTGACCGACGACAATCCGCGCAGCGAGGACCCGGCGCTGATCCGCGCGGCGATTATGGCGGCGTGCCCCGGCGGGATTGAGATTGGGGACCGGCGGGCGGCGATTGCCGCCGGGCTGAGTGAGCTGCGCGCGGGGGATGTTCTGGTGGTGGCCGGAAAAGGCCATGAGCAGGGGCAGATTGTGCAGGGCGAGGTGATACCTTTTGACGATGCCTCGGTGATCCGCGAGCTGGCGGCCGCGCGCGAACAAGGGACTTCGCCATGAGCGCGCTTTGGAGTGCGGCGCAATTGCGCGCGGTGTTTGGCGCGCAGGCGGGCTGGGATGTGAGCGGGATCAGCATCGATACGCGCACGCTGGCGCCGGGGGATTTGTTCGTGGCGCTGCACGGCGCGCGCGATGGGCATGAATTTGTTGAAGCCGCGTTTGCCAAGGGGGCGGCGGCGGCGGCGGTCTCAAAGCCCATGCCGGGCCGGGTGATCGTGGTGGAGGACACATTGCGGGCGCTGGAGCGCCTGGGCGCCGCGGCGCGGACCCGGACGGGCGCGAAGATCGTGGCGGTGACGGGCAGTGTCGGCAAGACCACGGCCAAGGAGATGCTGCGCCGGGCTTTGAGCGCCTTTGGCCTGGTGCACGCGGCGGAGGCGAGCTTCAACAACCATATCGGCGTGCCGCTCACCCTGGCGCGGATGCCAAGCGATGCGGCGTTCGGGGTGTTCGAGATCGGCATGAACCATCCGGGGGAAATTGCGCCGCTGGCGGGGCTGGTGCGGCCGGATGTGGCGATGATCACCTGTGTGGACCGGGCGCATCTGGGTTTGATGGGCTCGCAGGAGGCGATCGCGCAAGAGAAGGCGGCGGTTTATAGCGGGCTGGTGCCGGGCGGGATGGCGGTGCTGCCGGGGGATTCGATGTTTCTGCCGCTGCTGCGCGCGGCGGTGCCGCGCGGGTGCGAGGCGCTGGTGTTCGGCGAGGGCGCGGTGGATGCGCGCTTGGTTGAGTTGAGGAATACCGCGCAAGCCTCTGAGATTGCGGCGGAAATTTCGGGCGTTCCGGTGTGGTTCGGGCTGGCCGCGCCGGGGCGGCATATGGCGATGAACGCGCTCGCGGTGCTGGCGGTGGCGGCCGGGCTGGGGCTGGATGTGGCGCGCACGGCGGCGGCGCTGGATGGCTTCGCGCCGGTCTCCGGCCGGGGGGCGCGGCGGGCGATTGCCGTGCCGGGCGGGGCGGCGGTTTTGCTCGATGAGAGCTACAATGCCTCCGGGGCCTCGGTGCGCGCCGCATTGGGGGTTCTGGCGTTGCAGCCGGGGCGGCATGTGGCCGTGCTGGGGGACATGCTGGAGTTGGGGGAACACGCGCAAGCGGAACATCTGGGGCTGCTGCCCGCGGTTCTGGCGGGGGCGGATGTCGTTTTTACCTGCGGGGCGCAGTGTAACGCTTTGTTCGACTCGCTGCCGCGGTCCAAGCAGGGCGCGCATGCAGCTGACGCAGCCACCCTGGCGCCGCTGGTGAAAGCCGCGCTGCGCGCGGGGGACACCGTGCTGGTGAAAGGCAGTTACGGCAGCCGCATGCGTGATGTTGTCTCGGTTCTGGAAAGCCCCGCCTGATGTTGTATGCGATTCTCTTCCCCATGGCTGGGCATGTGCATGTGTTCAACCTGTTCCGCTACATTACGTTCCGGGCGGGCGGGGCGTGCCTGACGGCGCTGATCATCAGCTTCTGGGCCGGGCCGAGGGTGATCCGGTATCTGAAATCCGTGCAGCGCCATGGGCAACCGATTCGCACCGATGGGCCGGAGCGGCATCTGATTGAGAAAAAAGGCACGCCGACGATGGGCGGGGTGCTGATTCTGATCGCAATGGGACTCTCGACGCTGATTTGGGCGGACCTGCATAACGGCTACATCTGGGGGGTGCTGCTGGTGACCTTCGGCTATGGCGGCATTGGCTTCGCCGATGATTTCCTGAAGCTGACCAAGCGCAACACCAAGGGGGTTCCCGGCCGGGTCAAGCTGGTGGCGCAGGCGGGGATTGGGCTGGTGGCCGCGGTGTGGATGACGCGGCTGATGCCAGCGCCGCTAGGCAGCGAGCTGGCGCTGCCGATGCTCAAGAACGTGCTGATACCGTTCGGGATTTTCTTTCCCCTGGTGGCGATGTTCGTGATGATGGGGGCGTCCAACGCGGTGAACCTGACCGATGGGCTGGACGGGCTGGCGATTGTGCCGACGATGATCGCGGCAGCGGTGTTCGGGCTGATCGCGTATCTGGTGGGCAACAAGATTTTCGCCGGGTACTTGGAGATTAATTTTATTCCAGGTTCTGGCGAGTTGACCGTGTTTCTCTCCGCGCTGGTTGGCGCGGGGCTGGGGTTTTTATGGTTCAACGCGCCGCCGGCGGCGGTGTTCATGGGCGATACGGGCTCGCTCTCCTTGGGCGGGGCGCTCGGCGCCGTGGCGGTGGCGACGAAGAACGAGATCGTGCTGGCGATTGTTGGCGGGTTGTTCGTGGTGGAGACGGTTTCAGTCATCGTGCAAGTGTTTTGGTATAAGCGCACGGGGCGGCGGGTGTTTCTGATGGCGCCGCTGCACCACCATTTTGAAAAGAAGGGCTGGGCGGAGCCGACGATTGTGATCCGGTTCTGGATTATCGCCATGATTCTGGGTTTGGTGGGTCTGGCCACGTTGAAAATACGATGAATTACGCTCCGGTATTTGCTGGGATGCGCTTTGCCGTGCTCGGGCTGGGCAAGGCTGGGATGCCCGCGGCTTGCGCGTTGCGCGACATGGGCGCGCAGGTGATTGTGTGGGATGACGCGCCGGGCGCGCGCGCGGCGGCGGCGGGGTTCGTGGTGGAGAAGCCCTCGGCGGTTGCGGGGCGGCTGGATGGGCTGGTGCTCTCGCCCGGAATTGCGCACAAATTGCCCAAAGCGCATGACCAAGCCGCCTGGGCGCTGGCGCATGGCGTGCCGGTGCTCACCGATGCGGAGCTGCTGTTCCGCGCGGTGCGGGGCAGCGGGAGCAAGGCGCGCTTTGCCGGGATTACCGGGACCAACGGGAAATCCACCACCACGGCGCTGCTGGCGCATATTCTCGATGCGGCGGGGGTGCCCAACGCGGCGGGGGCGAATCTGGGGCCGGCGGCGCTGAGCTTGCCGCTGCTGCCGGACAACGGTGTTTATGTGCTCGAGATGTCCAGCTATATGTTGGAGAGACTCGCAAGCCTGCGCTTCGATGTCGCGGTTATGCTGAATTTGTCCCCCGACCATCTGGACCGCCATGGCGGAATGGCAGGCTACGCGGCCGCCAAGCGTGCGATTTTCGCGCGCCAGGATGCGGGTTGCGTGGCGGTGGTTGGTGTGGATGACGCCCCCTCCCGCGAGATGGCGGGCTGGCTGGATGAGCAAGCGGCGCGGGTGGTGCGGATTTCCGGCGTGGGTGGGGCAACCGGGGCGCAGGCGCTGCCGGGCGAGCATAACGCGCAGAATGCGGCGGCGGCGGCGGCGGCGGCGCGGGCGCTGGGGGTGGATGAGGCGGCGATTGCGCGCGCGATTGCGAGCTTCCCCGGCCTCGCGCACCGCCAGCAGGAGGTGGCGCTGCGCGAGGGTGTGCATTTTATCAATGACAGCAAGGCGACCAATGCGGACGCGGCGGCCCGCGCCATGGGCTGCTATGCGCGCTTTGTGTGGATTGCGGGCGGCGTCGCCAAGGCCGGGGGGATTGATGATCTGGCGCCGTATTTCATGCGGATCGAGAAGGCGTTTCTGATCGGGCGCGATGGGCCGGCGTTTGCCGCCACGCTGAGCGCGCACGGGGTGGAGAACGATGTGGCGGGGACGCTGGAGACCGCGGTGCCGCTTGCGTTTGAGGCGGCCAAGGCGAACGGCGCGGGGGTGGTATTGTTCTCGCCCGCGGCCGCGAGTTTTGACCAGTTCACGAATTTTGAGGCGCGCGGCGCGCGGTTTGCCGCGCTGGCGAAAGGGGGCGTGTGATGCCGCCGCTCTCACGCGCCGATACATCGGTGATCGGCCGCTGGTGGTGGAGCGTGGACCGGGTGACGCTGGTTGCGCTCGCGGTGCTGATCGGCATCGGCTATGTGCTGGCGCTGGCGGCGACGCCAGGGATCTCCATGCGTCTGACCGATCCGCATACAGTGGCGATGCTGCGGCAGATTTTCTTTCTCGCCGTGGGCGGGGTGGTGATGCTGGGCATGTCCATGCTCTCGTTGCGGCAGGTGAAGCTGAGTGCGCTGGGGCTTGGGATTGTGTTCTTCTTTCTCACCGGTTTCACGCTGGTGCATGGCGTGGAGGTGGATGGCGCGCACCGGTGGATTTCACTGCCCGGGTTCACCATTCAGCCGAGCGAGTTTCTGCGCCCCGGTTTTATCATCATCACCGCCTGGCTGATCGCGGAATCGCGGCGCACACCGGGGTTTCCAGGCAAGCGGGCGGCGCTGGGGGTGTTTTTGATCGCGGCGCTGATGCTGAAAATGCAGCCTGATATCGGCATGACGTTTTTGTTCACCATGGTGGTGTTCTCGCAGTTTTATCTCGACGGCATGGAGATGAAATGGGTGAGCGTGGCGGCGGGGCTGGTGGTGCTCGCCTTCATCTGGGCGTTCTTGTTCATCTCGCATGTTCATACGCGCGTGGAATTATTCCTGCATCCAACAAAGACTTCAGCTTATCAGGCGCTCACCGCGCTCTCGGCGTTTGGAAATGGCGGGATGTTTGGCCTGGGACCGGGCGAGGGGCAGGTTAAGCATTATCTGCCAGATGCACGGGCGGATTTCGTGTTTGCCGTGGCGGGAGAGGAGTTCGGGCTGTTTTTCTGCGGGTTCATCATTTTCGTGTTCGCGGCCATTGTGATACGCGCGCTGGTGCGCTTGCTGGCGGAGCCGAATTTGTTCGTGGTGCTGGCGGCGGGCGGGTTGATCGTGGGCTTTGGCCTGCAGGCGTTTGTGAACATGGCCTCTTCGCTCTCGCTGATTCCAACCAAGGGGATGACGCTGCCGTTCATATCCTACGGCGGCAGCTCGGTGCTGGCGATATCAATTCAGATGGGATATTTGCTGGCACTGACGCGAAGACGCCACCAGGGTGAGTACCCATGAGCGCGCCGGTGGTGATCGCGGCCGGCGGCACGGGGGGGCATTTTTTTCCGGCTGAGGCGCTTGCGGTGGCGCTGCTGGCGCGCGGCGTGCGCGTGGTGCTGCTGACTGATGCGCGCTCGGGCGGATTGTCCTCGGCGGTGTTTGCCAAGGCGGAGCGGCATGTAATCGCGGGGGCGGGGCTCTCTGGCCGGAGTTTACGCAGTGCGCTGGAGGGCGCCGTGGCCTTGGCGCGGGGTGTGTTCCAGGCGCGGAAAATTTTGCGGACGTTGCAGCCGGGCGTGGTGGTGGCGTTTGGCGGATATCCGGCTGTGCCGCCGGTGGTGGCGGCGGTTTTGCTGGGGCGGCGGCCAAGGATTTTTCTGCATGAACAGAATGCGGTGCTGGGGCGGGCGAACCGGCTGCTGGCGCGCCTCGCCGATGTGCTGGTGCTGAGTTTTGAGAAGACCTTGGCGGTGCCTGCGGGGGTTAAAACCGTGCTGCTCGGCAATCCGGTGCGCCCGGCGGTGGTGGCGCTGCATGGGCAGGGATATGCGCCGCCGGATGAGAAAATTGAGTTGTTGATTTTGGGCGGCTCGCTGGGGGCGAAGGTTTTCGGCTCGTTGATGCCGCAGGCGCTGGCTTTGCTGCCGGCGGCGCTGCGGGCGCGGCTGGTGGTGAGCCAGCAGTGCCGGACGGAAGAACTGGGCGCGGCGCGTGTGGCGCTGAAGGATGCGGGGATTGAGGCGGAGCTGGCGCCGTTTTTCAACGATGTGGCAACGCGCTTGCAGCGGGCGCATCTGGTGATTGCGCGTGCCGGGGCTTCGAGCGTGGCGGAAATCGCGGTGGCGGGCCGGCCGGCCATTTTCATTCCGCTGCCCAGCGCCATTGATGACCACCAGCGTGCCAATGCGGATGCGCTGGTGGATGCGCACGCCGCGTGGCGGCTGGACCAGGCCGGGCTGAGCGCCCAGGCGCTGGCTGATAAAATTGAAAGTATTCTGATGAATCCTGAGGATTTGATGAAAGCGGCGCAAGCGGCCGCGAGCGCGGGGCGCGCGGATGCGGCGGAGCGGCTGGCGGGGTTGGTGATGGAAGGTGCGGGCGCATGAGGGCGTTGCCGCTTTCCATCGGGACGATTCATTTTGTCGGCATCGGCGGGATTGGCATGTCCGGCATTGCAGAGGTGCTACATGAGCTGGGCTATGCCGTGCAGGGCAGCGATATTGCCGAGAACGCGAATGTGGCGCGGCTGCGCGCGGCGGGGATCAGGGTTGCGGTGGGGCATGATGCGAAGAACCTGGGTGATGCCCAGGTGGTGGTGATTTCCACAGCCGTGCCCAAGGATAATCCCGAAGTGGTGGCGGCGCGGCGCAAGCTGATCCCGGTGGTGCGGCGCGCGGAGATGCTGGCGGAGTTGATGCGGCTGAAATGGGCCGTGGCGATCGGCGGCACGCACGGCAAGACGACGACGACCTCGCTGGTGGCGGCGGTGCTGGAAGGGGGTGGGTTTGACCCCACCGTGATCAACGGCGGCATCATCAACGCCTATAGCAGCAACACCCGCTTGGGGGCGGGTGACTGGATGGTGGTGGAGGCTGACGAGTCCGACGGGAGTTTCCTGCGGCTTCCGGCGGTGATCACGATCGTGACGAACATGGACCCGGAGCATCTGGACCATTGGGGCACGCGCGAGGCGATGGAGGCGGGCTACCGGCAGTTTGTCGCGAACATTCCATTTTATGGCTTCGCGGTTTTGTGCATCGATCATCCGGCGGTGCAGCAGATGATCCCGGCACTCTCGGATCATCGGGTGATTACCTATGGGTTTTCGCCGCAGGCGGATGTGCGCGCGGAGCGGATCATCTCCAGCAAGGATGGCGCGACCTTCGAGGTAAGGTTCTCCGACCGGGTTTCGGAGCGGGCGCGCCGTATGGGGCCGTTCCGCCTGCCGATGCTGGGCAATCACAATGTCTCTAACGCGGTGGCGGCGATCGCGGTGGCGGCCGAGATGGATGTTCCCGAAGCGCAGATTAAGGCGGCGCTGGCGAATTTCGCAGGGGTGAAGCGGCGCTTCTCCAAAACCGGCGAGGCGGGCGGGATTACGGTGATTGATGACTACGGGCATCATCCGGTGGAGATCGCCGCGGTGTTGAAGGCGGCGCGGCAGGCGGGCGCGCGCGATGTGGTGGCCGTGGTGCAGCCGCACCGCTTCACGCGGTTGCAGTCGCTGTTTGAGGAGTTTTGCACCTGCATGAACGATGCGGGGACGGTGATCGTGGCGGATGTGTATGCCGCGGGTGAGGCGCCGATTGAGGGCGTGGACCGCGATGCGCTGGTTGAAGGGTTGCGCGCGCGCGGGCACCGGCAGGTGGTGGCGCTGACGGATCCGTCGCATCTGGCGGAGATGGTGCATGCCATCGCGCGGCACGGTGATTTCGTGGTCTGCCTGGGTGCGGGCAGCATCACGCATTGGGCGGCGGCGCTGCCAGCGCAGTTGCAGGGGTTGCAGGATGCGGCGCGTCCAAGGGGGCGGCTGTGATGATGGGCCTGGCCTTGCCGGAAATTCGCGGCCGCGTGGCGCCGGGGGCGGTTTTGGCGCCGATGACGTGGTTTCGTGTGGGCGGGCCTGCGGAGTTTTTGGTGCGCCCGGCGGATGTGGCGGATTTATGCGCGTTCTTGCGGGCGTTGCCGCTGGAGATGCCGGTGAGCGTGATCGGCGCGGCATCGAACCTGATTGTGCGCGATGGCGGGATCAACGGTGTTGTCATCAAGCTGGCGCGCGGGTTTGGCGAGATCGTGGTCGAGAATGACGGGATGATCGCCGGGGCGGCGGCTCTGGATGTGACGGTGGCGGAACATGCGGCGGCGGCGGGGCTGGCGGGGCTGGAGTTTCTCTCCGGCATTCCTGGGACCATCGGCGGCGCGGTGGCGATGAACGCGGGCGCCTACGGTGGGGATATGGCGCAGGTGCTCGACTGGGTGGAGATTGTGACGCGCGCGGGTGAGTTGGTGCGCGTGGAGGCGCATGTGCTGGGCCTGAGCTATCGCCATGCGAATTTGCCCGCCGATGCGGTGGTGGTGCGGGCCCGCTTACGCGCGCGCCAGGGTGATGCGCAGGCAATTGCGGCGAAGATGGCGCAGATAAAAACCAGCCGCGAGGCGAGCCAGCCGGTGCGCGCACGCACGGGAGGCTCGACCTTCGCCAATCCGCCTGACCAGAAGGCCTGGGAGATGATTGATGCCGCCGGGTGCCGGGGATTGCGCCGCGGCGGAGCGCAGGTTTCGGAACTTCATTGTAATTTCCTGATCAATACCGGAGAGGCTACGGCGGCGGATCTGGAGGGGCTGGGCGAGGATGTGCGCGCGCGCGTGCAGCGCAACGCAGGGGTTTCGCTGCGCTGGGAAATTAAACGGATTGGAGTGCCCGGATGATGCGTGTTGCGGTTTTGCTGGGGGGCATGTCCGCCGAGCGTGAGGTTTCGTTGCGCTCGGGCGCGCAGGTGATCGCGGCGCTGCGCAGCGCCGGGTTCGAGGTGCTGCCGGTGGAAGTGGGCGAGGATCTGCGTGCGGTAATCGCGGCGCTCACCCCCGCGCCGGATGTGGTGTTCAACGCCCTGCACGGGCGTTTTGGCGAGGATGGCACGATTCAGGGTGTGCTGGATTACCTGGGGATTCCCTACACGCATTCGGGCGTGCGGGCCTCCGCGCTGGCGATGGACAAGGCCGCGGCCAAGGCGGTGTTCGCGCATGCCGGGCTGCCGGTGGCGCCGCATCGGGTGATCGACATCGCGGAGTTGGCCGAGCATGACCCGCTGCCGCCGCCCTATGTGGTGAAGCCGGTGAATGAAGGCTCCTCGGTGGGGGTTTATATCGTGCAGCCGGGCGGCAACAACCGGGCGCAAATTGTGAAGGAATGGCATTACGGTCTGGCGATGGCCGAGCAGTTCGTGCCGGGGCGGGAGCTGACCGTGGGCGTGCTGGAGGACCGCGCGCTGGTGGTGACGGAAATACTCTCCGAAGAGAGTTTTTATGATTACCACGCCAAATATGCCGCCGGCGGTTCGCGCCATGTGGTGCCGGCGGATATTCCCGCCGAGGTGGCGCAGCAGGCGCGCGATGTGGCGTTGGCGGCGCACCGGGCGCTGGGGTGCCGCGGCGCGAGCCGGGCGGATTTGCGCTACGACGATGCGAGCGGGCGGCTGGTGTTGTTGGAGGTGAACACGCAGCCGGGGATGACGCCCACCTCGCTGCTGCCCGAACAGGCGGCCTATGTGGGCATGGATTTCCGCGCGCTTTGCGCCTGGATGGTGGAGCGGGCGGCATGCCGCGTGTAGGCGCCACCGCGCGGGCCACGATTCCCGCCGCGCCACCGCGCGCGCGGGCGAAAAAGACCGCCGCGCCGCAGGACCGGCTGAGCACGCGCAAGCTCTATTTGCGGCGGGTGAAGCGCAGCCTGAAGCCTGGGCTATGGGTGCTGGGCGCGGTTTCGGTGCTGATCGTGGGGGGGGAGCTGGTGCGCTCGCTGCCCTCCGTCGCTTCCGCGCCGGCGCCCGCGCGGGTGAGCGGGCATCATGGCGGTTTTGGCCTGGCGGCGCTAGGGGCCGATGTCGGGCTGAGGATTTCAAAAATCGAGGTGCAGGGCGCGCAGACGGTAGACCCGGCGGCGTTGCGGGCGGCCATCGGCGTGCAGCCGGGCGAGCCGGCGCTGGGGTTTTCCCTGGGCGCTGTGCAGGCCCGCGTGGAACAGCTGGGGCCGGTACAGAGCGCCACGGTGGAGCGCGTGCTGCCAGGAACATTGATTGTGAACATCACCGAGCGGAATGCTTTTGCCATCTGGCAGACCGGCGGCGCCAACGGCGCGCCGGTGCATTTCGTGTTGATCGACAAAAATGGCAAGGTGATCGCCGGCCAGGATGCGGCGGCGGCGAAACGGCGGGAGCCCTCGTTGCTGCTGCTCACGGGGGCGGATGCGCCGCAGTATGCGGCGGCGCTGATGAATGAGCTGAAGAGCGTGCCCGCGCTGGCTTCGCGGGTGACTGCGGCGGAGCGAGTGGATGGGTTGCGCTGGAATTTGATCCTGAAAGACCAGACACTGGTGAAGCTGCCGGTTGAGGGCGAGCAAGAGGCGATCAACCAGCTTGGCGCCTTGCAGGCCAGCATGCAGCTGCTCGACCGGCCGGTTGAGGTGATCGACCTGCGACAGGCGGGTAAATTGGTGGTGCGCCCCTATCCAGCGGCGGCGCCTGCTTCGGCCAAGGACAGCCACACATGAAAAAGGGCAGGCGCGCATGAATGATCTTTCTCGCCGGGGCGCGCCGGAGCGCGCGATGAAGCCGCTGCCGGAGGAGACGCTGCGTGGCAAGATGCTGCGATCGGGGCCGTTTGGCGTGCTGGATATCGGCTCGTCGAAAATTGCTTGCCTGATCGGGCGGGCGGAATCCGATGGGCGGCTGCGCGCTCTGGGCTTTGGCTGGCAGAAGAGCCGGGGGATTAAATCCGGCGGCATTGTGGACCTGGAAGAGGCGGAGAAGGCGATTCGCGCGGCGGTGGGCGCGGCCGAGGAGGCCGCCGATATGCGGCTGAAGTCGGTTTATGTGAACCTCTCCTGCGGGCAGCCGGAATCGCGTTTGTTCAATGTGCAATGGCCGGTGGATGGCCGCGCGGTGACCGCAGATGACATCAAGCGCGTGGTACGCGAGGCGCGCGCGCGCGCGGCGGCTGAGGGGCGGGCGACGATCCATGCGCTGCCGTTGAGTTTTTCCACCGATGAAACTGATGGCGTGCTCGATCCGCGCGGGTTGTTTTGCGATACGCTCTCGGCGCAGCTGCATGTGGTGGATGCGGGCAACACGGCGTTGCGCACGCTCTCGGCCTGTTTGTCGCGCTGCGAGCTGGATATTGCGGCGCTGGTGTCGGCGCCGCTGGCGGCGGGGCTGGCATCGCTGGTGGGCGATGAGCGCGAGCTGGGGGCGACGGTGATCGACATGGGCGGGGGCACCACCTCGATGGCCGTGTTCTCCGAGGGGCAGGTGGTGCATACGGCGCAGATTCCGCTGGGGGGCATTCATGTCACCAATGACATCGCGCGGGGATTCTCCACCTCAGTCGTGCATGCGGAGCGGTTGAAGGCGCTGTTCGGCAACTGCCAGGGCAGCCCCGATGATGAGCGCGAGCTGCTGCCGGTGCCGCAGGTGGGCGAGGATGAGCACCAGATCGCGAAAATGCCGCGTTCCATGCTGATCAGCGTAATCCGGCCGCGAATCGAGGAGATTTTCGAGCTGGTGAAGGACCGGCTGGAAACCGGCGGCTACGGCGATGCGGGCGGCACGCGCGTGGTGCTGACCGGCGGCGCCTCGCAACTGGGCGGCGTGCGTGAACTTAGCGCGCAGATACTGGAGCGTAACGTAAGGCTGGGCCGGCCGGGCGGGGTGATCGGGCTGCCTAATTCGGCGAGCGCGCCCAACTTCGCGACGCTGGTGGGATTGCTGGCTTTTGCTGCCGGCGAAGGCCAGACCATGCAGGATATTAATTTCGAGAATGAGCGGGGCGGCGGCTGGTTCCGCGGCCTCGTCGATTTTTTAAAAAATCGTGTTTGACATGAAAACGAAGTGTTCTTTACCGATACTGCCTTGAGGAGATAACCGATGACCCTGAACCTGACGATCCAGAAGACGTCGACCACCGACTTCACGCCGCGGATTACCGTGTTCGGCGTTGGTGGCGGTGGATGTAATGCCGTTAATAATATGATCTCGCTGCAACTGCCGGGCGTGGATTTTGTGGTGGCGAATACGGACGCGCAGCAGTTGCAACGCTCGCTGGCGGAAAAGCGCATTCAACTCGGGCCGCATCTCACCCAGGGCAACGGTGCTGGCGGGCGGCCGGAAGTTGGCAAGGCATCGGCCGATGAGGCGGCGGACGATCTGGCGCGGCATCTGGAAGATACGCATATGGTGTTCATCACCGCCGGCATGGGCGGCGGCACCGGCACCGGCGCCGCGCCGGTGATCGCGCGGATGGCACGCGAGCGTAACATTCTGACCGTTGGTGTTGTCACCAAGCCGTTTGCCTTCGAGGGCAAGAAGCGCATGCGCGCCGCCGAGGAAGGCATTGCCGAGCTGCAGGCCTATGTCGATACCCTGATCGTGATCCCCAACCAGAACCTCTTCAAGGTCGCCAATGAGCGGACCGGCTGGAAAGAGGCTTTCGAGATGGCCGATAACGTCCTCTACATGGGCGTGCGCGGCGTGACCGATTTGATGGTGCTGCCCGGTATCGTGAACCTCGACTATGCCGATATCCGTTCGGTGATGTCAGTCATGGGCAAGGCGATGATGGGCACCGGCGAGGCCGAGGGCGAGGACCGCGCGATTCGCGCCGCCGAAGCCGCGATCAGCAATCCGTTGCTGGAAGATACCAATATGCGCGGGGCGCATGGTCTGCTCATCAACATCACCGGCGGTTCGGATGTGACGCTCTTCGAGGTTGACCAGGCGGCGCACCGGATTGGCGAGGAAGTCGACAAGGATGCGAACATCATGTTCGGCATGTCGCTCGATGAGAGCATGGCGGGGCGGATCCGGGTGTCGGTCGTTGCGACTGGAATTGACAGCGAGCCGCAGCAGATGCCGAAGCTGCAGGTGGTGAATGGCGGGGCCGAGCCGGCCGCGTTTCCGACGCAGGCCGTGAGCCAGAACGCCGGGCAGCCGCATCAGGGCGCGCCGCAGATGATGCAGATGCCCCAGGGCGGGAGCGTTTCCCGCCCGGCAGGCTATGTGCCCGAGCCGCCGAACGCGCCGCTGGTTTCCAAGGCTTATGGCGGCCAGGAGCTGGAACTCGGTGAGCCAGCCGCGCCCATGCCCGTGCGCCCGGTACCGGTGATGCGCGCGGCTGTGATGCCTGAACCCCAGCGCCCGGCCGAACCGCCGCGCAGCACGAGCATTTTCAAATCCGTGTTCGGGTTTGGCAGCTCCAAAGCGGCGGCGCCCGTGCAGCCGCACCGCCAGGAGCCGGCCGTGCATACCGAAGCGCCGCGCCCGGCCGTGCGCCCAGCACAGCTCGATGAGACCGGGTTGGACATTCCGGCGTTTTTGCGTCGGAACAACTAACCCCCCCCCGGCGGGTTCGCTGCGCCGTTGTGAAGCACCGGGCCGGAGACGGCTCGGTGTTTTTTTGTTTATTGGATTCATATTGTTATGGCGACATAATTGGAAATAATGATTGACTGGCGGTGGCACGGGACGGCGGCTAGACAGTAAGATGTTATTAATGATGGACCCAAAAATGTCGTCTTTGCGTGACAGATACAGCTTTACCGGCAGCGAACGCGCCCTGGCCCCGCGCCGGACGTTGAAGACGGCGATTTCCGCCATCGGGCATGGGCTGCATAACGGCGCGGATGTGACGTTGCGGCTGGTGCCGGCCGAGCCGGGGGCGGGGATTGAGTTTCATCGCACTGATTTGGATGTGCGAATTCCCGCGCGGTTTGACCATGTGAACGATACGCGGTTGTGCACCGTGGTGAGCGTGGGCGCGGCGCGGGTGGGGACCATTGAGCATTTGATGGCGGCGTTGGCGGCGAGCGGTGTGGATGATCTGGTGATCGAGGTTGACGCCGCGGAGGTGCCGATTTTTGATGGCTCGGCCGCGCCGTTTCTGCGCCTGATTGAAAGTGCCGGCGTGGTTGCGCATGGCGGCTTGCGCGAGAGCCTGGAAATTTTGCGCACGGTGCGCGTGGAGCAGGATGGCGCCTTCGCCGAGCTGCGCCCGCATGGCGCCGGTGGGGCGGGGTTTGAGCTTTCGCTGGCCATTGAGTTCGCGGCCTCTGCGATCGGCGCGCAGGCGTATAGTTTTCAGCTGACGGCGGAGAGTTTCGCCGCTGAAATCGCCGCGGCGCGGACCTTCGCGCAGGCGGCCGAGATTGAGGCGCTGCGCAAGGTTGGCCTGGCGCGCGGCGGTAGTTTGGAAAACGCGATCGTCGTGGATGGCGCGAATATTTTGAACCCGGAAGGGTTGCGGTTTGCCGATGAGTTCGTGCGGCACAAACTGCTTGACGTGGTGGGCGATCTGGCGCTGGCCGGGGCGCCGATCTGCGGCCGGTTTGTGGGCAGCCGCACCGGGCATGCGCTGAATAACCAGCTATTGCGCGCTGTGTTCGCGGATCAGGCGAATTACCGGCTGACGCGCGGCTCGTTGGTGGTGGCGCGCCAGCTTTCGGCGGCCTGAGCCGCAAGCAAGGTTCGGGTATCCGGCGAACGGCCCAGGTGTTTCCCGGGCCGTTTTTTATTGCGCGATTTTCAGGCGGCTTGCGCGGCGGTTTCCTCGGCGTGTTGAGGTTCCTTGCCGAAGAGGAAGTCGATGTCATCAGCGTTGAAGGCGAGGCCACCGGCTTCGGAGAAGGCGATGCTGGCGAGTTCGGCCTTGCGTTGTTGCAGCTCCAGAATGCGCTCTTCCACCGTATCGACCGCGATCATCTTGTAGACGAACACGGATTTGGTCTGGCCGATACGGTGCGCGCGGTCTGATGCCTGGTTTTCCACCGCCGGGTTCCACCAGGGGTCGTAATGGATCACGGTGTCGGCGGAGGTGAGGTTGAGGCCGCGGCCGCCGGCTTTCAGCGAGATGAGGAACAGCGGGACTTCACCGGCCTCGAAGGCGCGGACCGGCTCGGCGCGGTCGCGCGTGTCGCCGCGCAGCTCCACATAGGGGACGCCCGCTTCAACGAGGCGAGGCTTGATGAGGTCCAGCATGGAGGTGAACTGCGAGAACACCAGAATGCGCCGGCCTTCGGGGATCAACTCGCCGATCATTTCCATCAGGTCGTCGAGCTTGGCGGAGCTCTCCGTGCCGCGATTGCCGCCGCCGAGTTTGACCAGGCGCGGGTCGCAACAGGCCTGGCGGAGTTTGAGCAGGGCATCGAGCACGATGACGCGGCTCTGCGCCAGGGTACGCTCGGCCATCTGGTCGCGCACGGTCTCATACAGGGTGCCGCGGATGGTTTCGTAGAGCTCGCGCTGGTCGGGTGCCAGGGAGATGCGGCGCAGGATGGTGTGCTTGGGCGGCAGCTCGGTTGCGACCTCTGATTTGGTGCGGCGCATGATAAAGGGGGCGATGCGCGAGACGAGCTGGGCGCGGCAGACCGGATCGCCGTTTTTCTCGATGGGGGTGCGGAAGCGTTTGGTGAAGCCACGGCGGTCGCCCAGCAGGCCGGGCATGAGAAAGGCAAACTGCGACCACAATTCGTCGAGATTGTTTTCGATCGGCGTGCCCGAGAGGCAGAGCCGGTGTGAGGTGTTGAGCTGGCAGACCGAACGGGTGGCCCGGGCATCGGGGCTCTTGATGGCCTGAGCCTCGTCGAGGGCGACGATGTGCCAGGGGATCTGCTTCATTTCCTCGATGTCGCGCGTCAGGACCGTATAGGTAGTGATGACGACGTTGATGTCATCAAGCTGCTCGCGGCGCTCATGGCGCTCCATGCCGTGCAGCACGGCAACTTTGAGATGCGGGGCGAATTTGGCCAGCTCGGCGGTCCAGTTGGCGACCAGGCTGGTGGGCACGACGATGAGCGCTGGGGTGGTGAGCCGGCCTTCGGCGTGGTCAACACAGATATGGGCGATGGTCTGCGCGGTTTTGCCAAGGCCCATGTCGTCGGCCAGGAAGCCGCCGAGGCCGTGGCCGGCGAGGTGTTGCAACCAGTCCACGCCGTGCTGCTGGTAGGGGCGCAGGTGGCCCCGGAATTCCTCGGGCACCACGACCGGGATGATCTCAGGCTCGCCGCGGAAACGCTCGACATAGGCTTCAATGGTGGCGGCGTTCTGCCAGCTGGTGGTGAGAACATCCTCCAGCTCCAGCACCGTGGCGGCGGCGCCGACGGGCAGGACCAGGGCTTTTTCAGCGGTGCGGCCTGCGGCTTCGATGAGGTCGCCCATGACGGAGAGTAGGCGGCGGATGCGCTCGGCTGGAAGTTTGATGACGCGGCCGTCATCCATGCTGGTGATGATCTCATCCCCCACGATCTGCGCGGCCTCATAGCCGCCGCGCGCCAGCAGGTGTTCGAGAATGGGCAGCAGGGGGTGGCGCACGCCATCAATCTCGATGCCGAATTCGAGGCTGAAGCTGCCTTTGATGGCATCCTTCACCGTGACGTCGATATTGCCGACGTTCTCGGCCAGCTGCGGGCCGAAATTGGCCTCGATGCTGCTCTGCCAGCCAAGCGCCGTGAGCTCGGGGACGCGCACGGCGACGAAATGGTGCCACTGGGCGGCGGCGGTTTCGCCGCGAAAGACGAGGACGCGCTGGCCACGGGCGGATTTGCCATCGGCGACGCGCATCTGCACGAAATTATCGGGGCGCAGAGCGTCAAGCGCGGCGGCTTCGGCGGCGGTGTCGCGCCGGATGAAGACGATATGGCCGCCGGATTTGACGCGGATGAACTGGGCGTCGTCGGCGCCGTCAACGCGCACGCCGGCATAATCAAAGTCGAGCGTCAGCACGTCGATGCTGCGCGGGCGGCCGAATTCATCGGGCGCCTGCAGGCGGCGCAGGCGCAGCACCGGGGTGCAGGGGCGTTCCAGCACGGTGGCGCCGGGCTCGGGCGCTTCGGGCAAGACGGGGGCAATGTTGGCGGCGCGCGGGCGGCGGCCACTGGGGCGGATGCGGGTTGGCGGCGGGGCGAAGGGGCGCTCATGCGCGGGGATGATGGTGTCAATCAGCGATTTGGGCGCGGCCTTGCGCAGCACGGGGAAGCACTCCAGCGCCTTGAGCGCGGTGGCGGCGAGGTGCTTGCACTTGCTTTCGCCGCAGCTGCATTCGCGCTCGGCGAAGGAGATGCGCTGGCCCATGGTGATAGGGGTGATTTTGGTGGTCCACTTGGCGCCCATCTGGTTGGTGCCGGTGATGGTCTCGCCATCCAGGGTTACATCGGTCATCTCGGCCATGAACCGGCTGCTGGTGAGAATCTTGGAATCGAATACTTTTTCCAGATCTTCAGCGGAGTACGCAACCGGCATCAAGCTAACCCTTCAATCCTTTTCGCGCGGCCAGGCTTGGCGCGCGTCCAGCCCGCCGCGCGGCGGGCCAAAGGGTCTCATAGCCGATATTGTGGAAAAGGGCAGGGGGAAAAGAAAGAATTTTACGCGGGCATGGCTGAATTGTGAGGCAACTATTTTAATAAATTCGTAAACCCGTTGGTCATCGGGTAGCGGCGGTCACGCCCGAAGGCGCGCAGCGAAATTTTAACGCCGGGGGGAGATTGGCGGCGCTTGTATTCGGCGCGGTCGAGCAGTTTCCAGATCCGCAGGACGGTGGCGCGCTCAAACCCCTCGGCGGCGACATCCTCGATGCTGGCTTCACCCTCGATGAGGCGGTGCAGGATGCCGTCGAGAATGTCATAAGGGGGCAGGGAGTCCTGGTCGGTCTGATTTTCCCGCAGCTCGGCACTGGGCGCCTTGGTGATGATGCGCTCTGGCATGGCCGGGGCGCGCGGGCAGAGCGTGCCGGCGGGGCTGTGCGCGTTGCGCCAGCGCGAAAGCTCGAAAACCGTGGTTTTGTAAATATCCTTGAGGACGGAGTAGCCGCCGCACATATCGCCATAAAGTGTGGCGTAGCCGACTGACATTTCCGACTTGTTGCCGGTGGTGAGCAGCATGGGGCCGAATTTGTTGGACAGCGCCATGAGGATGATGCCGCGCGTGCGCGATTGCAGGTTTTCCTCGGTGATGTCGGGTTCACGGCCGGTGAAGGCGGGGGCGAGGGCCTGGGCGAAGGCATTCATGGCACCGGAGATGGGGATGGTCTCATAGGGGACGCCCAGCATTTGGGCGCAGGCGGTGGCGTCTTCCAGGGAGTGCGCGGAGGTGTAGGGGCTGGGCAGCATGACGGCGCGCACCCGCTCCGACCCTAGCGCATCAGCCGCGACGGCGGCGGAGATGGCGGAATCAATGCCCCCCGAGAGGCCCAGGACCACGCCGGGGAAGCCGTTTTTGTTCACATAGTCGCGCAGGCCCATCATCATCGCCTGGTAGATCAGCTCCAGCCGGTGCGGCTCGGGCGCGAAGCTGGTTTGGGCGCAGATCAGGCCGGTGGCCGTGCGGGTCCAATGGGTGAGGGTGAGGGATTCGGCGAAATGCGGGAGCTGGGCGGCGAGGCCGCAGTCGGCGTTGAGGACAAAGGAGGCGCCGTCAAAGACGATTTCATCCTGCCCGCCGGTGAGCGCGGCGAAGATATAGGGCAGGCCGGTTTCGGCGATGCGCTGGGCGGCGAGCGCGATGCGGGTGTGCTGCTTGCCGTCCTCAAAGGGGGAGCCGTTGATGGAGAGCAGAAGCTCGGCCCCGGAATCGGCCAGGGTTTTGGGGACGGTTGGGAACCACCAGTCCTCGCAGATCATCAGGCCGAGGGAGACGCCGCGGAAGTTGATTGGCATGGGGACCGGGCCGGGCGCGAAGACGCGCTTTTCGTCGAACACGCCGTAGTTGGGGAGTTCGTGTTTTTTGCGCCGCGCGATGATCTTGCCGCCATCGAGCACGAAGGCGGCGTTGTAGAGGCTGGTGCCCTCGCGCCAGGGGGTGCCGATGATGAGGCCGGGGCCGCCATCGGCTGTGTCCAGCGCCAGCGCCTCGGCGGCGGCCTCGCAAGCGGCGACGAAGGCGGGTTTGAGCACCAGATCCTCCGGTGGGTAGCCGGAGATGGAGAGTTCGGGCGTGATGAGCAGGTCCGCCCCCATGGCGGCGGCCTGGCGGCGGGCGGCGCGGATGGCGGCGGTGTTTTTATCGATGGCGCCGAGGTGCAGGTTGAGCTGGGCGATGGCGATTTTAAGTGTGGTGGTCATGGTGATGCCCGTCTGGTTAATGCGGGGGGGTGCCGGCTTGCGCCGGCCTAGCGGCGTGAAGGTCAGCCTGGGTCACGTTTGGCTGGGCGGAGCAAGAATTCGCGGCCGATTTTAACCATCGGCTCGCCATCATAGGCGATGATATCAGCCGTGGCATAGGTCTCTGACCAGATTTCGGGGATGAAGCTGCCGGTGCCGACCACGTCGATCGGCGTGCTGGCATCGGCCATAACGCTGCATTTTTCCACGCCGAAGCCCGAGCTGGCGACGATGCGCACACGCTCGAAACCGGCCTGGTTGAGGGATACGCGCATCTTCCAGATGGCGGCAGCCGAGACGCCGGTGCCGATGAGGTAGCGCAGTTCGTTCTGGCTGCGGTAGCGGCGGAGCGCACCGGGGGCGTGGCGCTCCAGCACGGCGTAGCTCTCCTGCGGGTCGAGCCCTTCGAGAAACCGGCCGCCGTGGGTGTCCAGCCGGACGGCCATGCGCCCGGCATGGGCCATTTTGGAGAAATGGCGGCAGACGGCCAGCGCGTCGGTGATCTCGCGGCCAAAATAATCAACCAGCACGGTGAGGTCGTCATCGGGGAAGGTTTCGGCGAACATTTCCGCGGCCCGCAGGGTGGAGCCAGCGTAGCCGATGAGGGCGTGTGGCATGGTGCCATAGCCGGTGGGCGCGCCGAAATAATGCGCTGTCCAATCGTTGGCGTTGCCGATGAAGCCTTTGGCGCCCTCTGCCTTGGCGGCGCGCGAGCCGACGGCGGCGGCGTAGGCCATGATCTCCTGCATCTCGGCCCCGGCGCAGTGGCGTGCGTCCATCGCCAGGAAGGCGGTTTGGGGCAAGGCGACGCACATCTGGAAGGCGTTGTGGGCAGCGACGCAGGCGGCGCCGATTTTTTGCAGGATCAGGGTTTCGAGGTCAGTGAGGGCCAGCATGCTGCCGGTGATATAGACCAGCGGCTCGCCCGCGCCGACCCATTCGCCCTCTTTGTGCATCAGCTCGATTTCAAAGGTTTCGCCGCGTGCGGTGGCCACGGCGTTCAGCCAGTCCACCATCAGCGCCGGGGCGCACACCACCGGGCGGCGGAGAAACACCGCGTAGGTGACGCGCTTGTCCCCGAAGCGGGCGATGACCGCGCGCGTGCGGTTAAAATAGGCATCCGTGCGCGCGGTGATTTCCGCCTCGTTGAGCGGGGAAAGGCTCATGCGCTTGGGCGCTTGGCCCGGCGGGTTTTCAGCTCCTCGGCGAGGAAGAAGGCGAGTTCCAGCGCCTGTTCGGCGTTCAGCCGCGGGTCACAGGAGGTCTCGTAGCGGTTGGCGAGATCGGCTTCAGAGAGGCCGCGCGCGCCGCCGGTGCATTCGGTGACGTCCTGCCCCGTCATTTCCATGTGTGCGCCGCCGGCGATGGTGCCTTCGGTGGCATGGGCGGCGAAGAAGCTCTTCAGCTCGGAGACGATGGCCTCATAGCGCCGGGTTTTAAGCTTTTGCGCGGTGCTGATGGTGTTGCCGTGCATGGGGTCGCACATCCAGACCGGGGTGCGCCCGGCGGCTTTGACCGCGCGCAGCAGGGCGGGGAGCTTTTCCTCCACCTTATCGGCGCCCATGCGGGAAATAAGGGAGAGGCGGCCAGGCTCGTTGCTGGGGTCCAGCCGGTCCATCAGGCGCAGCAGGTCGTCCGCCTCCATGCTGGGGCCGACCTTCATGCCGATCGGGTTGCGGATGCCGCGCATGAACTCGACATGCGCGCCGTCCAGCTGGCGGGTGCGGTCGCCGATCCACAGGTAATGCGCCGAGCAGGCGTAATAGTCGCCGGAGGTGGAATCCAGCCGGGTGAGGGCCTGCTCGTAGGGCAGCAGGAGGGATTCGTGACTGGTATAGAAATCAGTCTCGCGGATTTGCGGTGCGGAGATGCTGGTGAGGCCGCAGGCGCCCATGAAGGCCAGAGTCTCATCGATGCGCGCCGAGAGGTCGCGGTAGCGCGCGGCCAGGGGCGATTTCTCGACGAAATCAAGGTTCCAGCGGTGGACTTCATGCAGGTCGGCATAGCCGCCGGAGGCAAAGGCGCGCAGCAGGTTGAGCGTGCCGGCGGACTGGAAATAGCCGAATTCCATACGCGTGGGGTCGGGGATGCGGGCCTGGGCGGAGAATTCCGGGCCGTTGACGATGTCGCCACGGTAGGAGGGCAGGGAAACGCCGTCGATCGTCTCGGTGTCCGAGGACCGTGGCTTGGCGAACTGGCCGGCCATGCGGCCGAGTTTAACCACCGGCATGGAGCCGCCAAAGCTGAGCACTACGGCCATTTGCAGCAGGACGCGGAAGGTGTCGCGGATGATGTTGGCGGTGAAGTCGCCAAAACTCTCCGCGCAGTCACCGCCCTGGAGCACGAAGGCTTGGCCGGAGGCGGCGTGGCCGAGCTGCGCCTTCAGGCGGCGGGCCTCGCCTGCGAACACCAGGGGCGGAAAACGGGTCAGCCGCGCTTCCATCGCCGCCAGCTTGGCCTCGTCGGGGTAGCTTGGCACCTGGCGGATGGGGCAGTTGCGCCAGCTCGCGGGGGTCCAGCCGGGGGTGAAATGGGCTGGGGTGATCGTGTCCATTGGGTCTCCAGAGTCCTCGTTGGGGGGCATTATCGCGCGATTTTGCCGTGCTGGCTACTTGGGGGGCGTCTTTGGTCCGGCAACCCTGGTCTGACTACGCAGGGTGACGAATTCTTCCGCCGCTGTGGGGTGGATGCCGATGGTGCGGTCGAAGTCGGCCTTGGTCGCCCCGGCGGTGATGGCGATGGCGATGCCCTGCATGATTTCCGGCGCGTCCTCGCCCAGCATATGCGCGCCGATGATTTTATCGGTGGCGGCGTCTGCCAGCAGTTTCATGATGGTTTTGCGCGGACGGCGCGAGAGGGCGTGGCGCATGGGGGTGAAGCGGGTGAGGAAGACCTTGGTGTCGCCGCGCGCGGCGGCTTGCTCTTCGGTGAGGCCGACTGTGGCGACCGGCGGGATGGAGAAGACCGCCGTGGGGACATTCTCCAGGCTGATGCTGCGCTTCTTGTTGCCAAAGAGCGTGTCGGCCAGGGCGTGGCCCTCGGCGGTGGCGACGGGGGTGAGGTTCAGGCGGTCGGTCACATCGCCGATGGCGTAGATATGGGGGGTGGAGGTGGCGAGGTTTTCGTCGATATGGATGGCGCCGGAGGGGGTGGTTTTCACGCCCGCGGCGGCGAGATTGAGGCCCGAGACATTGGGCGCGCGGCCGGTTGCGAAAAAAACGAGATCCACCTCCAGCACGCTGCCATCAGAGAGGGTGACATGTTTGGCGCCGTTTGCCGCGTGGATGGATTGCGGCGTGGTGCCGGGGTGCAGGATGACGCCGTTTTGCGCCAGCTCCAGGGCGAGGCCCTCGCGGATGTCGGCATCGAACCCGCGCAGCGGCAGGGGCTGGCGGTAGATGAGGTGGGTTTGCGCGCCCAACCCGGCGAATACGCCCGCGAATTCCACCGCGATGTAGCCGCTGCCAACGATGGCGACGCGCTTTGGCATGGCGGGGAGGTAGAAGGCGTCATCGGAGACGATGGCCAGCTCCGCGCCGGGAATGGGCAGGCTGGTGGGGTGGCCGCCGGTGGCGATGACGATTTTTTGGGCCGTGATGCGCTGGCCGCCGGCATCGAGGGTGTGGGCGTCGATGAAGCTGGCTTTGGCCTCGAAGATGGTGGCGCCGGCCTGGTCGAGCAGGCGCTTGTAGATGCCGTTGAGGCGGGTGATCTCAGTGTCCTTGGCGGCCAGCAGGGCGGACCAGTCATGCTGGCCTTTGGGCGTGTCCCAGCCGAAGCCGCGCGCGTCTTGCGCCAGGGCGCCGTATTCCGCCGCCATGACCAGGAATTTTTTCGGCACGCAGCCGATGTTGACGCAGGTGCCGCCCCAGAAGCGGGATTCGGCGACGCCGACACGCGCGCCATGCCCCGCCGCGATGCGCGCGCAGCGCACACCAGCCGAGCCGCCGCCGATCACGAATAGGTCAAAATCCAATTTATGCTCCTGAACTGAGATTAGCCGCACCGCGCGGCGGCGGCTATTATGAATTCTGATCTCTAAGGCTGCGGCCAGGGTTTGGGTGCCCGGGCGAGTCTGCGCCTGTTGTCCATCATCCCCTGAGTTGGCTCAAGGCCCTCAAGGCGGATTTTCCGGCAAAACATTCCTTACCGCGCCGCCTCCCAAACCAAGCGCAGCGCCTGCGCCGCGGCTGCATTGGTTTGCAGCGCCTGGCCGTCCAGCATGGTCAGCATCCGCACCGAGAGGGCGTTGCCAAGGCAGACACAGGCGGCGCTGAACAAGCTCTCTGGGGGCAACGGCGCTTCATGCGCGAGGCCGCAGGCCAGGAGGCGTGCGCGCAATGTGCCCGCCAGCGCGCCATCGCGCACGGGAGGCGTTGCCCAGCTGCCGTTTTGCAGCACAAAGAGATTGGCGGCGCTGGCGGCAACGGCGTCACCCTTGGTGTTCAGCATGATCGCATCCTCCGCGCCGCGCGCCGCCGCTTCCCGCCGGGCGATGATGCTGTCCAGATAGTTCAGGGATTTGATGTGCGAGAGCGGAGAGAATTCGTTGCGGCGGGTGCTCTGGCAAATAATGGCGGAAATTTCAGGCGCGGCGGCGATGAAGGGGGCGCAGGTGATGAGGAGCGTGGGCGTGGGGTTGGCCGGCGGCAACAGGCCGCGCGGCCCGGCGCCACGTGTGAGCGTTATGCGCAGTGTGGCGTTCTGGAGGGCGCTGGCGGCGAGCAAGGCGCTGATGG
Source organism: Acidocella sp. (assembly GCF_028687955.1). GTDB lineage: Bacteria > Pseudomonadota > Alphaproteobacteria > Acetobacterales > Acetobacteraceae > Acidocella. Next base: position 40,428 of record NZ_JAQTZC010000004.1, read on the forward strand.
CGGTCTGAAACTGCGCGCCGCTGAGTGGCACGGCGAGGCCGAGTTGGTCCGCGCCTTGGCGCAGCCGCGCCAGATGCAGAGGCAGATGCCGGGGCGCGCCGTTGGCCACGCGGATCGTCTCGAATATGCCGTCACCCAGGGTGAAGCCGCGGTCGGCAGGGCTGATGAGCGCGCGATCAACCGGACACAGCGCGCCGTTCAGCCAGGCAAACGGCTCAGCCACCGCAAACCCCAAGCATTGGAGCGGCCTTTACGCGCATTTCCTCATACTCCGCATCCGGTTGGCTGTCGGCCACGATGCCGCCGCCCGCCTGCATCAGAACATGGGCGGGGGTCACGATCAACGTGCGGATGATGATGGAACTGTCCATCGCGCCATCAAAACCGATCCAGGCGATGATGCCGCAATAGGGCCCGCGGCGGCAGGGTTCCAATTCGTCGATGATCTGCATGGCGCGGATTTTCGGCGCCCCGGTGATCGAGCCGCCAGGCAGGGTGGCGCGCAGCAGGTCGATGGCGCCAAGCCCGGGGCGCAACCGGGCGGTGACGCTGGAGACCAGATGATGCACCGAGGCGAAGCTCTCGACCTTGCAAAGCTCCGGCACGCGCACGCTGCCGATTTGTGCGGCGCGGCCGATATCATGGCGGAGCAGATCGGTGATCATCAGGTTTTCGGCACGGTCCTTCGGGCTTTGCGCAAGCGCGGCGGCAAGGGCTGCATCGCGCCGCGCATCGGCATGGCGCGGGCGTGTGCCTTTAATCGGCCGGGTCTCGATCTCGCCGCCGGGCGAGAGGCTGATGAAACGTTCCGGTGAGGCGCTGAGCAGCGCGAGGCCCTCGCCGCAGTCCAGATAGGCGGCGAACGGCGCCGGGCTGGCTTGGCGCAAGGCGAGGTAGAGAGCGGCGGGATCAAGCTGCGCGGGCCGCGGGGCGGTGTGCCGCAGGGTGAAGTTCGCCTGATAGATGTCCCCCGCGCGGATGTAGGCGAGAATTCGCTCCACCTGGGCGATGTAGTCATCGCGTCTCATGTCCGCCTGCCAATGGAGTTTGGGCAATGGCGCGGGTGAGGGAGTTTGCGTCAGGCGGACGAGGAGGGTATCGGCGCGGGCGGCGGTTTCCTGCCCGGGGCGGTCCCGCATGATCAGCCAGCAGCGCCGCGCGGCGTGGTCAAAGCCGAGCAGCGTATCGTAAAAACCGATGGCCATATCAGGAAGGTTCATCGAGTTGCCATGGCGTGAGGCGACCGGCTCCAGCCCCAGCCCCAGATCGTAGCTGAAAAACCCGGCCGCGCCGCCGGTGAAGGGCAGGGGGCCGGGGATTGGCGTGTGGCGGGCCAATTCTTCCGCCACCTGGGCGAGTTGCGCGCCGCGCAGGACTTTGAAGGGATCGACGCAAATATAGCTGAAACGGCTGCGGGCATCACCGGCGGCGGCGCTGTCCAGAAAGGCGATATGCGGCGCCGGCATCAAGGCGGCAAAGCAATCCTGCGGCGCGCGCCAGGGGATTTCGTGAATCACCAGCAGGCGGCTCAGCTCACGCGGACAAAATCAAGTCCGATGTCCAGAACCTTCGCGCTATGGGTTAGCCAGCCCGCCGAGATCAGCTCCACCCCGGTTTCCGCGATGGCGGCGGCGCTCGCGGGGGTGATTCGGCCGGAGGCTTCGGCGATGGCGCGGCCATTTATCATCGCCACCGCCTGGCGAAGCTGCGCTGTGTCCATATTGTCCAGCAGCACGGCGTCCACGCCTTCGTGCAGCACCTCTTGCAACTGCGCCAGCGTGTCCACCTCAATTTCGATTTTCACGAGATGCCCGGCGGCACGTTTGGCCGCGCGCAGGGCCGGGGCGATGCCACCGGCCAGGGCGATGTGATTGTCCTTGATGAGGATCGCATCATCAAGGCCGAAGCGATGGTTGGCGCCGCCGCCGCACCGCACCGCGTATTTTTGCGCAAAGCGCAGCCCCGGCGTGGTTTTGCGCGTGCAGGTGATGCGCGCCTTGGTGTGGGTGATGGCATCGGCAATGCCGCGCGTGGCGGTGGCAATGCCCGAGAGCGGGCCAAGGAAATTCAGCGCGACGCGCTCGGCGGTTAAAATGCCGCGGGCCGAGCCGGAGATTTCCGCGATCACTTCGCCAGGCGTGACGCGCGAGGCATCCGGAAGTTTTGCGGTGAAGACAATGCTGCGGTCGATCAGGCCAAAGGCGGCGCGCGCGAAATCCAGCCCGGCCACCACGCCGGGGTCGCGCGCGACGAGTGTGCAAACGGCCTGGCGCTCGGGCGGCACCACGGCCTCGGTGGTGATATCTCCGGCGCGGCCGAGATCTTCCAGCAATCCCTCCCGCACCGCTTGTTCAACGAGAAGATAAGGGATCATGCGTTCAGTCCTGTATCGGCAAGGCCGGAAAGATTGATGGTGGATGAGGTTGCCTGCGCTGGGTCGGTGTGCGGAAAATCCGCGCGGGTATGCGCGCCGCGACTCTCGCGCCGGCGCAGGGCCGATTGCGCCATGAGCAGCGCCACCAGCGCGGCATCAGACTGCGCGGCGAGCGGGCGCAACCGCGCCACGGCGGCTTCAAGCTCCGGCGCGTTGCGATAAATACCCAGGCTCTGGCTGCAAATTTCACGCACAACCGGTGCCTGCCGGGACGCCTGCCGCGCAGGCAGCGGGGCATCCGTGGCCTCTGCCGTGCGTCCGCTCACGGCCTGCGCCACGATGCGCCCGGTCACCATCGCTTCCAGCAATGAGTTGCTGGCAAGGCGGTTGGCGCCATGCAGCCCGGTCGCGGCGGCCTCGCCGCAGGCGAACAAACCCGTCACGCTGCTTTCGCAATCGGCGTTCACCGCGATGCCGCCCATATGGTAATGGGCAGCGGGGCGCACCGGGATCGGCTGGGTCGCAGGGTCGATCCCTTGCGCGCGGCAAGTGGTGAAAATGCCTGGGAATTTCTTCGGTGGCACCCGCCGCGCATCAAGAAAAACGCTGTCATTCGCTGCATATTTTGCCGCCACCGCGCGCGCGACGATGTCTCGTGCCGCAAGGTCCAAGCCATTCATGAACCGCGTGCCCGCGTTGTCGATGAACACAGCGCCCTCCCCGCGCACGGCTTCGCTCACCAGCGGCATCGGGTCCAGCCCGCAGGAAAGAGCCGTGGGGTGGAACTGCACGAATTCCATATCGCGCAGATCGGCCCCCGCCCTGGCGGCCAGCGCCAGACCGGTGCCGGTGGCGCCCAGCGGATTAGTGGTGTGCGCGAATAGCCCGCCGGCGCCGCCGGTGGCGATCACCGCGCAAGTGGTGGCGATGCTGAGCGCGCCGGCGGGCGTTGCGGCATGCACGGCGCAAACCCTGTTGCCGCGCACGGCAAGTTCGGTGACCAGGGTGTGTTCGTGTATCGTGATGTGTTCCGCAGCGCGCACGGCGTTGATCAGCACGCGCATCACCTCGGCGCCGGTGGCGTCCTTGGCGTGGACGATGCGGCGGCGTGAGTGCGCGGCCTCCAGCCCGAGCGCCAGCGTGCCGTTCGCATGGCGGCCAAAATCCGCGCCGCGCCGGGTGAGGAAATCAATCGCCCAAGGCCCGGCCTCGATAATCCTGCGCACCACCGCGGCGTCGCACAGCCCGGCGCCGGCGCTCAAGGTATCCTGCGTGTGCATGGCAAAATCGTCATCCGGACCAACCGCCGCGGCAACGCCGCCCTGTGCCCAGCCGCTGGCGGTCTCAAACCCCAGCGTGCCGCCGCACAGCAGCACCACCGGGCGCGGCGCCAGGCAGAGCGCCGCCATCAACCCCGCGGCGCCGCCGCCGATGATTACCGGGCAGCCATGCGCGCTCATTGCACCGCGAGCATGCGTTCCACCGACAATCGCGCGCGCGCCATCAATGCGGGTTCAATTTCCACCTGCGTTTGCATTGTCTCCAGGCATTCACGGATGTTTGGCAGCGTGATCCGCTTCATGTGCGGGCAGAGGTTGCAGGGGCGGATGAACTCGGTGCCCGGATGGCCGGCGGCAACATTATCGCTCATCGAACATTCGGTGATCAGCACCACGCGGGCGGGCTTCTCGCGCGCCACATAATCGCTCATGGCGGCGGTGGAACCCGCAAAGTCCGACACCGCGACAACATCCGGCGGACATTCGGGATGCGCCAGCACGGTCAGGCCGGGGTGGGCGGCGCGCAGGTTCGCAATCTCCTGCGGGGTGAAGCGCTCATGCACCTCGCAATGCCCGGCCCAGGTGATGATTTTCACATGGGTCTGCGCCGCGATGTTCTGCGCCAGGTATTCATCGGGCAGCATGATCACTTCCGGCACGCCCAGGCTCTCGACAATTTTCTTCGCATTGCCCGAGGTGCAGCAGATGTCGGACTCCGCCTTCACCGCCGCCGAGGTGTTCACATACGCCACCACCGGCACGCCGGGATGGCGCTGGCGCAGCAGGCGAATATCCGCGGCGGTGATGCTCTCAGCCAGCGAGCAGCCGGCCCGCGTATCGGGGATCAGCACGGTCTTCGCGGGGTTCAGCAGTTTCGCGGTTTCAGCCATGAAGTGCACGCCCGCCAGCACGATCACGTCAGCATCGGCGTTCATCGCCTCGCGCGCCAGCAGCAGGCTGTCGCCAACAATATCGGCAACACCGTGGAAAATTTCCGGCGTCTGGTAATTATGCGCCAGGATCACCGCGTTGCGCTCGCGCTTGAGGCGGTGGATCGCCTCGATATCAGGTGAGAACAGCGCCCATTCGATGGGGGGAATCACGCGGCTAACGCGCTGGTAGAGCTGGGTAAGATCCAACGGCATGGTACATCCAATAATGCTCAAATTGAGCATAAATAGGTCAGAAAAAAACGGGCGCGCGCCCGGTCGTACAGCCGCTTATACTGGCCTTGAGCATAACCCGTCAAGCGCGCGGGAGCGGCGGCTTGGTTCCGGCGTAGGCGCGCTCCTGGAGGATATCAGCGCGGAACCTGAACAGCTTGGCCGGGCGCCCGCCGGTGGCCCCGGCCATCTGGCCGGTTTCCTCGACCAGCGCCTGCTGTTCAACCAGGCGGCGGAAGTTTTGTTTATGGAGGAGCTGCCCGGCCAGTGCCTCCACGCTGCGTTGCAGGTCCAGCAGAGTGAAGCTGGGGGGCATCAGCTCGAACACCACCGGGCGGTAGGTGATTTTGGCGCGCAGCCGGGCGATGCCGGTGGCCAGGATCCGCCGGTGGTCCTGGCGCATGGCGTGGCCAAGCCGGGGGGCCGGGGTGGTGTGGCAGGCAATGCCGTCGCGCGCCGCCTCGGACACCAGCCCCGCCTCGTAGAGCAGCTCATAGCGTTGCAGCACCAGCTCCTCGTTCCAGCGCCGGCCTTCCAGGCCAAAAGCGATGGCGGCGCGTTGCTTGCGCGCGCGGCGCGCCGCCGGGTTGGCGCCGGCCTGCGCCCAGGCCCGCAGCGCGGCGGGCAGGGGGGCTGGCAGATCCGCGCCTTGGCGGTGGTCCTCCCAGGGAAAATAATCATACCAGTTGCGCCAGCTGGCGCCGCCGTCCAGCGTTTTTGGCTGCTCGCGGGTCAGCGCCAGATAGGAGATCGAAATCGCGCGGCCAAAGCCCCCCAGCGCGGCGTTGCGGTCGTTATCGGCGAATGTGTAGAGCTGTTCGACATAGCCCAGCGGATGATGCGTCTGGCGTTCCACCCAGGAGCGCGTGCCTGCCTGTAGCGAGCGATGCTCGGGCGAAAGTGGGCCGGAGGGCAGGGAGGTACCCTCCGCAATGGTCAGCACGCGCGGCGTCCCGGCCGTGACCGCGACCAGAACGGCAATCAGCTCAGCACTTACGGAACCAGGCCGGTTTTCGATCATGGGCTTATTTCGCAGATGGCGGCGGGCGCTGGCAAGGCCGGGTGCGGCCATTGCGCGCATTGAAAATCCGCGCTGGGGCAATATGTATCGCGGGCGGCGGCGCTCACCTGCCACGCGCGACATAACATCAGAAAGGGGAACAGCATGGCGGCCGCGATTTATGACATTCCGTTGAAGAGCATCGAGGGCAAGGCGGCGAACCTTGGCGATTACAAGGGCAAGGTGCTGCTGGTGGTGAATGTCGCCTCCAAATGCGGGCTGACCCCGCAGTATGAGGGGTTGCAGAAGCTTTACGCCGAGAAGCATGACGCCGGGCTGGAAGTGCTGGGGTTTCCCGCGAATAATTTTAAGGAACAGGAGCCGGGGAGCGAGGCGGAGATCGCCAGTTTTTGCAGCACCACCTACGATGTGCAATTTCCGCTGTTCAGCAAAATCTCGGTGGCGGGGGCGGATAAGCATCCGTTGTATCAGGCGTTGACAGCAGCCAAGCCGCAAGCTGAGGGCGGCGATGCCTTCCGCACCCGGCTGGAGGGTTTTGGCATCGCCACCAACCCGGCGCCCGAGGTGCTGTGGAATTTCGAGAAATTCGTCGTCGGCCGCGATGGTGAGGTCGTCGCCCGTTTCACGCCGGATGTGGCGGCTGATGACTCGCGCCTGCGCGCCGCGCTGGATGCCGCGCTGGCGGCCTGAATCCAGCTATTTAGTGGTAGGTGTAAAGATAGCCGGCGGTCTCATCGGGACCGGCGGTTGTTTTTTCGGACGCGGGCGCGGCGCGGCGTTCAATCGGCCGCGCGGCGACGAACTGGGTTTTCACCGATGGCGCGGGAACGCTGTGGCTTTGCACCGCTTGGACAGGACGGTGGAAGCGCGGCACGGCCCAGAGGATAAAACCGCGGGATGGTTTGCTGGTCATCGTGGATGCCTCATGGTTGTGCCGCTGGTTTAGGCGGTCATACTCAAGGTGTATAGTGAATTTTTGTGATAAAATCATTAAGAATCAGATAATTGAAGAAATGCATCCAAGCCCTTCGGGCGCCCGCAGGCGGGGCTGGCTTAGCTCTGCGCGGGTTTTCCCGGCACGCGGGTAAATAGCGATTTCGGGGCGAAATTGGCCACCCAGGCCAGGGCGGCGAACCATAGTGGAAAGGTGATGACGCCGCGCCCCGCCGCGATGCCCTGGATGATCCGCCGCGCGGCTTCATCGGCGCCGAGCATGCCTGGCATCGGGTAGGGGTTTTTCGCGGTCATCGGTGTACGGATGAAGCCCGGGCGCACCAGGGTCAGCGCGACGCCCTCGCGCGCGGCGCCTGGGCTGGCGGCGCGCACCCAGAAATCCAGCGCGGCCTTGGCGGCGCTATAGGCGGGGGAGGTGGGCAGCGCGATCAGCCCGGCGATGGAGCCGATGATGACGATGCGCGGCGTTTTGCGCGCCATCGCGGGCAAAACGGTGTTGAACACACCATCCAGATTGGTGGCGAACACGCGGCGGATCTGCTCTTCCTGCTCACGGTTGGCCAGGCCCGGTCCGGCGGAGACCCCGGCATTGGCGATCATCAGGTCAAGCTGTTCCAGCCCCGCCACCCAACCGGCTATTTCCTCCCGGCTGGTGACATCGGCCACCGCCTGTGTAACCCGCGCGCCCTTGGCCTGCGCGGCGGCGGCGGTTTGGGCGAGGCGCGCAGCATCGCGCCCGGCCAGATGCAGTGTGATCCCTGGGGCCGCGTAACCCAGGGCAAGGGCCTGTCCCAGCCCGCTGGAGGCGCCGGTGATCGCGATGCTCTGATACTGCATATGGGCAGCGTAGCAGCCTCCTGCTAAGAGGCCAGCCCATGAACGCAAAAACCTCAATCGCCTCGATGACCGGCTTCTCGCGCACCCACGGGCAGGCCGGCCCTGTCTCCTGGATATGGGAGCTGCGCAGCGTCAACGGCAAAGGGCTGGATATCAAGCTCCGCCTGCCCGGCGGGCTGGATGCGCTGGAGTTCCCCCTGCGTGACCTCGCCGCCAGGCGGCTGAAGCGCGGGAATGTTTCCGGCACCCTCACCTTAAAGCGCGATGCGGTCTCGGGCATAATGCCCGATCTCGCGGTGCTGGAGCGGGTCAAGGAGCTGGCGATCGACCTGGCGGATAACATCCCCGGCGCGCTGCCCCCGCGCGCCGAGCTGCTGCTGGGTCTGCCGGGCGTGATGCGTAGTGTCTCCGCGCAGGATGATACCGAGGCGGAGCAGGCCGTCCTGGCCACCGCCGTGCAGGCGGGGTTCACCGGGGCGCTGGTGCAGCTGGTTGAGGCGCGCGCGGGCGAGGGGGCGCGGCTGGCGGGAATCGCCGCGGCGCTACTGGGCGAGATCGAGGCGCTGCACGCCGCCGCCGCGGTGGAGGCGGCAACTCAGCCAGCCTTGCACAAGGCCCGGCTCACCGCGCAGCTGGCGGAAATCCTGGGCGCCACCCCGGCGCTGCCGGAGGAGCGGATCGCGCAGGAAATCGCCTTGCTGGCCACCAAATCGGACGTGCGCGAAGAGCTGGACCGGCTGCACGCGCATATCGGCGCCGCCCGCGCGCTGCTGGCCGAGGGTACGGGCATCGGCCGGAAGCTGGATTTTCTGATGCAGGAGTTCAACCGCGAGGCGAATACGCTGTGCAGCAAATCCGCCTCGCTGGCGCTCACCTCCATCGGCCTCTCGTTGAAGGCCGCGATTGAGCAGCTGCGCGAGCAGGTGCAAAACATTGAGTAACCGGCGCGGGCTTTGCCTGGTGCTGGCCGCGCCCTCGGGGGCGGGCAAAACCACGCTCTCACGCGCGCTGCTGGAGCAGGACGACGCGCTCTCACTCTCGGTGAGCGTGACCACGCGCGCGCGCCGCCCCGGCGAGCAAGAGGGCAAGCATTATTATTTCATCAGCCAGGAGCGGTTTGATGAAATGGCGGCGGCGGGCGAACTGCTGGAATATGCCCGCGTGTTCGGCCGCTCTTACGGCACGCCGCGCGGCCCGGTGGAGGCGGCGCTGAGCGCCGGGCAGGACGTGATGTTCGATATCGACTGGCAGGGGTTTCGCCAGCTGCGCGCGGCCATGCCGGGCGATGTCGTGGGCGTGTTCATCAAGCCGCCCTCGCTGGAGGTGTTGCACCACCGGCTGACCAAGCGCGGCGATGCGCCGGAGCAGGTGGCGGAGCGGATGCGCCATGCCGAGGCGGAAATCTCCCATGCCGGGGAGTTTGACTATATCGTCGAGAATCACGACCTGGATGTGGCGCTGGCGGACCTGCGCGCGATTCTGCGCGCCTGCCGGCTGGAGACGCGGCGGCAGGCGGCGCGGCCCGGTTTGTAAATATGCCAGGTTTATGCTATGAACCGGCCTGAACTCAGGATAAAATTATTAATGATATCAGTATGTTATCGCCTGTCCGGCGAGTCTTGCTCCGCCGTTGTCCGCGACCTGATCTGACATGAGCGATATAACCGAGGAGCCCGGCGCGGAACCATTGCCGCTGCGCGGTACGGAGCCTGTGGCCATCGAGCAGGAGATGCGCAAATCGTATCTCGACTATGCCATGTCCGTCATCGTCTCGCGCGCCCTGCCTGATGCGCGCGACGGGTTGAAACCCGTGCACCGGCGCATCCTTTACGCCATGAACGAGGCGGGCAATACGCCCGACAAGCCCTACCGCAAATCCGCGCGCATGACCGGTGACGTGATGGGCACCTACCATCCGCACGGCGACAGCGCGATTTATCTGGCCGCCGTGCGCATGGCGCAGGATTTTTCGATGCGCCTGCCGCTGATCGACGGCCAGGGCAATTTTGGCTCCATTGACGGCGACATGCCCGCCGCCATGCGTTACACCGAGATGCGGCTGGACCCGGCGGCGATGCTGCTGCTGTCTGATATCGACAAGGACACGGTCGATTTCCAGCCGAACTACGACGAGAGCGAGACCGAGCCGCGCGTGCTGCCGGCGGCTTTCCCCAACCTGCTCATCAATGGCTCCAACGGCATCGCCGTCGGCATGGCGACCAATATTCCGCCGCATAACCCGGCCGAGATCATGGATGCCACGCTGGCGCTGATCGCCAACCCCGAGATCACGCTGGAAGAATTGATGCAGATCGTCCCCGGGCCGGATTTCCCGACCGCGGGCATCATCCTGGGGCGCTCTGGCATCCGCGCCGCCTTTGAGACCGGGCGCGGCTCCATCACCATCCGCGCGCGCGCCGCCATCGAGCAGATCCGCAAGGACCGCGACGCCATCGTGGTCACCGAAATCCCGTATCAGGTGAACAAATCCACGCTGCTGGAGCGCATCGCCGAGCTGGTGCGCGCCAAGGACATCGAAGGCATCGCCGATCTGCGTGACGAGAGCGACCGTGACGGCATGCGCATTGTCATCGAGTTGAAGCGCGACGCCACCGCCGAGGTGGTGCTGAACCATCTCTACCGCTACACCAATCTGCAAACCAGCTTTGGCATCAACATGCTGGCGCTGGACCGTGGCAAGCCCCGGCAGATGGGACTCAAGGAACTGCTTGGCCTGTTCGTCGAATTCCGCGAAGAGGTGATCCTGCGGCGGGCCCGCTTCGAGCTGAACAAGGCGCGCGACCGCGCCCATCTGCTCATCGGCCTCGCCACCGCGGTTGCGAATATCGATGAAGTCATCAGGATCATTCGCGCCAGCCCGGATTCCAACACCGCCCGCGCGGCGCTGATGGAGCGGCACTGGCCGGCGGAAGATGTGGCGCCGCTGCTGGCGTTGATCGACGATGTAGGCAACACCATCACGCCCGAGAAAACCATGCGCCTGACCGATGCGCAGGCGCGCGGCATTCTGGAGCTGCGCCTGGCCCGCCTCACCGGGCTGGAGCGCGACAAAATCCAAGCCGAGCTGACCGAGGTTGCCGCGCGTATCACTGAATTGCTGGACATCATCGGCTCGCGCATCCGCCGCCTGGAGGTGATGCGCGAGGAGCTGGTGGCCGCGCGTGTAAAAATCGCCAATCCGCGCCGCTCCAGCATCGAGAATTTCGAGACCGAGACGGACGACGAAGCCCTGATCGAACCCGGGCAGATGGTTGTCACCATCACGCGCGATGGTTTCATCAAGCGCACGCCGCTGGATGTGTTCCGCGCGCAAAATCGCGGCGGGCGCGGGCGTTCGGCCACCTCCACCCGTGGCGACGATGTGGTGACCCGCAGCTTCAACGCGCACACGCATCAATACGTGCTGTTCTTCTCCTCCGGCGGCAAGGCCTTCCGCGAGAAAGTCTGGCGCCTGCCGGAAGCCACCACCACCGCCAAGGGGCGCGCGCTGGTTAATCTGTTGCCCGAGCTTGGTTCGGACGAGATCACCACCGTGCTGCCGCTGCCGCAGGATGAGGCGCTGTGGGAGAACCTGCACCTCGTTTTCGCCACCGCGAGCGGCGGTGTGCGGCGCAACAAGCTGTCGGACTTCAAGAACATGCGTGCCTCCGGGCTGATCGCGATGAAGCTGGACGAGGGCGACCGGCTCATCGGTGTCGCCACCTGCCGCGATGGCGACGATGCCTTCCTCGCCACCAAGCTCGGCCGCTGCATCCGTTTCCAGATCACCGACGAGACCCTGCGCGTGTTCTCCGGGCGTGATTCCGCGGGTGTGCGCGGCATCAGGCTCGGCGCGGATGATGAGGTGATGAGCCTCTCCGTGCTGCGCCATGTCGAGGCCACGCCGGACGAGCGCGCCGCCTATCTCAAATATGCCTCCGCGCAGCGGCGCATGGGCGATGAGGAAACCGAGGCGGGCGAGAGCGACGAGGCGGTGGCTGATATCGCCCTCTCTGAGACGCGAATTGCCGAGCTGGCGGCGGCGGAGGAAATTCTCATCACCGTCACCGATTCCGGCTTCGGCAAGCGCTCTTCGGCCTATGAATACCGTGTGACCGGGCGCGGCGGCCAGGGCATTGCCAACATCACGCTCAGCCCCAGGCGCAACGGCAAGGCGGTGGCGGCCAGCTTCCAGGTGCGCGAGGGCGACGATGTGATGCTGGTGACCGATGGCGGGCGGTTGATCCGCGTGCCGGTGGACCAGGTGCGCATCACCGGCCGTTCGGTGATGGGCGTCACCCTTTTCCGCCTGGATGACGATGAGCGTGTCACCAGCGTGTTCCCCGTACTGGAGCAGGAGGCCGAGGATGCCTGAAGCCCGCGTTGCCCTCTACCCTGGTACGTTCGACCCCGTGACCAACGGGCATCTGGACATTATCAGCCGCGCCGCCAGGCTGGTGGACCGGCTGGTGATCGGGCTTGGCATCAACGCCGGCAAGGAGCCGATTTTCAATCTGGAGGAGCGGATTGCGCTGATCGAGGATGAAGTTGCGCCGATCGCCGAGAAAACCGGCGCGGTGATCGAGGTGCGCGCCTTCAACGCGCTGCTGATCTCCTTCGCCGAGCAGATGGGCGCGAAGATGATCGTGCGGGGCTTGCGCGCGGTCTCCGATTTTGACTACGAATTCCAGATGGCGGGGATGAACTACCGGCTGGACCCGGGAATCGAGACAGTGTTTCTCATGGCCAGTGAACGCCATCAGTTCATCTCATCGCGCTTCGTGAAGGATATTGCTTTGCTGGGGGGGGATATTTCCTCCTTCGTGCCCAAGCTCACGCTGGAACGTACCCTTGCCAAACTGAGGAAATAACCATGTTGAAACGCCGGACCCTCATCAGCACTGCCGCTGCAACCCCTTTTTTAACGGAACTCGCCATGACTGAACCCGCCGCCGCCGCCACCTCCAACACCCTGCTGATGGAGCTGAAATACGGCACCGTGACCATCGAGCTGCGCCCGGACCTGGCGCCCAAGGCCGCCGAGCGCCTGCGCACGCTCACCGCCCAGGGCTATTATAACGGCTGCAAGTTCTTCCGCGTCATCGCGGGTTTCATGGCGCAGACCGGCGATGCCACCAACACCGGCATGGGCGGCTCCGACCTGCCAAACCTGCCGGCGGAATTCACACAGGACGCCAGCTTCCTCACCGGCACGGTGGGCATGGCCCGCACCTCGGACCCCAATTCCGCCAACAGTCAGTTCTTCATCTGCTTCGCCCCGGCGACCTTCCTGGACGGCAATTATACCATCGTGGGCCAGGTTACCGCCGGCATGGATTTCGTGCAGCAGATCAAGAAGGGCGATCCGCAGAGCGGCAAGGTGATCGACCCCGATTCGATCATCAAGATGACCCTGGCCGCTTAAAGCCAATCGGGGCGCATGATCAGGTTTTACCGGCATTTCCGGTAAAACCGGTCAGCAATCGGTTTGTGTCTATTGACGAGCAGGGGAAAAATCTGGTTCACCCCCTGCACGGAGAGCCTGTAGCTCAGTGGTAGAGCATTCGACTTTTAATCGAATGGCCGTGGGTTCGACCCCCACCGGGCTCACCAATATTTCCAGCAAACTATCCGAATGGCGCCGATGATTGAGTCATCATCGGCCGGTATC